>NC_012796.1:4840000-5140000 GCF_000010665.1 Solidesulfovibrio magneticus RS-1 | reverse complement strand
TCCACATGCCCGAGCTCGACGGGGTGGCGGCCACGCGCCGCATCCGGACCGCGCCGGAGTTCGCCCGGCTGTCTGGCCTGCCCATCGTGGCCATGACCGCCTACGCCATGGCCGGCGACAAGGAAAAGTTCCTGGCGGCGGGCATGGACGGCTACATCGAAAAACCGTTGGACCTGGCCCGGCTGGCCCGGCTGGTGGAAGAGCTGGCGGCGTCGGGCCGGCCGGTCTAGCCCGGAGATCGCCGTTGCGCCACAATCCGCTCCTTGGCGTATTCGACTGGAGTTGGCGGCAACGTAGGGGCGGGTACTCTTCTGTTGGAAGAGGGGCGACAGAGTCCTGTTTTTCAGGAATTCTTGCTATTTTGCCGTAAAACAGGAGGTAATCCCTGAGCCGTGTTTTCGGGCCATTCGATCATGTTGGGCGTAGTAGCCTAAATTGATGAGGAATTTTTAAAAAACCGACAGGGCTTAAGGTCTGGCACGTAATTTGGATAGATTATAATCAAGAGCAAAGTGATACCTCCCTATCATTTTGACCTCTCCTTCATCTCCTGCGCGGGGGCTCATCCGAGCCCCCCTTTTTTTGGGGCAGCACCGACGGGCAAGGCGCAGGCGTTTCGGCCATGGAGGACTGCTCATCCCGTCCCGGGCTGAACTCACGATCTGTCGCCAGGGGCGTTTGCGCGAGGCGGGGCGGCGTCAAATGTCCTCTTGCGGGAGGATGGCAAAGGCAGCGGGCCGAGAAACGTCTGCAGGAAGGACGGCTCGCTTTTGCCGAAGGATCGTGAGCGAGTCAGGCACGCCTTCGGCACGTTCCTGCGGCGGCATTGCCCCGGCGCGGCCCTGGAGCCCCAAGGGCGCCTGAACATCTCGACAATGCCCCCCACTCGCGCACGCGTCGTCAACCGATGGCGTCGTTGACGTACGGGGCGGGAATCCACTGGTATCCCTGGCCGACCTTGGCCACATGGCCGATGCCCGGGAAGGCGATATGGGCCCCGGCCACGAGATGTCCCTCCCGGGCCGCTTCCTCCATAGCCTGCTGCCGCGCCCTGACGGCGGCCTCGTGATCGATGTCGTATTCGATGGCCAGTTCGGGGCAGGGAAATTGGGCTTCGGCCACATGGACCGTGTCTCCCCAGAACACCAGCCGTTGCCCCTGGCTGTCCAGGACGTAGAACGTGTGCCCCGGCGTATGGCCGGTCGAGGGCCGGGAGGCGATCCCCGGGACGACGTCCTGGCCGGCCTCGAACGTCACGAGCCTGCCGGCGGCGGCGTACGGTTCCAGGGATTTTCGGGCCTGGGCGAACATGGGCTTATGGCTGTCCCGGGCCTTGTCCGCGTTGGCGGGGTCCAGCCAGAAGGCCTTTTCCGCGCGGCTGACGTGCACCGTGGCGTTGGGGAAGACCAGGCGGCCCTGCACGGTCAGCCCGCCGGAATGGTCGGCGTGAATGTGGGTCAGCAGGATGTCGGTGATCTGTCCGGGCGCGAACCCGGCGGCGGCCAGGCTTTCGGGCAGCTTGTTGAGTGAAGGGCCGAGCAGATCCCCGGTCCCGGCATCGACGAGGATGCGGCGGTCCCCCAAAACGATCAGTAGGCGTTGACGGACGCGATTGTCGGAACGGGGGCATGGGCTTGGCGCAGCAGGGCGTCCACCTGGCCGGGGGAGTCGTTGAGGAGCTTGGCTCGGCTGCGCAGGGTACCATCGGACAGGGCGAGCACATCGACGTCGCCGACGGAGAACCAGTAATATCCGGCCTGCTTGCGCTTGGTTCCGGTTTTTTTTGGGGCTTCCTGGCCGGCGGCGGCCAGGGCGGGGATGTTGCCGAGCACGGTGGCGGCCAGGGCCGCCTGCATGAAGAACTGGCGTCTGTTCACGGTGGTCTCCCTCGCTTGTCTTTGGCGCGGTTTGGGTCGCCGGGGCGTTTCCCGGGCGCGGGTGGTTGCCTTGTCCGCAGGCAGGCAACGGTGTATGGCCTTGCCTGCTGCCTGAGCCAGGGGCGTTGGCCTCCGGCGCTGTCGTAAGTTCGTTTGTTCCGTTTTTACGAACTATGGTCGGGACTGTCAACGCCAATCCTGGCGTGGATTTCGCCCGCGCCCAGGGAGACCGAGGAAAGGGGACGATGAAGCCGCTGCAGCATCCGGCCATTGAGGACGTGACTGTGGAGGGCATCCTGCATGCCCTGTCCGACCCTGTCCGCGTACAGATTCTCAAGGAAATCATGCGGTCCAGCGCGCCAAAGACGTGTTCGGATTTCTTGAACCTGCCGGATCGCGTGGTGCCGAAGTCCACGCTGTCGCAACATTTTCGGGTGTTGCGCGAGGCGGGTTTGATCCGCAGCGAGCGAAAGGGTGTGGAATTGCGCAACACCCCGCGTTGCGAGGAGTTAAAGCCCCGTTTCGGCCAGCTGATCGGGGCGATTTTGGCGGCCTATGCCGGGGAATACGCCCAAGGCAAGGGCGACTGACTGTGCGCCGTGGGGGAGGGGACGCCGGGGGATGGTTCTAAGGGCGGCAAGGGCTTTGGCCAGGGGCAAAAACTGGCGCGCCCGGAGAGATTCGAACTCCCGGCCTGCGGATTCGAAGTCCGACGCTCTATCCGGCTGAGCTACGGGCGCGCGGGACATTCCTAAATGGATCGCGCCGGATGCGTCAAGATGGCCCGACACGGATGGCCAAGCACGGAGACGGCATGAACGCGATGATTTCCAGGCTGCCGACCACCGTCCGCGTCAGCCAGGCCCTCAAACCAATTTATTCGCAGTTTCTGGAAATCCAGAAGCGGCATCTGGCCGGCATCGCGCCCGCCCTGGCCGTTGGCGACACAGCCGAGGCCCGGCGATTGGCCCACAGCGTCAAAGGCGCGGCCGGCACCTACGAACTCCCGGCCGCCGCCGCCCTGGCCGCCGCCGCCGAGACCGCCATCCACCACGGACGCCAGGAAGAGGCCCTGGCCCTGGCCGCCGAACTGACCAATTACTTCGCAACCCTCAACGTCATTTTCGTCGGGCCGCAACCCCGGAACGACGCCCTTGCCGGGCAGTCCAAAACATCGTAGCTAGCTCCATGTCGTTCGCCTCACCGACATCAGCCGTGCCGTCTCTTGCTCCCATGCGGTTTCTCATCGTCGACGACGACGAGAGCATCATCCTTTTTTTGCGCACGTTCCTGTCGGCCTATGCCGAGTGCATCACCGCCTCCACCGGGCTAGAGGCCGTGGCCGCCTATGAGGCCGCCCTGGACGAGGACCGCCCCTTTACCGCCGTGTTCATGGACATCCTGCTGCCCGGCATGGACGGCAACATGGTGGTGCAGGAGCTGCGGCGCATCGAGGAAACCCGGCCGGGTCGCCGCGAGCCCTTCAAACTCATCATGATTTCCGTGCTGACCGACACCCGCCACGTCAGCGAGTCGTTTTTCCACGGCCGCGCCGACGCCTATCTGCCCAAGCCCCTGCGCCGCGAAACGCTTATCGCCGAACTCGTCAAGCTCGGCCTCATCGAACTCCAGCCCGCCCCCGCCTGACCCCGTCTCTCCAAGTGGGGGGGCCGGGGGCTTCAGGCCCCCGGCTGCCGGAGGCCTCTTCCTCTTCTCTACATTCTCGCCTTTGGCCGGCAGGCTCCCTGGCAGCAGCCGCCGGAGAGGAATTCGCTGTAGGCAAAAAGGATACGGCGTTCCCGGGCCAGCACGTCGCCCGGCAGCGGTTCCATGGGCGCGGCCAGGGCGGCCAGTTCCTCGTAGCGCGGGATGGCTCGCAGGCCTCGGCCGATCTCCCGGCCCGAGGCGACGTCGAGCAGTATGGCCTCGCGGGTGTCGGTGACCAGCGCCAGCGGCACGGGGCCTTTGTCGTAGACCCGGGCGGCGGCCAGGGATTCGCGGACGTAGCTGCCGGGTTCGCCGGAGCAGAAGATGACGAAAAGCAGCGTACGCCCGGCCTCGTCGGTGGCGGCCAGGTCGATCATGCGGGTGTAGTCCTGGCCGTCGGCCGGGAAGCAGACGCCGATCTTGGGGGTCAGGCGCTTTTTGGGAAAACCGCGCTCCTCCACGAGCAGCCTGGCCAGGGCCTGGCGGAACTCCTCGTAGGAGGTCTCGACGACTTCCTCCCCGGTCAGGTAATCGCGGATGACGTTGCCAAGGGATTCCTCGTGCATGGGGGCCTCCTGGCCGCGCGGGCGGCCGGGCACAGCCTAACCGCCCAGGGCCGGTGGGGCAACCGTTGCCGCGCCCCTGGCGCTCGGGCGAGGTTTTTTCGTCCGGCCGGGGATTTTCACGCCGCGTTGGTCCTGCCGCCTCGACGAATCCCGAATCATTTGATACGGAAGTCCACGTTGATTTTCGCCGGGGGGGTGGCATGGAAGACGGCCGGCTGCATGACAGGCTCAACAGCCTGAAGGAACATCTGCAACTGGAGAATCCGCTGCTTGTCGAGGCGGTGGGGAGTTTTCGCAAACTCGACAAGGTCTGCCGGGGGCTGGGACTCATCGGCAACGACCAGTCCACCATCTCCCAGATCGCCTGGTGGCCGCTGATTTCCATCCTGGGGCCGTTTTCGGCCGGCAAGTCCACCTTCATCAACAACTATCTCGACATTCCGGTGCAGCAGACCGGCTCCCACGCCGTGGACGACAAGTTCACGGTCATCTGCTACAACGCCGCCGGCGAATCCCGGGTGCTGCCCGGCACGGCGCTTAACGCCGACCTGCGCTTCCCGTTCTACAAGATGAGCGAGGAGCTGGAAAAGGTCGAGCCGGGCGAGGGCGGCCGCATCGACTCCTACATCCGGCTCAAGACCTGCCCCAGCGACAAGCTGCGCGGGCTTATCCTTATTGATTCGCCGGGCTTTGACGCCGACGCCCAGCGCACCTCGACCTTGCGCATCACCAACCACATCATGGATCTGTCCGATCTGGTGCTGGTGCTTTTCGACGCGCGCCGCCCCGAGCCAGGGGCCATGCGCGACACGCTCACCCATCTCGTGGCGGCCACGATCAACCGCCGCGATTCCAACAAGTTCATCTTCATCCTCAACCAAATGGACATTGCCGCCCGTGAGGACAACCCTGAAGAGGTGGTGGGCGCGTGGCAGCGCGCCCTGGCCCAACAGGGCCTCACGGCCGGCAAGTTTTATCGTATCTATTCGCCCACTTCGGCCGTGCCCATCGACGACCCGGCCCTGCGCCAGCGGTTTGAGGCCAAGCGCGACGCGGACATGGCGAGCATCCACACCCGCATGAACCAAGTGCGGGTGGAGCGGGCCTACCGCATCGTCGGCGAGCTGGAAAAGCTCGCCCGCGAGGTGGAGGACGTGCGTGTGCCGGAGCTGCGCAGCATGATGCAGCGCTGGCGTTCGGGCACGCTGTCCCGTGATTGCGGCATTTTCGGCGCGCTGGGCGTGGTGCTGGCGGCGCTGTATGTGCTGACGGGCCATCCCTTTACCACCGGCGTGGTGCCGGGCTGGCTGGGCTGGGTGTTCGGCGAGGCCTGGAGCACGATTTTATTCCTGCTGGCGAGCCTTGGCCTGGCCGGTTGGCTGCATATGCTGGCGCGCAAGTGGTCGGCGGCGTCGGTGGCCCGGCTGGTGTCCAAGACGTATCCGCACGGACCGCTTCGCGAGGGGCTGTTGCGGGCGTTTTACAAGAACACCGCGCCCTGGCGTTCGATTTTCCGTTCCGAGCCGGCTGGCTGGGGTGTGAAATACCGCAAGATGCTGGTGTCGGTGATCGCCGACAGCGAGCGGTTCATCCAGACGCTTAATGACCGGTACGCCCATCCCTCGGGCGTGACGGCGGCGGCGGTGGTCCCGCCGCCCCCCGACCCCGAGCCGCAAGGCGAGGGGGAGGCCCAGCCTGCCTAGCAGGGAGGGATAGTTGTTGCGACGGCGCGGGCAGCTTTGGCTGCCCGCGCTTTTTGAGTATGCGGCTGATGTGTACTGCAACAGAACAAATGTTGATGAAGCTGCGGGGAGAGGACGTCCTGTTAATCGCAAAAAGTGATCGTAATGGTTGTTTCATTGATTTCGTCGGAAGTTTGCATCTCGATTTTGTATCCAAGTGCATCAGCAATCAGCTTTGCCGAATAAGCGCCCAGCCCGGTTCCGTGTTTCTTCCCGTAAGTTTTGTATTTTTTAAAGAAGTGATCTCTAATGGTTTTGGGGACAACGCCCTTGTTTGTAATGGAAAGGCTCTTTGGGGAGCTGTTTGCGAAGTTAACGATAATGTCGCTTCCGGCCGGAGACGCCTCAATGGCATTGGTCAACAAATTTGACATCATATTGTGAATGTTGGTTTCTTCGGTCTGTATCACAAGTGTGTTGCTGTCATTTGCTACTTTTGCGTTATAATGAAGAATAATTTTGCAATCGTATCTTTTTAAAGAGCTTTGCAGGCTATCGACAACTTCTTTTGTTATGCTGACTAAATCGTTCGGACTCAGGCTGCAGCGGTAACTCCCTTCCTCCATCTTGAATATATCCAAAGAACTGTTGATCATCCTGAGCATTCTCCATCCAGATCTTTCAATGTGGTTTAAGTAGTCACGCTGCTCAAGTGTCAGGTTGCCATCTTCTTTTAATAATTGGGGTAATGACACGATGGCGTTAAGTGGAGTTTTGAGGTCGTGCCGCAAAATTCAATCCACGTCGCCCTTGAGCCTTTCAAGGTCAATTTTTTCTGAAATATCGTTCTTTACCGCTACATAATTAACGACTTTGCCAAACTTGTCAGGAATTGGAGTTATGATTGTCGATTCCCAGAACAGCTCTCCATTTTTGCTTTTATTGCATATCTCGCCCCGCCAAGTTTTTCCGTTGCATATGGAATTCCACATGCATATATAGAACTCCTGGTCGTGGACCCCAGACTTAAACATCCTCATATTCTGGCCGAGCACTTCCTCTTGTAGATATCCAGTGGTTTTGCAAAATGAAGGATTCGCATAACATATGGCACCGCTCGAATCTGTTATCACGATAGATGCCGACGAAGTCTCGATGGATAGGTATAGTTTTTGAAGTTCTTGCTCGTACTTTCTTCGTTCTGTGATGTCAGTAACAAAAGTAACTTTTTTGAAGCTGCCATCGAGGCCTGTGACTCGAACTGCGTCGGCTAAAATCGTGAGACGTTTGCCGCTTTTTGTGACAACATCCCATTCTCCTCGTACCTCTTTAGTGCCATTGATGTATTGGTCATGAAGTTTCTGCAGTACGGCTTTGTGCTCATCAGGGACAATCATTGTAAAATTATTGCCAAGAAGTTCTTTCTGGCCATACTCATACAAGCTGCAATATGACTTGTTGACATACTCAAAAATTCCTTCTGCATTTGTAATGCAAACTCCTGTCGGAGTGTTCTCGACGGCAATTCTGAAAATGTTTTCCCCAAGGGTAATGTCAAAATTCGATTTCTGTTCTGCCATATCTCGCCTCGTGCTTCTTGATGTTCCCAATAGACTAGCAGCAACACGATCTGTTGAAGCTTTTATCGACAGGAAAACAGCTGAAAATACCTGTTCTTGACTTGGATTTTTGCGATGAATGCACCTGCAATGCCCAAATGCCTCGAACCGGGGTCACGCGGAGCAGGGCAAAACGATATATTTGAAAATCGGCAAAAGTCATCTAAAAATTAATCCCGCCAATTCAAAGTATTATCTTGAAAGTGGCGGCACGGGAGAGGCCTTTTCAAATCGCGACGTGCTGGCCTCGTTTCGCGCCCGGCGGAACATGGGCTACGAGACGGCCATAAGCGCCGTGCTGCGAGCTTTCATGGAAAGCTAGGAGCGCGGCAAACGGCCCTAAGCCTCCTGCGACCGCCGCCCCGGCCCAGGCTTGACAAGCTTGTCGTGCCGCCAGTAGGGATACGCCCATGGCTCAAGACCAGTCTCTTGTCGTTGTTGTTCCTTTCTTCAATGAAGAAGAGAACATCGACAACTTTTTCAATCGCCTGGTCGACGGCCTCGGCCATCGTTTGAAAGGGATCGTGGCGGTGGACGACGGCTCCACCGACCAGACCGTCGCCCTCGTCCAAAAGCATATCAACGCCTTGTCCGTGCCCATCCGCCTCGTGCGCCTTTCCCGCAATTTCGGCCATCAATCCGCCTTGCTCGCCGGCTGCGAACAGGGCTGCCGCCTGGCCGAAGAGGTGGGGGCGGACTGGATCGGGACCATCGACGGCGATCTGCAGGATCGGCCCGAAGACTTTGTTTCGCTGCTGGATGTCAGCGACGACCAGGACGTGGTCTACGCCGTGCGGGCCGAACGCCATGACGGCTGGGTCATGCGCGTGTTCGCCCCGAAATTCTACCGGCTGCTCTCCCGCACGTCCCACTTTCCCATTCCGCAAAACGCCGGCACCTTCAGCGTCATACGGACCCCCGTGGCCCGGCAGATCGTCGAATGCGCCGACGCGGACCCCTATTTCCCGGGACTGCGGGCCTGGGTGGGCTACCGCCAGAAGGGCCTGCTCCTGGATCGCCAGGCCCGGGGCGGCGGCACTTCCAAAGTGGCCATTCACGGGCTGATCCGCCTGTCGCTTCGGGCGCTGATCCTGTATTCGGACCTCCCGTCCCGGGTGGTGGTCGGCGCGGCGGGCGTGCTGTTCGCGCTTTTGGCCGTCTTGGCCGCCGTGGTGCTGGCCTTGCGCTTGGCCGGAGTCATTTTGCCCACCGGGGTGACGAGCATCCTGCTGCTGGAAGTGTTCTCCCTGGGCCTGTGCGCGGCCTTTTTTTCCATCCTCACCCTGATGCTGGGGCGTATCAAAACCAATTCCTCCCGACAAAAGCACTGGGTCGTCATGAGCGTCGAACAGGCTGATGCGGGTGCCCGGAACCCATGACCAACGCCGCAAAGACGCCAAAAAAGCCGCTGCAGTCCCGATTCCCCCGCCTTTGGCTGACGGCCCAGTATCTGCTGGCCGGATTTTTTTACCGCGGCCGGGCCATCGTCAAACACCTGGACGGCCGTCGGCGCGTCCTGGAAGTGGGCTGTTCCGTGGGCATCGACAGCGTCCATTTCTCCAAACGCCCCTGCGACTACCTGGGCGTGGACATCGACGCCGACGCCATCGCTTTGGCCGCCGGACGCTACCGCGACAAGGGGCACATGCGCTTTCTCCTAAAGGACGTGCGCACCCTGTCCCCGGCCGACCATGCCTTTGATTTCATCCTCTTTTGCGGCTCCCTGCACCACATGCCCGACGCCGACGCCGTCTCCATCCTCAACCACACGGCCGGGCTGCTGGCCCCGGACGGGATCATGGTGGTCATCGACTACGCCCTGCACGACAACCCGGGCTGGATGGAACGCTTCATCCTGGCCCTGGAAGAGGGCCGCCATGTCCGGGAACAGGAGCCCTTTCTGGCCCTTTTGACCCAAATCCCGGACATGGAGATCGCCGAGCAGGAAATCTTCCGCAATCCGGCCTTCCTGCTGCCCTGGCCCATCATGGCCCACAAGTTCTGCCTCAAGCTGCGCAAACGCCAACCGGCCGGCGGACAGCCGGCGCCATAGCCACAGCCCATGCGCCACGACGTCTTTCGCATTTCCTACCGTCTGCCCCGGTCGGTCCTGGCCGCCCTGCTGGTCTTTGTCGCCGTCCACACCGTCGCCATCTGCAACATGCGCGGCGTGGCCGATCCCCAGGGCTATAACTTCAATTCCAACAAGCCGTTGCCGGTCAACAGCTACGAAGACGACGCCCAGGTCTCCCTCATGCACGCCCTGGGCTACTACGGGCCGACCACCAACACCTTTGACGTGGCCACCAATTTCGGCGGGCCGCTGCTCCACGGCGCGCGGCCGGTCATCTGGGCCGCGGCCAAGCTCGGTTTTGTCCAGCGTTTCGAGGACCGCAGCCTGTACGTGCTGTATCCGGCCGAGATGCTGCGCATCTTCAAGATTTTTTCGTTTTACAAGCTGGCCTTCCTGCTCGCCATTCCCCTGGGCGTGTTCTGGCTGTTGCGCAACCACGTCAGCGAACGGGCCGGGGTGCTGGGGGCCTGGCTCATGGTTTCCGTGCCGTTTCTCACCGGCTTCGAGCTGCGGCTCAAGCCCGACGGCGTGGTTTTCGGCCTGACCATGCTGTCCATGCTCTACCAGCTGGCCTTTGCCCGGGACGGCCGCGCGCGCCACCTGTACGCGGCCGTGGCCTTGCTCGCCGTCTCCTTTGCCATGAAATTCACCATGGCCACGGTGGTCTTTCCCTTCGCGGCCTGTTTGTGGGCCGGGTTGGCCGGCCGGGGGCTGCGGCCGTTTCGGGGGCCGGGCCTGGCGCTCGTCGCCAAGGCCGCCGGCCTGGGCCTTGGGCTGTTCGTCGTGTCCAACCCCCGCATCATCCCCGGGGCCTGGATTTTTTACGACTTCATCGTCCGCTATTCCACGCTCAACAAGAAAACGGCGGTCAAGGGCGATTTCTGGGCCACCATCCTCTTTCGCTTGACCCACTTTGAAGCCTTGCTCGGCAAGGCCCTGGGCCTGGTCGCCATCCCGGCCTTCCTGGCCGCCCTCTGGCGCTCGGCCAGGGAAGGCCGGCGGGTCACGGCCGTCAACTGCCTGACTGCCCTGTACGTGCTCCAGCTCCTGTTTTTGTGGTTCGTGGCCAACGACCACGTGGTCGGCAACATCACCTACTATTATTACGGCCAGTCCTTGCTGACGGCGGTGCTCGCCGCCTTGCTGTTCGACTGGCTGGCCACGCTCGGGGCCGGCTCGCGCCGGGCCGTCCTGGGCCTGGACGTCCTGGCGGCGGGCCTGGTCGTCGCCACCATGGCCGCCAACCTCGACGTGCTGCGTTTTTCGTGCGGCCAGAGCACCCGGCAGATGGCCCAGGGCTGGTTCGACGCCAACGTTCCGGCCGGAGCCTCAGTCGGCATCCCGCTGGCCCCTTCGGCCCATCTGGTTTTCAGCGACCGCTATCTGCTCGATCCCTTCCGCCACCGCATCCTGCTGCTGGGCCAGGACGGCGGGGAAACCGAAACCCTGCGGCCCGACTATGTGTTCTGGGTCCGCTCAAATCCGCTCATGCCGCATTTCGCCAGCCCCGGCTACGAACAGGTGGCCCTGTTTAACGCCGGCCGCGATCTGCCCCGCGAGCCCTACACGTTTTTCCAGGACGACATTTACGCCGTCTACAAGCGCCTTGAAGCGCCGGCGACGCCGCCCGCCGCCGGCCCCACCGACCCGGACGCGGCCTTGGGCGCGGCCCTGGCCGGCGAAGGCGATTGCAACATCGTCGAATATCACGCCTCGGGCATCTTTCCCGTGCAGATGACGGTCTTTATGCGCGCCCGGGGCCAGTATCTGCCCTTGGGGCCGGGATTGTTCTTCGCCGCCCTGCGCGCCCCGGTCTCGCCGCCGGCCTATCCGCACCAGCTCACACCCGAGCTGCTGACTCTGTGGGGCGTCAAATACCTCTACGCCCGCCAGGACGAGGCCGTGGAGCGCCAGACCCTGGCCGATCCCCGGTTCGCCCTGGCCCCGGCCGAGTTGCCCCCCGGCAAGAGCCTGCCCGAGGGGCTTGGGCTTTTCCGCTACGGCGGCTACCAGGGCATGGCCCATTTCCTGCCCAACGCCCCGGCCAGCGAAAAGCTCGCCGTCGCGCCGCGCTGGCAGGGCCTTTTGGCGCGCCACAAGCTTCTGCCCTACGGCCGGCTCTATCCGGCCGGGACCGCCCCAGGGGAGCGCACGCTCCTGCGGGTGCGGATGCGGGTGGCCTGCACCGGCCGCATGGACCTGCTGCTCAAGGGCGCGGGCCAGCCGCTCAGCCTGCTGCTTGGGCCGGGAGACAACGACGTCGACGTGCCGCTGCCCGTTTCGGGCGTGCCCGAGCCGGGCTACGAGCTCAACGCCGCCGAGCCCGGAGCCCAGGGCGAGGTGCGCTCCATCGCCACCGAACCCATGGCCATCCTGCCGGCGACCTGTTTTTCCGCCGATCCCTACAACGCCTTTGCCGCGGTCACGGCCGAGGTGGCCGGCCAGGTGGCCTTTTCCCTGCCCTACCATCCGGCCTGGCGGGCCATGGTGGACGGCGCGCCGGCCCGGCCTGAGCGTGGTCCGGGCAACGTCGTGACGGTCCCTGTCGGTCCGGGACGCCATTTCGTCGCCCTGGAGTTCGACGGCACGCGCAACTGAGGTTTGTGTGCCTGGGCCGTCGCCACACCGGCACGGCTTGCGCCGCAGCATCGACGCCATAAAAAAGCCCCGGTTTCCCGGGGCTTTCGCTTTTCTCGGCGCTCGGCCGACGCGTTCTCATCAGACCAACCTCTCGCTCCCGCTACTGCGACAGCTCCTGGATGGCCTGGGCCACGGGCTTGTTGCCGGGCAGCACGGCCTGGGGGTTTTTCGCGGCCAGGGCTTTGAGCGCCGCCACCGCGCTGGCGCGGTCGTTCTTGTCGTGCTCCAGCACAATGCTCTTGTTGTAGCTGGCGATCACGTGGCCGGCGTTGATGGCCAGGGCCTTGTTGAAGCACTCCAGCGCCTTGTCGAACTTATTCACGTGGCGGTACATGACGCCCAGATCGGTGAGCACGTCGGGGTTGCCCGGCTCCAGGGTCAGCGACTTCTCATAGGCCGGGATGGCCTTTTCGGGCTGGTCGGTGTCGAAATAGAGATTGCCCAGCTCGGTCCAGGCGGCCACGTTGGCCGGTTCGAGCTGGGTCTGTTTTTCCAGGGCCTTGATGCGGTCGAGCAGGGCCGGCGAGGCCTGCTGCGCTTGCTGCTGCTGGGCTTGGGGCGGCGGCATTTGCTGCTGGGCTGCGGGCATGCCGCCTTTGGACGGGCTGTCCATCATGCCGCGAATGGTGAACCCCAGAAAGATGCCGGCCAGAAGGGCCAGTCCGGCCCCGAGGATGGCGGCGCTGCGACCTACCGTCGCCTCGCCGGATTTGTTGGTGCCCATGGGCGCTCCTTTGTGCTGCGTGGTGTCGTGGGGCCGGAACGGTAGCAACGTCGCCGGCAAAAGTCATCGGTTCAAAAGGCCCGAAGCGGCCACGGGGCCGCTTCGGGTTGGGGAAGGAGACAGAGGGTTGTCAACACGGGGGTACGTCTATGGAGTCAACAGGAACTGCCTATCTGTTCCCGTCGGTTGCCGGGGCGGCGACGATTTTGCGCAGCCGGTCGTAGTCTTCGGGGCTTATCGCCCCCTCGGCCAATCGCCGTCGCAGGATGTCCAGGGCGTCGTCGCGGTCGGCGGCCGCGCCGCGTCGCACCGCTTGCCGCCGTTTGTCGTTTCGGGTCCGGGCCAGACCCAGGACGACCACGGCGGCGAGGACAAGGAGCAGCATGGTCAGCCAACCGCCCGGGAAGAAGGGGAAGCCGGGGATCGTGCACATGGCTGCCTCAATGGGGTCGGCTTCGGGGCCGGACGGAGGACTCGCCCGGCCCCGAAGCGTTCGTCGTTATTGGCAGCCGCCGCCGTGGTAGCCGCCCATGCCGGGACAGCCGCCGCCGGCCACACCAGCGCCGACTTCCTTGGACACCTGGATGCGGAACTGGGTGCGCTCGGAGAGCAGCTTGGCCTGCAAGTCGCCGATCTGCTTGGTCACGGCGTCGATCTTGGCCTGGTCCGGGGTGGCAGCCACGGACAGGGCGTTGAGTTCGGCCATCTTGACGCCGAGGTCGGCGCGCAGCTGGGCGGTCTTGGCCGCGAAGGCGTCATGGAGCTTCTGGAAGGCCGCCTGCTTTTCCGGGCTGAGCTGTCCCCAGCCGCCGCCCATGCCGGGGCAGCTGCCCTGGCCGCCTTGGCCGCCGCCCATGCCGCCTCGGGCAAGAGCCAGGGAAGAAGTCAGCGCCAGGATGGCCAGAGCCGAGAGAACGATGTGAAGCGACTTTACGCGCATGAAAAATACCTCCGTAGGGTTGCCGGAAATGTCCGGCGTGGTCGGGTTCCGCTGGGCCGTTGCCCGTGGATGGTTTTCCCAATTGCAGCAGCCGTGCCAACATTGTTTTATCCATAAAATCAGCGTATTATCATATTCTTACCAAGAACGGCAGCCCTTGGTGGTTGTATGCATTGTGCCCAACCAGCAGGCGGCCAAGCCTGGCGGCGTATAGTTTCTATGCAGGCCGATTCAGTGCGAAAGAATGGTAATTCAGCGTGTTAGCCTGGTTTAGGGCGTCCCCTGGTCGGCATTGAACGGCCGCCGGGGCGCAAGTGTCTCGAAAATATCCACCATGGCCGGCCGACGATCCAGGGGCGTGGCGGTGATGGACGACGCGGACCAGGGATCGGCCTCTTCCAGGGGCGCGTTGGCCTCCGGGCGGGTCGGCCAGGTCGGATAGTCGAACATGGGCCGGCCGGCGCTCTCCCGGCCAAGCCGCCAGCCGAGCAGCACAAATCCCGCCGCCCCGGCCAGATGCAGGGCGACATCAAAGGCCAGCCACAAGATGACGGAATCGCTCATGGAACCTCCTCGTCGTTTGGGGGCGGGGCCAACACCGCGTCGATGAGCCGGGCCGCCGGCCGCTTGCCGGCCTCGTCCAGGCTGGTGGCCAGGGGCCGGGCCATGCAGGCGTGGCAGGCCTCGTCGTAGATATGGTCCTCGCCGGTGGTGTCGATGTCCTCGACGTTGCGCCGGTCGGCGGTGAGCAGCGGGATGGTGCGGATGAAATCGCGGCAGGTGTCGTAGACCTGCAGCATGGGCGGCCCGTCGTCCCGGGGGCGCAGGCGTTCGTGGAACTGCCGGATCTTATTTTTACGCGAGGGGTCGCCGGGGGAGAGGAAAACGCCGGCCCCGGCGAACACCTCGGCCGTGCTTGGTCCCTGGCCGCCGCCCCGGTAGTCGGGCTTTTTGGCGAAACAGTCCGGGCCGCAAAGCCGGGTGATCCGCCGGCCACCCAGGCCAAGGGCCTGCTCGCGCTCCAGGATGCCGGCGGCGATCTGCGGATCGGTCAGCCGCAGGCCCTGGTTGGCCGCGCCGCTGGCCCCGTACCATTCGCCCAGGCGGTAAAGCCGGCCGTCGGCGTCCACCCACCACCAGCCCACGGAAAACGGCGCGCCGTAGCCCCAGTCGAAGGTCATGTAAAGCGGCGCGTCGCCCGGGACCGGACGCGGCGGGATCACGTGGAGCCGGCGCTGGAAGGCGAACGCCTGGCCCATGAACACGTCCCAGTCGCCGTCGCGGTAGGCGGTGCGGTAGGGTTCGGGCAGGGCGTCCAGGCGGGCGGCGTAGCCCGGGTCGCGGGCCATGAGGATGGCGTTGTCGCTAAGCCGGCCCGGGATGTGGCAGCGCAGCATCCCGCCCTCGGCCGCCGGGGCGCGGCGGCACACGCCTGGCGGCGCGAAATCGACGAACCGGGCCTTGGCGAAGCCGTGGCCCACGCCGCCGGGGTTGGAGGCGCAGACAATGCCCGGAATCTTGTGGCGCAGTGCCGGCGGCACGTCGAGGGCGCAGCGCAGCCGGCCGCGCAGGTAGTCGTATTGCAACTCCGTGAAGCTCGTCAGTTCGTCGATGCACAGCAGATGGATCTCCACGCCCTGGTAGCGAAACACGTCGCTCTCGCGCTGGCAGCTGCAAAACAGCAGCATGGAGCCGTTGACAAATTCGAAGCGCTGCTTGGCCGCCCGAAACGTGCCGAGCTGCCGGGGAAACTGGGCCAGGGCCGGCAGGATATGGTTGCGCTCCAGCTCGGCCATGGTGCGCCGGAAGAGGTAGGCCCGAAGGCCTGGCAGGCGCAGGCAGGCGAGAAGCGCCTCGAAGCGCAGGGCGTGGCTTTTGCCCGGGCCGGCCGCGCCGCCGAAAAGAATCTCGTTGGCCGGGCAGGCATGGAGCCGGGCCTGGAGCGGCTGAGGCCGGTAGTCGATGGCCACCGCGCCGGGGGGAAGTGCCGAAATGCCGTCAATTGTCCGCAATGCCGGTTTCCTCATGCCGCGCTGCCCGGCGGCAAAGCCGTAATGATTGGAATTATTTTTGGCACGATTCAGGCTTGGACCGGGGCGGACGCGTCAGCCGCGTTCGGAGGAGTCCGCCATGCTGGTCTTGCCGCGCAAACGTCGTCTGGCCATCGCCCTGTTCGCCCTGGCGCTGTTGGCGCTGGCCGTGTGCGCCGTGCCGTCGTTGTCCCAGCCGGCCGCCGCAGGCTATGCCCGGTTGCTGCGTCGCCATGCCGCGCCGCCGCCCACGGCCGTGGCCGATTGCGCCGTGGCGGCCCTGGCGCTGCACGCCGGCAGCCCGGACGCGGCCATCCCCGACGCGGCCTTCGAAGCGCTGTCCGGCCGCTGCCGCCAGGCCGCGCGACCGTCTGCCCGTCAGTCCACGCCTGGCCCGCGGGAAGGCGACGACTGCGAACTCGGCGCGGTCGGCGCGGGGCACGCCGGAGACAAGGAGAAGTATTATTTGTCCTGGCGTTCGCCGTCAGGAGTGTGAGGCTTGTGGGCGCGTGGGAGGGGCCAGAAGTCATGATTTGCAAAGGATGCGCCTTGCCGCCTGCGGCGTCTTGACTTGAACCGGGAATGGATGCACGGGTGAGGCATGACCCTTCTTTTTGACGACTCGAAAAGGCTGGAAAAAGCCCTGGGCGAGGAAGCGGCCGGCGTCCTTATCAGCATCCTGGAAAAGCAGGATGAGGACGCCAAGCGCGAGATCGCCACCAAGCACGATTTGCGCGAAACGGAACTTCGTCTCCTGGCCGAGATGGCCAAGCTCAATGCCGACACCAAGGCGGATATTCTCAAATGGGTGGCCGCCATGTTGATCGGACAGGCCGCGCTGATCGCCGCTCTCATGAAGCTGTTTACCAAGTAGCAGCCCCGTGTTCGCCATCCCCAAGCGGCCATCAGGGCGATTGCCTCAAGGCAAAGCGCAGTGACATGGCGAAACTGCCGCCGTGGCTCACCCGCCTGCCCGGCGTCCGCCGGGGGCCGCCGCCTGCGCCGCTGACCGAAGCCGAGAAACAGGCCTGGGCCATCCGGCATTGCCGCCGCGTGTTGCTGTTCGTCCTGGCGCTTTGTCTGGCGGAAATCCCGTTTCGCTATTACGAGTTTACCGTTTTGGCCTTTCTTCCGGAGTCCTTGGCCGGTTGGACGCCGCCGCTGTTCACGATTGTGCTGGTCGCGACGTTTCTCTATGCGTTTTACCTCGCGGTTCGCTTTATCCGCCTGCCGTGGCTGCAAAGCGTTTATCCGCTCCTGGTCCTGTTGCTGGCGCATCTGCCCTTTGGCGGCGTCCGTCCCGACGCAACGAATCTCCATGCCTATCACGACTGGTTTCGTGAGGAGCGCGAGGCGGTTGTCCAAGCCTTTTGCGACAAGCAACTCTCTTTGCCGCCGCAGGAGACAAGGCATTATTATGTCTTGCCGCGCGAACTGCGGCATCTGTCTGTCGTGGGGGACGGCGCTTATCTGAAGTGCGACTGGAACCGGAATACGGCCGTATTCGCAACGCGCCACGGCTTTTTGGGCTACTGGGAGGGCTTGGTGTACAGTTCGGACGGCGCGTATCCCGATGACGACGCCTTCGAGAAGCCCATCCAGGTCGAGATATTGGGACAGGGGTGGTTTTATGTTCGTCAGTGACTTGCAGGGAGATATTTTTTCTTGTATCTCGTCTAGTCTGTCATATTAATGAGATTTTTTGCGATGATGCTTCCTCCTGGGAAATTGCTTGTTATTGTGTTTGATGCTGCTCGCATTATAGATTCTTTAGATGTTTCCGTGCCCATGTATCTATTGCTGTAGACTTCTTTGTAGTATTGGAATCCGAATTTTTTCATTTTTTGATCCTTGGCATCGTCTCCATATGGTGGCCCTTGGAACGATGTGCCATATGCTAGAATGCTTTTTAATAATTCTCCCTGAGATCGAAGTTTCTGGGCGACGTTTGTGTGAATATGATAAAATCCTGCTGCGCGTAACGCCCATTCTTCTTTGAACCCGAAAGCTAAAGCTGTCGCTCCGTAATTAAAATTTCCAAAGTCTTCGTATTTTTTATCCTTAGTTTTGTAATCCCATGGTTTGTTCTTTGCGACCATGCTAACAAACCAAAGAGGATCGAAGGTTTCTCTAGCCTGTTTGATGTTGGCATCTATGCTGGTGCCAGGAGGTGACGCCGGGATGTATAGCCTTGTCGAGAGAGGGTCATCCTTCACGTCAATATTCGATTTATCAAAAAAACTTCCACTCTTAATTTGTTCAAATTTGTTTAAGATCGCATGGAAACTCGCCAGTTCTACTTTAGTTTCAAATTCCATCTGCTCCCAGCGAAGCCTCTGCTCCGGAGTGCCGTAATCGCTGCTGCCCATGTCGTGTCCTCCGCTCCCCTCGCGATGGGGCGTTTCATGTTGCTCTGACCGCTACCCCTCCCGCCTACTCCCCCGGGCCGTCCTCCGGCTCCTCCGGCGGCGGCGCGTCCGGAAACGGAACCCAGGTGACCACCGTCAGCGGCCGCGCCCCCTCCCCGGACGCCGCGTCCGGCCCGGCGTCGCCGCGCCCGGCCCCCTTGCCGCCGCCCTCGCGCGCCCCCAAGTGCCGCGCCAAGGCGGCCAGCGCCGGCTGCTTGCCGAAAAGCTTCACCCGCACCCCCTTGCCCGGCGTCTCCACAATCTCCGACACGCAGGCCGCCTGATCCTCGGTCAGCTCCTCCGACGGCCGCAGCCGCACGCAGCCGTCCCCCCAACTGGCGAAATCCCGCATGTCGGCAAAAGCCAGCCGCGCCAGCTCCAACACCACCCGGTCCTGACTCACCCCCAGCCGGTCGCTGCGCGCCGCCATGGCCGCCTCCAGCGCCCGCCGCACATGGGGCAGCGCCCGCAGCCGCGTCCCGGCCTGCCTGGCGCTGCGCGCGCTGTAGCCCGCCCGACCGGCCGCCAAGGTGGCGTTGCAGTCCACCAGATACTCCTCCACAAACCGCCGCTGCTGGTCCGTCAACGCCGGTTCGCCAACAACAGGGGGAGCAGCAGAGGAGATGGACGTGGCAGAAGAGGCGGAAGGGGAGGCGGAAGGGGACGTGGCGTTGTCGGACATGGCGACGGCTCCGTGGCGCAAGGCGGCCTGGTTGGCAGGCGGACGGCGAGATTGGTGAACAAAGACAAATACGAAGAGGCCTCCGGCGGCCAAAGGGGGTGACCCCCTTTGGAAACCCCGAATGGGCGCGGACGGGGAAGGGCGTGCTGCGGCGTGAGGTTGGGCGGGAAGACCGCCTGGCGGCGTGCGCCAAGGCGCTGGCGGCTGCGCCGCGTGGGGCATTGGAATTTCCGGGCCGTCGATGCGCCCGGCTGCCGCCGGGTGCTCGACGGCCCGGAAATTCCAACGCCCCGGTTCGCCCGGGAAAGGCAGGAAGCATGAAGAGAACGAGAGATTGCGCCCTTGCCCGATACCCGGCTTGGGGGTCCGGGGGACTAAGTCCCCCGGCGGGCGCGGGCAGAGCCCGCTCTTCGTCTTCCCTCTTCCCTCTTCCCTCTTCCCTCTTGCCTAGTGCAGCCGGCGCGAGGGACCGGACCAGTGCCACAGGGCGAGGATATCGGCCAGGGTGAGGTGGGGATTGAGGGCCAGGAGTTTGTCGAGGGACATGGTGCGGCTCCTTGGGGGTGGTTAGGCGGCCAGATCGCGCTCTTCGAGAATGACGAGGCGGGTGGCGTGGTTGTCGAGGCGTTCGGCCAGGCGCAGGGTTTCCTCGCGGGTGGGGTAGCCCTTGGCCAGTTCCAGGCGGCAGTCGATCTGGGCCTTTTCGTAGGCCCGCATCCGTTCTTCGAGCTTGTCGATGGCCCGGGCCACGTCATTGATCCATTTGCGGGCGAAAAACAGGGCCATGCCGACGAGCAGCGAACTCCAGGCCGGCAGCACCAGGGCGTCGGGATTCATGTCCGGGGCTCCGTGGGCGTTTGGGGTTTGGCCAGCAGCGGCAGGGCTTTTTCGGCCAGATCGATGCCGGCCTGGGAGCCGATGGCCGTGAGCGCAATGTCGGTGATGGCCTGGATCTCGTCCGGGGTCAGCCCCAGGCTGTACTTGCGGCTAAGGGCCACGGCGGCGATGGCCAGGCCGGCGGCCCAGAGCTTGCGCGAGGCGGCGGGGGACGCGGCGTTCATGCCCAGCCCGCCTCGGGCAAGGGCTTTGAGGCCAGCCCCCGGCAGAAGGGACAGGCCGGACCGCCGCCAAAGGCTAGGCGGCTGGCCGAGCCGGTAAAAACGGTGCCGCAGTCCGGGCAATTGCGATGCACCTTGTCCGCGACGTAGCACAATGTGCCGTCTTCGCTGAAAGTGGTGTAGTGGGACAGGACCGCGTTTCGCAGGTCGGCCGGCATGGCCGGCAGGGCCGAATGCGTGTTCATGTTGCACCATCCTTGGTTCCAGAAAGACCATGGAAGGCGGACACGTACCAGTCAGTCTATGTCATAAATCTTTTAATTAGTATTGGCGAATAGTTGTGTCGGTTGGTAAATCGCTTTACACGAAGCCGGCTGTTGGGCAGAGTGTTACGCTGCAACCCTTAACGATTGGAGCGGTCATGGCGGTGCGGACGAGTCTTTTGGCGGCGGTGTTGTTGATGCTTCTGGCGGGCTGCGCCGGGCAGGGCGGCGGGCTGGGCGGCGACAAGCCGCCGGTGATGACGGTGACGGACTATTACGAATATTGTTCGGCCTTGCCCGGGCCAAACGCCTGTCTTTCCGATCCCATCTGCAACCGGTTCAAGCAGGAACTCAGTCAGCCGCCGACGGAGTTGTCGGCCTGTCTGACCATGTGCCGCAAGACCGGCGACGCCTTGTACGTGGCCAATCTGACCAACGGCTGCGCCGGCATCCTGGATCGGGCCATCGATTTGTGCGACCAGTTCTGCCGGCGGCGTGACCGGTCGTAGCCGTTTTTTTCAAGGCCCGTGTTGCGATGGGCCGCCCTTGGGAGTAGGCTCGACGGTACGACAACCCGTTCGCATCGAAGCGTTGGAACGGCGAGGGTTAAATGGCCGGAGACGAAACACGCGCGCCGGATGCAGCGGCAGGCGGCCAACAGGAGGGCGGGAGTCCTCTGGAGAGTTCCTGCGCGAATCAGGCCTCGTCCCGGAACCCGGATGAGGTGGCCAGCCAAGCCGTAGCGGCGCAGGCGCCTCGTCCGACCCTGGCCCAGGCCCTTCGCGAGATGGAGACCATCTTCGAAAACGCCCTGGTCGGCATGGTGCTGGCCCGGGACAACCGGTTCGTCAAGATCAACGCCCGGGGCGCGGAGCTGCTGGGCTGTCCGGGCGAGCAACTCATCGGCCGCACGGCCGAGGCGCTGTTCGATGCTCCCGAGGCCTATCAGGCCTTCGTGCGCCAGGCCTATGACGACATGCGCCAGCACGGCCTGCATGTCGGCGAGCACCAATTCCTGCGCCCCGACGGCACGCGCCTGACCCTTCGCACCGCCGCGCGGCAGATCAGCCCGGGCAACGCGGCCGAGGGCGTGGTCTGGGCTTTTGACGACATCACCGACCAGAAGCGCCTGGCCGAGGAACTGCTGGCCTCCAAGCGCGCGGCCGAGGCGGCCAGCCGGGCCAAGACCCAGTTTCTGGCCAACATCAGCCACGAACTGCGCACCCCCCTAAACGGCATCCTCGGCATTGCCCAGCTCCTGCTCGACAAGGGCGGCGACGAGGAGACCCGGGAGTATCTGGGCGTCATCCGCCAGTCGGCGGCCACGCTGACCAACATCGTGGGCGAGCTGCTCGATCTCTCCAACGTCGAGGCCGGCCGGCTGCGCCTGGCCCCCCGCGAGTTCGAGCTGGCCGCCGAACTCACGCCCCTTTTGCGCAATTTCATGGCCCAAAGTTTGCCGCGTTCGTTTGAGTTTTCCTACTTTTTCGACCCGGGCCTGCCCGAGCGGATCATCGGCGACGCCAACCGCATCAAGCAGATTCTTATTAATCTGGTGGGCAACGCCTTCAAGTACACCCGCCGGGGCCACGTGACGGTGCGCGTCGCGCCGGGGGGCGAGGCCGCCGGCCCGGGGGCGGAGGGCTTTGCCGCGCCCGAGGGACGCGCGCGGCTGCGTCTGGTGGTGGAAGATACCGGCATCGGCATCGAGCCGGGTCGGGAGCGGTCCATCTTCGAGCCTTTCGGCATCGGCGAGGATTACCTGACCAAGAAGTACAGCGGAGCCGGCCTGGGCTTGGCCATCGCCCGCCGGCTGGCCCGGATGATGGGCGGCGACGTGACGTTTGTGTCCGAGCCGGGCCGAGGCAGCACGTTTACGGCCACCCTGGAATGCGGCCTGCCGCTCCCGGCGCAAAAGCCGCGTCGGAGTCGGCCGGCGCGTCGCGGCCCGGAGAGCGAAAAGGCGGCGGAAACGAGCGGCGGGCTGCGCATTCTTCTGGCCGAGGACGAGCCGGTCAACCGCATTTTCACGGTGCGCGCGCTGCAAAAGCTCGGCCATGCCGTGGACGCGGCGGCCGACGGCCGCGAGGCCCTGGCCATGCTGGAGCGCGGCGCTTACGATCTGGTGCTCATGGACATTCAGATGCCGCGCCTAAACGGCCTGGAGGCCACCCGGCGCATCCGCTCGGGCCAGGTGGAGGGCGTCCCCCCGACCATGCCGGTGGTGGCGCTGACGGCCTACGCCATGGAGGGCGACCGCCAAAAGGGCCTGGAGGCGGGCATGGACGAGTACGTAACCAAGCCTTTCGAGCCGGCCGAGCTGACGGCGGCCATGGAGCGGGCCCTGGCCAAGTAGGGGCAGGCCTCCTGCGGCAAAACGAAAAAAACCGGCCCATGAGCCGGTTTTTTTCATGGCCGCGCCGGAGGTGTTTTACCGGCAATGGTCGGTGATGTACCGCTCCAGCCGGGCCAGGCCTTCCTCGATGTTTTCCAGGGAGTTGGCGTAGGAAAACCGCAGATGTCCCTCGCCGCCCGGGCCGAAGTCGATGCCCGGGGTGACGCCCACGTGGGCTTTTTCCAGGATGTCGTAGGCCAGGGCCAGGGAGTTGGGGTGCAGGTGATCGGCCCGCACGAACACGTAAAACGCGCCGGTGGGCTCCACGCGCGGCGAAAGCCCCAGGCGCGACAGGCCGGCCAAAAGGACCTTGCGCCGGGCGTCGTAAGTCTGGCGCATGACCTCGGCCGCGGCCAGCCCGTCCGGGGACAGCGCGGCCAGCCCGGCCCATTGGGCCACGGACGAGGCGCAGATGAACAGGTTTTGCTGAAGCTTTTGCAAAAGCGGCATGAGCGACGGCGGCGCGATGAGATAGCCCAGGCGCAGCCCGGTCATGGCGAAGCGCTTGGAAAAGCCGTTTAACACCAGAGCGTCGTCGGAAAACTGCAGGGCGCTGCGGGCCGGGCCGGCGTAGGTCAGTCCGTGGTAGATTTCGTCGGACACCACCGGCGCGCCGCAGGCGCAGGCGGTCTCCAAGGCGGCCTCGGACAGCAGCGTGCCGGTGGGGTTGGCCGGGGAATTGAGCAGGATGGCGGCGGTGTCCTCGCTGACCGACTCCCAGATACGCTCCGGCGTCCACTGGAAGCCGTCTTCTTCGTCCACGGCCACATAACGCGGCGTCAGTCCGGTAAAGCGCAGGAAATTGGGGTAGCAGGCATAGGCCGGATCGGTGAGCAGCATGTGCTTGCCCGGCCGGGCCAGGACGCCGAAGGCCAGCAGCATGGCCGGCGAGGTGCCGCCGGCGACCAGAATCCGCTCCGGACTGATCTTCACGCCGTATTCGTCGGCGTAAAGGGCGCACAGGGCCTCGCGCAGCTCAAGGATGCCCAGGCTGTGGGTGTAGTGGGTGCGCCCCTCGGCCACGGCCTTTTGCGCCGCGTCCTTGACGCACTCGGGAATGTCGAAATCTGGTTCGCCGATCTCCAGGTGGATGACGCGGTGGCCCGCCGCCTCGATGGCCTGGGCGCGTTCGAGGATGTCCATGACGAGAAACGAGGTGATGTCCTTGCAGGCGGGGTTCATGGCAGTGGTCCGGTTGGTGGTTGAGGCGCGTTCCCGAACGCTTGGCGCGCAGCCGGCCGTTGTTGGCCACGGCCGCGCCGGTTTCGGCCGCATCCAGGCCGGTGAGGAAAAAAGGCGTCGGGGCAGGAAGATGTAGCCCGGGGGCGGGCGGCAGGCAAGGACGGCGGGCGGCGGAAGCCGAAATTACTTCTTGCCGATCAGGGCGATGACGGCCTGGAAGCACTCTTCCAGGCTTTGCCGTTCGGCCACGTCCTGGCGCAGGAAGGTGTTGATGGGGCCGATCATGTCGATGGCTCGGTCGATTTCCGGGTTGGCCCCCCGGGCGTAGGCCCCGATGTTGACCATGTCTTCCACGCGCCGGTAGGTGGCCAGCAGCCGGATGAGCTCGCGCGAGGCGGCAAGGGCGTCTTTGGGCGTCACGTCGGAGCGCAGACGGCTGATGCTTCGCAGCACGTCGATGGCCGGGAAATGCCCCTGGTCGGCCAGGTCGCGGGTCAGGACGATATGCCCGTCAAGGATGGAGCGCACGCTGTCGGCGATGGGTTCGTTGAAATCGTCGCCGTCGACCAGCACGGTGTAGATGCCGGTGATGCTGCCGAGGCCATTGCGGCCGGCCCGCTCCAGGAGCTTGGGCAGCTGGGCGAAGACCGAGGGCGTATAGCCGCGCGTGGTCGGCGGTTCGCCGGCAGCCAGACCGACCTCGCGGCCGGCCATGGCAAAGCGGGTGACGGAGTCCATCATGAGGATGACGTCGTTGCCTTCGTCGCGGAAAAATTCGGCCATGGCCGTGGCGGCGTAGGCGGCCCGCATACGGATGAGCGGACTCTGGTCCGAGGTGGCCACCACCACCACCGACCGGGCCATGCCCTCGGGGCCGAGGTCCTTTTCAATAAATTCCCGCAGCTCGCGGCCGCGTTCGCCCACAAGCCCAATGACGTTGACGTCGGCCACGGTGTTGCGGGCGATCATGCCCATGAGCGTGGATTTGCCCACGCCCGAACCGGCCATGATGCCCACGCGCTGGCCTTTGCCCAGCGTCAGGCAGCCGTTGATGGCCCGCACGCCCACATCCATGGGGTCGCAGATGCGCGGCCGGTCCATGGGCGAGGGGGCCGGGGCGAAAATGGGATTGAAGCGGCGCGGCACGACGGGATCGCCGTTGTCGATGGGGTTGCCGAAGGCGTCGATGACCCGGCCGAGGTAGCGTCGGCCCACCGGAAACAGCGGCGGCGTGCTGGTGTTGCGGATAAGGGTCCCGGGTGCAATGCCGCGCAGGTCGCCGTAGGGCATGAACAGACACGCCCCGTCGCGAAAGCCCACCACCTCGGCCGGCACTTCCGTGCCCGGGGCTTCGCCCTGGGGCAGCATGTGGCACACCGACCCCACCGGCGCGCGGATGCCGCGCCCCTCGGCGATAAGCCCCACGACCTTGGAGACCTTGCCGTAGGTCTTCATGGGCTGCATGGCCGACAGCAGGGAAATGGCCCCGGCGGCGTCAACCGTGGGCATGGCCGTCTCCGGGCGCTCCCGGCGTCAGGTCGCCGGCCGGGGCGGTGTCGGGGGCCGCGTCGCCGCCTTCGCCCGGAGCCGGGGCGGCGGCCAGATGGGCGAAAATCGCTTCGACTTCGGCAAACCGGCTGGCGATGGTGTTGTCCACCAGGCCTTCGGGGTATTCGAGATAGAGGCTGCCGGGAATGAGCCCGGGATTGACGCGTACGGACACCCGGGCCAGGGCCGGGCGTTCGGCCTTGGCCCGCGTGAGCAGTTCGCGCAGGAGGGGTTCGTCCTCGGGGTGGACGGTGAGGGTGGGTTCGGCCTTGGCGTCGATGGCTTCCAGGGCTTCGTGCAGCAGGGCCGCCAGGATCTCTTCGCGCCGGGCGTCGATGGCCACGTTGACGGTGCGCTCCACGGCCAGGCGCAGCAGCGTCAGAAATTCGTCGCGCTGCAGATCCCACACCCGGGCGCGCTCGCCGGTCAGGGCCTCGGCCATGGCCCCGAAAGAGCCGGCCAGATGGGCCAGGGTTGCTTCATATTCGGCGGCGGCGGCGGCGGCGGCTTCGGCGGCGGCCGCGTCGGCGTCGGCCCGGCCCTGGGCGTGGCCGGCGGCGTAGCCTTCCTGGCGGGCCGTCTCGCGCAGGCGCTCGGCCTCGGCCATGGCCTCGGCGAGGATGGTCTGGGCCTTGGCCGTGGCCTTGGCCCGCAGGCGTTCCCAGAATCGGAGCTCGACCTTTTCGAGTTCCTCGGGGGAGCGGTGGGCTTCCAGCTCGGCCACGGTGGTCTCGCCCGGGCCGGCCAGGCCCGGCCCGAGGATGACCCGGCCGGTGAGGACGCTTGCCGCCTCTTCGTCAGACAAAGACATCGCCGCCTCCGCGGCCTATGGCGATCTTGCCCTCGGCCTCCAGGCGCCGCACGGTCTTGACCACGTTTTGCTGGGCGCCTTCGACCTCGGCCAGGCGGATGGGACCCATGATCTCCAGGTCTTCCTGGATCATGTTGGCGGCGCGCTCGGAAAGGTTGCGGAAGAACTTGTCCCGCAGCTCCTCGGAAGCGCCCTTTAAGGCCTGGGTGAGCTCCTCGTTGGAGACTTCCTTGAGCAGTTCGCGGATGGCCCGGTCGTCCAGGGCCTTGATGTCCTCGAAGACGAACATGAGGTTGCGGATGTCTTCGGCCGTCTGGGCGGATTCTTCCTCGATCTCGGAGAGGACTTCCTCTTCGGTGGCCCGGTCCACGGCATTGAGGATTTCGGCCACGGCGGTGATGCCGCCGACCTTCTTGCCTTCCTTGCCGCCCATGGCGATGAGCTGGTTTTGCAGCACCTTGTCCACTTCCATGAGCATGTCCTCGGCCACGGCTTCGAGCTTGGACAAGCGCATGAGCACCTCGGCGCGCACGCCCGAGGGCAGGTTCTGCAGCAGTTCGGCGGCCTGCTCGGGGTGCAGGTGGCCAAGGATCAGGGCCAGGGTCTGGGGATGCTCGTTGCGCAGGATCTGGGCCAGGATGCGCGGCGAGACGTTGCCCAGTTCCTGGAACGGGGTCGGGCCGGTGTCGAGCTCCAGGGTTTCCATGATGTACTTGGCCGTGTCCGAGTCCAGGGTCTTGGAGAGCAGCCGGCGCACCTGGTCCGCGCCGCCCGTGACCATGTCGCGTCCGGTCTGGAGGGCGTCGTTGAACTCGTGGACCACTTCCTCGACCTGTTCCTTGGGCACGGTTTCGATGTCCAACATGGCCTTGGAGATGGCGGCGATTTCGCGCCGATCCAGGCGTTTGAACACCTCCCCGGCGAACTTTTCGCCCAGGGCCAGACAGAGAACGGCGGTCTTTTGCGGACCGGACATCATGGCGGGCATGGGGGATTAGGCCTCCTGCTTAAGCCAGCTCTTGAGCAGCGAGATGGACTGCTCCATGTTTTCTTCGAACAGTTGCAAGGCCAGGTGCTTGGCCAGCTCGAACTGGCGGCCGGGTTCCAGCATGGCCGCCGCCTCTTCGCTTTCCACGGCCTCGGCCAGGGCCAGCCGGGCTTCGCCTTCGGGCAGTCTTTCCAAGGTTTCGATCTCCTCTTCGGTGACCCGCGGACGAATGAGCGCCAGCACCACCGGCCGCACGACCAGGATGAGGAACAGGAAGATGAGCAGGCCGTTGATGAAGGGCTTGCCCAGCCGCTGGGCGTATTCCAGCATGGTCTGCACCAGGCTCGGCTCGGCCGATCCGTCCGGCGCGCCGAACTCGAAGCTCGACACCTGGATCTCGTCGCCGCGCGCCGCGTCCAGGCCGGCGGCCCGGGCCACGATCTGCTTGATGCGTTCCAGTTCCTCGGCCGAGCGGGGCACGAACTTCCAGTTCTTGGTCCCCTCGACCTTCTCATAGGTCCCGTCCACGATAACCGCTATGGACTGGCGCTTCAAGTCGCCAACGGGGGTGACGACGTTTTGCTCTTCCTTGTTGATCTCGTAGTTGGTGGTCTTGTTTTCCCGGTTGGACTTCTGAGTGGACTCGGTGCCGGAATAGCCTTCGCCCCGGAAATTGGTGTTGGGCACGGCCTGTCCGCCGCCGCGCGGGGTGGTGGTGACGCCCGAGGCGTCCACGGCCGCCGTGCCGGAGGTGGATTCCTCGCTTTTCTGTTCGCTGCGCACCACGGTGGCGTTGGGGTCGTAGAGTTCCTTGCGGATGGTGCGCTGGGCAAAGTCGAGCTCGGCGTTGACCTTGGCCAGGGAGCGCCCCGGGCCGAGGATGGGGGTGAGTATCTGTTCGAGGCGGTTTTCGAGGTTGGATTCGAAGGTGTTCTTGTATTCGAACTGGGTAGTGGTCAGACCGTCGAGGCCGCCGTCGCCGCGCGGCTGATACAGGGACTGGCCGGCGGTGTCGGTGACGGTGATGTGGTCGGGGGTAAGGCCTTCCACGGACATGGCCACGAGGTTGACGATGCCCTGGAGCTGCTTGGCGTCAAGTTTTTGGCCCTTGCGCAGGGTCAGCACCACCGAGGCGGTGGCCTTTTTCTGCTCTTCGATAAAAAGGCTCTTGTGGGGCAGCACCAAGTGGACGCGGGCCTTTTCGACCTGGGGAAATTCGGAAATGGTGCGGGCCAGTTCGCCTTGCAGCGCCCGGGTGTAGTTGATGCGCTGGACGAAGTCGGTCTGGCCGACCTTGAGTTCGTCAAACAGTTCGAAGCCGATGCCCTGGCCGCGCATGACGCCTTCGCCGGCCACCTTGAGGCGCTGCTCGTAGACGGCCTCGGCCGGTACCAGCACGGTGGCCCCGTTGTCGCGCAGTTCGTAGGGGGTCTTGGAAGCCTTGAGGAGCTCCACCACCCGGGAGGCGTCTTCCTGGGGCATGTTGGTGTAGAGTACGCGCATGTCGGGCTGGTTGAGAATAAACAGCATGACCACGAAGGCGGCGACCAGGGAAGCGGCCAGTCCGGCCAGCATGATGCGCTGGGCGGCGGAACGGTTGGACCAGTACTGGATGAGCTTCTCGAAGTTTTGCTTGAGGAAGTCGGGCATGGCGGGTCTCCTGGCGGTCTTCGTTTACGGTCGCGCGGGCTAGAACTGGATCTTGACGAGTTCGCGGTAGGCCTCGATGACCTTGCCGCGCACGGCCGTGGTCATCTGCATGGCGGAGCTGGCCTTTTGCAGATTGATCATGAGTTCATGGACGTTTTGGGTCTGGCCCGAGGCAAAGGACTCGACCATGGCGTCCTTGCCGTTTTGCATGTCGTTGACGCGCTTGACGGAGTCGGTGAGCATCTGGCCGAACCCTTCGGCCGGCGCGGCCGGCTTGGCCAGGGAGCGTGACACCTTGGCTTCGATGGCCCCGGACTGGGACAGGGCGTTCTGGTAGGCGGCGAGGGCGAGGGAAGGGATGGCCATGACGCTTCTCCGTTAGCTGCGGCCGATTTCCAGGGCCTTGTTGAACATGTTCTTGACGGTGCCGATCGACGAGCTGGACGCTTCGTAGCTGCGCATGGCCGTGATCATGTTGGCCATTTCCTCGACCACGTTGATGTCGGGATAGGCCACGTAGCCGTCGGCGTTGGCGTCGGGGTGGCCGGGCTCGTACTGCATGCGGAACGGGCGGTTGTCGTTGACCAGGCTCGTGACCTTGACGCCGGCCAGGTCGCGGTCCTGGGCCGACTGCATGGCCTTGGAGAACGGGCTGTCCACCGGAGTCGATTCGAGCATGACGGACTTGCGCACGTAAGGTCCGCCGCCGTTGACCGTTCTGGTGGTCTTGATGTTGGCCAGGTTCATGGAGATGGTGTTCATGGTGGTCCGCTGGGCCGACATGCCCGACGAACCGATGTCCATTGCGGTGAAGAGATCCATGTTACTTGCCTCCGTCCATGATGACCTTTTGCAGGCCTTCGAAACTCTTCTTGGTGATGTCGGTCAGGGCGTTGTACATGAGCGTATTCTTGGCCATGACCGCCATTTCCTTATCCATGTCCACGCTGTCCAGGCCCTGGACGACCCGGGGCTTCCAGCCCATGTCGATGTTGCCCTCGAAGCCGGCGGCATTGAACACCGTGGGCATGTGGCCGCCCTGGGTGCGCGTCATCTTGCCCCGGCCGTCGATATTGAGCGCGGCCTGCAGTTCCTGCTCGAACTCCAGGGTGCGGGCCTTGAAGGCGGGCACGTCCTGGTTGGCCAGGTTGGACATGACGACATTCTGACGCTCCTGATGCAGGTCCATGACCTTGCCGAGAAGCCCGAGATTGCTTGAAAAAATGGTTTTCATGGTCTGTTTCCTCCGCTTGGGAGAGTCGTCTCCGGGCTGGCCGCCCGTTTTCGAAAGCCTATTGGGCAAAAAGCGTTCCAGCCCGATCAGCCCGGCGCGGCCGGGGGCATTTTTTGCCGCCTATTCGTTTCACTTTCTAATAAAGCCGGACGAATTTCCCAAAAGCGTCATGCGTCGCGGGCCTGTGGAGCCGGCCGGCCGGCGCGTTGGGGTTCTTGGCATGAGGATTGCTTGGAGGAAAACGCCCGGCAGCCCTGGCCGTCGGGACCAACGAGCACCAGCTGCGCCGTCAAGGCGCGAACCGGCCAGGCCCGAAACCAGCACCCGACGGGCCGCCAACGGAGGGGATGTCATGAGTGGGCAACTCGACTACGAAATCAACAAGGAACTCGGCGAATGCTATCTGTTCATGGGCGACCTGGACAAGGCCGAGGAATATTACGGCAAGGCCATGACCAGCAACGGCGTGCACCCCGACCCCTATCTGGGGTTGGCCACCATCGCCGTGCAGCGCGGCAAGCTTGACGACGCCATGACGCTGTACCGCAAGGCGTCTTCCATTGAAGCCGACGACCGGTCCCTGTCCGGCATGGCGCTTATTGAGATGGAGCGCGGCCAATCGGCCGAGGCGTTCACCCATTTCAAGGGCGCGCTGTCCAAGAACCCGGAAAACCTGGTGGCCCTGTTCGGCCTGGTCCGTCTGGCCCATGCCGACGACCGCCTGGACGACGTCCTGCCCTACCTGCAGGACTATCTGGCCCTGGATCCGCTCAAGCACGAGGTCCGCTTCACCCTGGCCGGTTGCCTGGTGAGCCTTGGCCGCCATGGCGAAGCCGGGGCGGAGATCGACCAGATCCTGCTCCAGGACCCGGCCAACGACGCCGCCCGGGAACTGGCCGACGAGCTCAAGCGCATCGCGGCCTAGCCGGCGAAGCGGTCCGGGCCCTGGCCGGACAGCCTTGTCCTGACAAATTTCTCCTTGGCCAGGCTTTGCCAGGCTTCAGGGAGACGATGCAAGCCGCGTCGAACCGGCCCATGGACACCCCTGCGCGACGTCCGGCCCGGGCCGCCCAGCCCCGGCCGGACGTCACGGCCCTGCATCCCGTGTCGTGTCCACGTAAGGCGCGCAGGGCGTTTTGCGCCGCGCGCCCCTTGCACCCTTGCCAAGCCGGCCGCCATGTGGCACCTCGCCTGAAAAAGCGAGGTCCAGCATGGATTTTCTGCCTGTCAAACGGGCGCTTTTAAGCGTCACGGACAAGTCCGGCCTGCCCGAACTGGCCCGGTTCCTGTCCGCCGCCGGCGTCGAACTCGTCTCCACCGGCGGCACCCGCAAGATGCTCGTCGAAGCCGGCTTGCCCGTCACCTCCGTCAGCGACGTGACGGGGTTCCCGGAAATTTTAAACGGCCGCGTCAAAACCCTGCACCCCAATGTCCACGGCGGCATCCTGGCCGACAAGGACAACCCCGAACACGTCGCCACCCTGGAGAAGCACGGCATCGCCGCCTTCGACATGGTGGTGGTCAATCTCTACGCCTTCAGCAAGGCCCTGGAAAAGGGACTGCCCCTGCCGGAGATGGTGGAGCAGATCGACATCGGCGGGCCGACGCTGCTTCGCGCCTCGGCGAAAAATTTCGCCTCCATCCTGGTGGTCCCCGACCCGGCCTTCTATCCCGAGGTCATGGACGCCCTGGCCCAAAACGGCATGAAAGCGCCGTTGGCCCTGCGCCAGAAAACCGCCGCCGCCACCTTCCGCCAGACCAGCGCCTACGACGACGCCATCGCCACGTACCTGGCGGGCGCCTAAGTCTCCCGCCATGCTTCGATGGCCGGAAGCTGAAGAGCTTCCGGCCGCCGAAGTCCGCCACGCGCCGCGACCCTGGATAAATCCTCGCGGATTTTCAAGAAAATGCCCGGTTTCCCGATGCTGTCAGCACTACGCGCCAGGGCCTTTCGAGGCCGCGGCGCTTAAGTCGCCGGGTCCGGTGCAGCCGGCCGCAGGTTAAACAGCCCCTGAGTGTCGCCGGGGTCGGCTCAGCCGGCCGGTCGGGAAAGCTCCTGCACGCCGTCCGGGCCGGCGATAAAGGCCGCCTGGGCCAGGCCCACGAAAAGCCCGTGCCCGGCCACGCCGGCCCGGGCGTCGAGCAGCGCCGCCAGCCCGGCCGGATCGGCCAGGGGGCCGAAGGCGCAGTCGCAGATGCAGTTGCCGCGCTGGGTGCGCATGGGGTCGCCGTCAGGGCGACGGCGCAGCGTCGGCGCGCCGCCGATGGCCGCCAGGAAATCGACGGTGGGGGCCAGGGCGAAGGGCGTGACCTCCACGGGCAGGGCATGGCGCGTCCCAAGGGCCGGCGAGCACTTGCCGTCGTCAGCCACCAGCACGAAGCGCTCGGCGGCCTGGGCCACGATCTTCTCGTACAGAAGTGCGCCGCCGCCGCCCTTGATGCAGTCGAGGTTGGGGGCGATCTCGTCGGCTCCGTCGATGGCCAGGGCCAGCCGGGGAAAATCATCAAGACAGGCCACGGGCAGGCCGGCGGCGCGAAGGGCCTGGGCCATGTAGCGCGCCGCCGGCACAAAGGCCGTGCCGGCCAGTTCCCCGCGCCCAGCGCGCGCGGCCAGAAACGGGACCACGGCCACGGCGGTGGAGCCGTGCCCCAGGCCCACGGCCATGCCCGGGCCGACCAGGTGCGCGGCGGCCTGGGCCGCCGCCCGTTTGCGGGCGTCGAAGCTGTCGGCGTTCGTCATGTTTGCCTCCCGAAGCCGTGTCCCGGCCGATTTGTCAGGAAACGGGCTTTGGCCCGTCCGGGACCGCCGCGCCTTGGGCGGACGACGCGATGGTCGCGTTCCTGTTTTCTGCCGTGTTTCCCTCCGCAAGCGCCCCGCGTCAACAGACTGTTTGCCTTTTGTTCGCAAAAGGTGTTTAGTTTCCGTCATTATCTCGTACCGGGGCAAGTTTTGGCCCCGGGCCGGCGGCCCATACTCTTTTTTGCCGCCAGACGAACCAAACTGCTGCGAGGCCCCTATGCGACCCGACACGCTCAAAACGCGCATTTTTCTCGACGGCGCCGATCCCCAGGAAACCCGGCAGGTCATCGCCGCCCTGGGTTTTCTCGACGGCCAGACCACCAACCCGAGCCTTCTGGCCAAGAATCCCGAGGCCGAGGCCCACAAGGTCGACGGCAACAAATTCAGCAGCACGGCCATCTACGACTTTTATAAGGCCCTTTGCCAGGAGCTGTCCGCGCTGTTGCCCAAGGGGTCCATCTCCATCGAGGTCTACGCCGACGCCGACACCACCGTGGCTGACATGCTGACCCATGCCCGGGAGTTCGACGCCTGGATTCCCAACGCCCACATCAAGCTGCCGACCACCACGGCCGGCCTGGAAGCCGCCGCCGTGCTCACCGGCGAAGGCCGGCGCGTCAACATGACCCTGGTCTTCAGCCAGGCCCAGGCCGCCGCCGTCTATGCCGCCACCCGGGGGGCCGGACGCGGCGACGTGTTCCTGTCGCCCTTTGTCGGCCGCCTGGACGACCGGGGCGAAGACGGCATGGACCTGATCAAGAACATCGTGGCGCTGTATGGCCAAAGCGACGGTCATGTGCAGGTGCTCTCGGCCAGCGTACGCACCATGGACCATTTCCTGTGCTCCCTGGCCTACGGCGCGGACATCATCACCGCCCCGGCCAAGGTGCTCCTGGCCTGGGCCGAGGCCGGCAAGCCCATTCCCGGTCCCAAATACGGCTACAACGCCAAGGGGCTGGCCCCCATCCCGGCCGAAGCCCTTTCCCTGAACAAGAACTGGCGCGAGTACGACATCCGCCATCCGCTCACCGACGCGGGACTCAAAAAGTTTGCCGACGACTGGAATTCGCTTATCGACATGAATTCCTAGGCCTGGCTCGACCATAGCGACGGCATCGGGCCACAAGCCCATCTCCGTTGCTCAACGGGGCGGCGGGAAAAAAAGCGACTGCTAACGCCCCGATGCTTCATTGCTTTTGCGGACCGCCGGCGCAATCCGGCGGTCTGTTTGCTTTGGTCGGCATTGACAAAGGGCCGGGGCGGGTCCATGAAAAGCATAGACGGCTTGTTTTCGTTGCCCAAGGAGCTGTGAGCATGATTGCGGCGCGCGTGATGATCGTCGAAGACGAGGCGATAACGGCCATGGCCACGGGGGCCATGCTCAAGCGGCTGGGCCATAAGGTCCTGGCCGCCGTGGGTTCGGGCCAGGAGGCGATAAACGCCTTCCGTCGCCAGCGTCCCGATCTCGTGCTCATGGACATCCGCCTGGACGGCGACCTTGACGGCATCGAGACCGCCAAGCTCCTGCGCCGGGACAGCGACGTGCCGGTGGTGTTTGTCTCGGCCTTTGTCGATGACGGCACCCGCAACCGGGCCGCCGAGGCCAAGCCCTTCGATTTCCTGCCCAAACCATTGGACGAGTACGATTTGCAGGCGCTGCTCAATCGCCTGTTGCCGGAAGCCTCTCGTTGACCGACCCGGGATTTGCCGCCTACGGCCTGGACGGCGATTTCACCGCCGCCTATCTGGCCGCCCGCCGTCTGGCCGATCTGGCCGAGCGCGACCCCGGGGCGCTGTGCCCGGCCTGCCTGACCGCCCTGGAACGCCTGCTCGTCGCCGATCCCCATGCCCGCCGGACTCAGGCCCGCATCCTCTACCGCGACGCCGCCGAGGCCCTGGTGCATGTGCTGGCCAAGGGACCGGCCGATCTGGCCGCCGCTTCCAGGCAGGCCCTGGACAAGGCCCTGGCCACGCCCGGCAAGCCCCGTCTGGCCGCGGCCGAGGCCGTGGGCGCGCTGCCGCTTTCCGGCCTGGGCGGCCGCGAGATCGCCGTGCCCGAACCCGAGGCGGCCCGGGCGTCCTTTGCCGCCTTGAGGCAGGCCGCCGAAGTTTCGGCTCATGCCGAGGCGACCCCGGCCGGGCGCAGCCTGCTTCTGCCGGCCGGCCAGCCCGGCACGCTTCTGGTGATAAAACGCCTGCGCCAGGGCGAATCCCCGCTGGGCCTGGCCCGGGAAGCGGCCTGGATGCGCGCCCTGGCCGACGAACCCTTCCCGGTTCCCTGCCATGTACCGAGGCCGCTTTTTCCCGGCGATGCGCCCTTGTGGGCCGTGCCGGACGCGCCCTGCCCCTTGCCCGGCCTTGACCCGGACGGGCGCTGCCTGGCCTATCTGGCCCGGGCCGACTATTTCGCCTATCCCAACGCCCCGGCCGGGCAGGGGGGGCTTGGTGCCGAGGCCTTTGCCGAGGTCATGTCCCGGGCGGCCCATCTGCTCGGCTGGCTGGCCGGCCGGGGCATTGTCCACGAGGCGGCCATCCCGCTTTTCCACAACCGGGTGCAGCAGGGGCGGCGCGAGGACGGGGGCCTGTATGACTGGCGCTTGCCGGGGCGGCTGGACCGCTGGCTGGCAAGCGCCCTGCATCCCAACTTCGGGGTCTCGGGCCTGCGCGATTTCGAGCATTTCGCCTCGGTGGGCGTCCGGCCGGCCCGGCTCTACCGCCAGATGGGCGACCATTTGATCAGCCTCTACCTCGTGGCCGGCAGCTATTTTCGGATGCGCGACCCCTCGCTTCTTGGCCACGGCCCGGGCGGCGTGCCGGCCGACGCCCGCCATCTTTTCGATGAAGCCTTGCTGGCCCGGGTGGTGGCCGAAACCACGGCCCGCTACCACGAGGGCTTTGCCGGCGCGGCCCCCGGCCATGCGCCTTTTGACGCGGCCGCCTTGGCCCGGCGCATGGTGGAGGAGATGGGCGTGGACCGCCACATGGACGAGCTGCTGCGGGTGGACGACCAGACGGCCATGACCGACGCGGCGTTCCGGGACTTTTTGCTCGGCCGGGGCATGGCCGCCGAAACGGTGGCCTGTCTGACGCGGGGCGAGGCCGATGTGGCCATCGCCACCGGCCCCCATCTCGGGGCCTTCAACGACCGCACCAGCCTGCCCGAGCTTGGCGAATGCACGGCCGCCGCCGTGGCCGCCTGCCTGGCCGCCCGTCACGAACGGGAGAGGGTTGCCGCCTGAGGCGGGCAAGGCTCATAATCCGTTGTTTTAAAAAATACTCTCGTATTTTTTTGGGGGGCCGCCCGTCACGAACGGGAACGGATTGCCGCCTAGGCCGCGCTGTCGCCCTGGCCCCGGCGTTCCCACAGGCGCAGTTCGCGCATCTTCTTGCGGCGCTCGCGCTGCAAGGCCTTGCACACCAGCGGCATGTCCCTGGCGTAGCCCCACTTGGCCCGGTACTCGTCCGGGGTGAGCCCGTACTTGGCCAGATGCTTGCGGGTGAGGATCTTAAACGGCTTGCCCGATTCCAGGCAGGTGATGGTGCGTTCCTTGATGGCCCGCTTGGCGTCGGGCGGCATGCCCGCGCCCGTCGCCGCCGCCAGATCCATATCGCGGATGGTGGCCGACAAGCTGGCCACCATGGCCCGTATCTCGTCCTCTTTCATGTTGCGGACCTTGGCCTGGGCTTTGACGATCTCAATGGCCATCGCCAGATGGTCTTCCATACAGGTTCCTCCAGAATGCTGCATTGCGCCGGTGCAGGGCAAAAGTGCGCCGGCGTCCCGTATGTCGCGCGCCATGGGAAAAAGGTTGCAGGTTCCCTGGCGACAAAATATCCAGACCATAAATCCGACCGCAAAGGACGTTCCATGACCGTGATTCCGCGCCCGGCGATCCGCGTTGCCCTGCTGGCCTTGCTGGCCTTCGGCCTTGGTGGCTGCGGCCCTGTCTATTACAATCCCAACTTGGTCGATCAGTCCGAGTCCAAGGCGCGACTGGCCCAGGACACCACCCTTTGCACCAACGAGGCCAACGCCCAGATACCGCCCACCTACGGCCGGGACCGGTTCGAGACCGATCCCACCATCGAGGCCCAGGCCACGCGCTGGGTGGCCAACGTGGCCGAGGACGACGCCAACCAGGACGTGTTCGCCACCTGCATGCAGGCCCGGGGCTGGGTACTCAAGAAGAAGCAGTAGCCGGGACATGAAAAAAGCCCGGAAGATCGACGCCTTGCCGATCTTCCGGGCCAAAAGGCCTGTTTATTGCCCGAATTAATGCACCGCGCCGCTGCCCGGGGTGGCCGGATTGCCGGCCTGGGCCAGGCTGGCGGCGAAGCGGGCCACGGCCGGGTCCTGCCGCCAGGCGGTAAAAAGTCGTTCCCATTCGGCAAAGGGCAAGGGCTGCGCGTCGAGCATGGCCTCGTGGCCGGACAGCCAGACCGTGAAGAGCTTGAGCAAAAGCCCGAGCTGCGGGCCGTCAAAGGCCTTGCCCACCAGCCCCGGCGGGTACTGGCCGCCTTCCATGGTGCGGAACACGTGTTCGCCCACGGCCCGGCGCGAGGATTCCATGTCGATGCTCTGGCCGTTGACCCCGGCCACGAACTCGGCCAGGCCCGCGTCGTGGGCCTTTACGGCTTCAATGGCTTCGTCCGGCACGTCCAGAAACACCACCTCGCCGTTTTGCATGGCAAAATAGTAGCGCACCCAGTGCTCGGCCATGAACACCCGGAAGATTTCCTGGCTGGCTTTTTCGATGTGGTCCATCGCGATTCTCCTTTTATGTGAGGCGCAGGCAGCGCGCAAAGTGTCCGGGGGCGATCTCGGTGAGCGCCGGCGACTGCTCGGCGCAGCGTGGCTGGACCTGGTCGCAGCGCGGATGAAAGGCGCAGCCCGTGGGCACGGCCGCCGGACTGGGCGTTTCTCCGGCCAGGCCGGCCGGCCGGCGGCGGCCGGGATCAAGCCCGGGCACGGCCGCCAGCAGCGCCCTGGTATACGGATGCGCGGCCCTGGCGTAAAGGGCGGCGGCCGGGGCCAGCTCCACGATGCGTCCGAGGTACATTACGGCCACCCGGTCGCTTAAATGCCCGACCACGGCCAGGTCGTGGGAAATGAACAGATAGGCCAGACCGTGGCGGGCCTTGAGGTCGGCCAGGAGATTTATCACCTGGGCCTGGACCGAAACGTCCAGGGCCGAGACCGGCTCGTCGCAGACAATAAGCTCCGGCGACAGGGCCAAGGCCCGGGCAATGGCCACCCGCTGGCGCTGGCCGCCGGAAAACTGGTGGGGAAAGCGCCGGGCGTGTTCCGGGGCCAGCCCGACCTGGGCCAGAAGCTCGGCCACGCGCTCCCGGCGCTGGCCGGCTGAGAATCCGCCGGCCGCCCGCAGCCCTTCGGCCACGGTCCAGCCCACGGGCAGGCGCGGGTTGAGGGACGAGTAGGGGTCCTGGAAGATCATCTGGGCCAGACGCGGCAGGCGCTTGCGCTCGGCGGCCCCCCCGTCCCAGGGATCGAGCCCGCCCAGGCGCACCGTGCCGGCGCTTGGCGGCAAAAGCCCGATGGCCATGCGGGCCAGGGTCGATTTGCCGCAGCCCGACTCGCCCACCAGCCCCACCGTCTCGCCCGGGGCCACGGCCAGGTCCACCCCGTCCACGGCCCGCACGATCCGCTCGCGGCGGCGAAAGACGCCTTCCCGGGAAACAAACGAGCGGGACAGGCCGGCCAGCTCCAGCACCGGGACGTCGCTACGCGCCATGAAGCCAGCACCTCGCTTGTCCGCCGCCGGGAAGGTCGAACAACGGCGGCGGGTTGTCGGCACAGGGGGCAAAGGCCTGCCCGCAGCGCGGATGGAAATGGCAGCCGGTGGGCAGGGCGGACAGGCTCGGCACCATGCCCGGAACCGGCGTAAGCCGCCGGCCCGGGGCGTCCAGGCGCGGCAGCGAGGCTAAAAGCCCCCGGGAGTAGGGATGGGCCGGCCCCTGGAAAAAGGCGTCCACCGCAGCCTCTTCCACCAGTCGGCCGGCGTACATGACCGCCACCCGGTCGGCGGTCTGGGCCACCACGCCGAGGTTGTGGGTGACCAGCAGGATGGCCGTGCCGGCGTCCCGGGCCAAATCGAGCATGAGCGCCAGGATCTGTCCCTGGACCGTGACGTCCAGGGCCGTGGTCGGCTCGTCGGCGATAAGCAGCTCCGGGCGCAGCATAAGGGCCATGGCGATCATGACCCGCTGGCGCTGGCCGCCGGAAAGCTCGTGGGGATAGCGCCCAAGCTGCCGGCCGGGATCGGGCAGCCCCACCCGGGCCAGCATGGCCTCGGCCGCGGCCAGACTTTCCCGGCGCGAGGCTCCGGCATGGACGCGCAACGGCTCGGCCACCTGCTCGCCGATGGTCAGCACCGGATTGAGCGCCGTCATCGGTTCCTGAAAGATCATGGACGCCCGCTTGCCCCGCACCTGCCGGCGCTGGCTCTCGGGCAAGGCCAGCACGTCGGTGTCGCCGAGCACGGCCCGGCCCGAAACGATGCGCCCCGGTGGCGGCACAAGCCCCAGGATGGACAGGGCCAGCATGGTCTTGCCGCAGCCCGATTCCCCCACCACGGCCACCACTTCGCCGCGCGACACCGTGAGATCCACGCCGTCCACGGCCGTAAGCGGCCCGGCCGGCGTTTCAAAAACCGTGGAAAGCCCTTCCACCCGCAACAGCGTCTGCTCCATGCGTCTCCTGCGTCGCGCCAACGCTGCGCCGGCCCGGTTCCCCTTGCCAGCGGCCTCGCGGCGCGTTATAGACTAGGGATAGTCTACTATTTTTTCCTTGAGGAGGATGCTCATGAGCTACCAATATCGCTCGATGCAGACAACCCAAGCCCGCGTCGAAGTTGTAAACGCCTTCATGCGCGGCGTCTACGGCTGGATGTGCCTGGGCCTGCTGGTCACGGCGGCGGCCTCGGTCTTCGTGGTGTCGAGCCCGGCCCTGATGCAGGCTGTTTTCGGCAACCAGATCCTCTTTTTCGGCCTCATCATCGCCGAACTGGCCCTGGTCGTGGGCCTGTCCGCCGCCATCAACCGCCTGTCGGCCGGCACGGCCAGCGGGCTGTTCATGCTCTATAGCGCCCTAAACGGCGTCACCCTGTCGGCCATCTTCGTGGTCTACGCCCAGGCCACCATCTTCAAGGCCTTTCTGGTCACCGGCGGCATGTTCGGAGCCATGAGCCTGTATGGCCTCCTGACCAAGCGCGACCTGACCGGCATGGGCAGCTTCCTGTTCATGGGCCTTATCGGCATCGTCATCGCCTCCCTGGTCAACATGTTCACCAAGAGCGCCATGGCCGATTTCATCATCTCCTGCGTGGGCGTGCTGGTCTTCACGGGACTGACCGCCTACGACACCCAGAAGCTCAAGGTCATGGGCGAGATGGCCCCGGCCGACGACGCCACGGCCGTGCGGCGGGGAACCATCCTCGGCGCGCTGACCCTCTACCTCGACTTCATCAACCTGTTCCTGATGATGCTGCGCCTTTTCGGCGGCGGCAACAGGGACTAGGCCAGCCTGCCCCAACGGCCCGCCCCCGGCCCCGCCGGCCCGGGGCGGGCCATTTTTTCCGCCATGGCCAATGCCCGTCGCACCCGGCGGCGAAGGATCGAACCTTCGCGCCGCCCCCTCGCTTCGTCGCCGTCGCTGACGCCCAAGGACCTCCTGCGCCGGCTCCTGGCCGGACTGCTCGTCGTGCCCGGCCGGGCCGTGGCCGGCTATCGCCGGCTGGAAGCCCGGGCCTTCGGCCTGGGCCTGGGCAAGGTCTGCCGGCCGGCGGCGGCCACCGTGGCCGTGGGCGGCATGTCCCCGGACTGCCGGGGCCGGGTGATGCTGACCTCGTGGCTCCTGGGCTGGGCCGCCGCCCGGGGCGTGTCCACGGCCGTGGCCGGACCGGTCGGCGACGGCTGCCCGCCGGCCAGCCCGTTTCAGGTATTGCCTGGCTCCAGCCTGGACGAGGCCGGCATCGAGGCGGCGCTTTTGGCCCGCTACAGCCCAAATGGCCGCTTTCTTATCGACGCCGACCCGCGCATCGCCGCCGCCGCCGCCGTGCGCGCCTTTGCTCCGTCCATGCTGGTGCTCCAGGACGCCCTGGGCGAACCCCGGTTGCGCCGCGACCTCGAACTGGCCATCCTCACCCCCGACGACCTCGGCTCCGGCTTCGGCCGTGTTTTCCCGGCCGGTTCCTGGCGGCGCGGCCCCGATGTCCTGTCCCGGGCGGCGGCGTTTATCATCCACGCCGGCCCCCAATCCCTGGATACGGCCATGGTCGCGGCCGAGCGCCGACTGGCCGGCTACGGCAAGCCCATCTTCGGCATGACCTTCTCCCTGTGGCGCTGGCGCGGCCCCGATGGCCCGGCCCCGGCCCCGGCCGGCCAGCCCTATGTCTCCATCCTCGGCGAAACCGACCGCGACAGCCTGCCCGACCTCATCCGGGCCGACCTCGGCGCCCAGCCGCGCATGGCGTTTTTCGTCCACGACCGCCACCGCTTCACCTGCCAGGACTTCGAACATCTGCGCGCCGACGCCGTGCGCCTGCGCACCGCCGTGGCCGTCACCAGCCCCCGCTTCGACCTCAAATTGCGCCAGGGCGGCAGCCAATTAAGTGGCCTGTCCGTGTGGACCTACGACCCCGAAGTGGTCTTCGGCCCGCGCTTGCTCACCGACCAGCCGTTTCTGGCCTGGTGGGAAACCCGCCTGGCCGAGGTGCTGACCGAGCGCCTTGGGGTGTAGCAGGAAGAGGGGGATGCCTCCGGCGGCTGGGGGCCTGAGGCCCCCAGACCCCCCGTCTGGGGAAAGGGTTTAAGGGGATTTGGTCAGGCGGTCAGGGACTGGCGGGCTGTGGCCAGGACATGCAGCGCGGCCGGATCGGCCGGCAGAGCCAGGCCGGCGGGCGTGGCCGCGTCGGGATGTGCGATCAGCCCGGCCTCGATCAGCGCCCGTGTTAGCGCCATGGCCCCGCACTGGCGGCTTACCGCCGCCGCCGACCAGACGCCGTCAGCCACATATTTTCCCGACGTGTAGGCCGTGGTGAAGCTCCACAGATAGCAGCGTGTTGAAAAACTCCGCCAAGTGACCGAGAATCCAGCCATCGCGGTTCCGGAGGTGATCTGATGGGGCTTGGCCGTCAGGGTGATCAGCAGGGGACGATGTATCTGGCCTGGGATGAGATTCCTCGGTCTCGTGGGCACGCTTTTTACGATCGTCTCCAGCAGACTCTCCGGAAAGCCGCCTTCGATGGTTTCGCCGAGAAGCTGTGCAAGCCCTTCTATTCCGACAAGGGGCGTCCCTCCATTCCGCCTGGCCGGTATTTTCGGATGCACCTCGTGGGGTATTTCGAGGGCATCGACAGCGAGCGCGGCATTGAGTGGCGCTGCGCCGATTCGCTTTCCCTCCGGGATTTTCTCCAGCTTTCGCCCAAGGAGTCTGTGCCGGATCATTCCTCGCTCAGTCGGACACGGTCCCGTCTGCCGCTGGCGACCCACCAAGAGGTTTTCACCTGGGTTCTCAAGCTGCTCAGCAAGGATGCCTTGGTCCTTGGAGGCCGCATTGGCGTGGACGCTTCGACCATGGAGGCCAACGCGGCGCTCAAAACCATCGTGCGCCGGGACACGGGTGAGAGCTACCGCAAGATGCTCCTGCGCATGGCTAAGGAGAGCGGCATCGACTCTCCGACGGATGAGGATCTGGCTCGCATGGACCGCAAGCGCGTCGGCAAGACGCTTTCGAACAAGGACTGGCAGTCGCAGGTCGATCCCGAGGCGAAGATCGCCAAGATGAAGGATGGCCGAACGCATCTGGCGTACAAGCCGGAGCACGCGGTGGACCTGGACACCGGCGCGGTCGTGGCGGTCGAGGTGCATGAAGCGGACAAGGGGGACACTTCGACTCTGCAAAAGACGCTGAAAGCCGCTCAAGAAAGTTTGCGACGGGTCACTTCCACACCGCCATGCCCGGACGATCCTGCGGAACTGGTCGCGGACAAGGGCTATTTCTCCCGGGATGTCCTCAAAGACCTGGACGGAGGGCCATGGCGGACGAGAATCGCCGAACCCAAGCGCAACGGCCTGAACTCCTGGCGTGGCGATCATGAGGCGCGGCGCGCCGTGTACAACAACCGAATCCGGATATCGTCGATGGTCGGGAAGGCCATGGGAAAACAGCGGACGGAACTGGTCGAAAGAAGCTTCGAGCATACGCTGGACCGGTCTGGCGGTATGCGCCGGGTCTGGCTCCGGGGACGGGAGAACATCCAGAAACGGTATCTGCTCCATGTGGCCGGTTTCAATCTCGGCCTGCTGATGCGGGTCAAGACCGGCCATGGCACCCCCAGGGGCTGGGCCAGTGCCTGGCTTGCGCTCATTTGGCCCAATCAGCATCCCTCAATGGCCTATTTGGCCATCGTCATGGTGGTCGAAGGACGATGCTGTGGAATCATGCCCATCGCCGTCATCTGCGGGGGAGAATAGCCGGAAACAGCTTTTTGCAACGGCCTGATAGGGGCTAGGCACGGCCGGCCGGCGGCGGCGATAGCCAAAGCCGTTGTAGCCCTCGAACACGTAGGCCGTGCCAGCCAGGCTCCAATCCTCCCAAGCGTCCAGCCCGGCCAGGACCAGCGCGTCCAGGGCGCTTTCCTCCCAGGTAAAAGGCGGCTGCCCGGCCGCCGGGCGGCCCTTGGGCAGGCGCACGGTGCGTCCGGCCAGCGGATCGCCGTTGTGCAGGTGGCGCGTGAAATCCCCGCCCGATTCCAGCAGATGCAGGATGCCGACCACATGCCAGGGCAGGCCAAGGCCTGTCCCCACGGCCGCATAGCGGGCCTTCCGGGCCGTCTCGGCCAGCCGGCGGGCCAGCCGGGCCGTCTCGGCGGCCCGTTCGGGGCGGATGGGGGACGTGCGAAACAGGTCGCGGTACTCGGCGGCCAGGGACGCGGTCAGGGGAAAGCCTTGGGCCATGGGACGCTCCTTGCGTTGCAGGTTCTGCAACACAGGAGTCCACGCAAGCCGGACAACGTCCAGCCACTCCCCGTCCGGGACGGCAGCTTTATAAACCTTTCTTCCAGATGGGGGGTCCGGGGGCCTCAGGCCCCCGGCCGCCGGAGGCATTCTTCATCGGAAAATGCGACGCTAGACGGCCCAGGCCGTGGCCGTGCGGCGGCCGGCTGAGAAGCGCATGGCCATTTCGTAGGCCACGTTGACGTCCTTCATGGCTTCCTCGTCACCGCCGAGGTCGGGGTGGTGCAGGCGGGCCATGTGGCGGTAGGCGTTTTTGATCTCGTCCACCGAACAGGGATAGTCCAGGCAGAGGATCTCGTAGGCGCATTTGAGGTTCATGCCGCTGCGGCGGGCGATCTCCCGGGCGCGGTGTTGGCGGTCGTCGTCGGGTCGAAATCCCTGGGCGGTCCGTTCAGGGCGCGGCCGGGCATGGGGCCGGGAAGGGCCGGCCGTGCGGCTTTGGCCCGACGCGCCCGTGGCGCGGTTCTGTGAGGACGCGCCTGCGGTGCGGTTCTGCGAGGCGTTGCCGGCCGTGCGATGCTGGCCCGACGTGCCGGCCGTGCGCTGTTGCGAGGAGGCTCCGGCCGTGCCTTGTCCGGCCGAGGCTTCCCGGGCCGTGTCTCGGCCGGCGCTGCCGGTGGTGGTTCCGGCAAAGCCTGGCTGCTGGCGGAAATGGGTTCGGGATTCCGTGCGGGCCTCGGCTTGGGGGCCGGCGGCCTGGGTTCGGAAGGTCCCCTCGGGGCGGGGGCGTTCGCGGTGGGCTCCGGCCTGGGCGCGAAACGTGTTTTGGCCGGTCCGGTCCGAACCGGCGCTTGCGGCCCCAGCACGTCCCGCCGCGTTGCCGGTGAAAGCGGCTCCCGGGCCAGCCGTCTGTTCCCGCGAACCGGCTCCGGCAGTCGAAGTGGCGCGTGCCCCGAAACCGCCCTGGCCGGCGTTGTGGGACGCGGACGGGCCGGCGGCCTGGGACGTGGTCTCGTGATGGGGTCGGGTCTTATGCCGGAAACGCTCCGAGGTACCGGCCGCCGAGGCTCCGGCGGCGGACTGGGTGCGACTGGCGGAAAAACGGTCGGACGCCCCGGCGGCCTGGGCCGTCTGGGCGCGAAAACGGGCATGGCCTGCGGCGTTTCCCGGGCGCGAGCCGGCCGAATCCGTCCGGCCGGAGAACCCGGTCGCCCCGGGCCGGGTCGTGCGCAGGCTTTTGAGCACTTCCTGGAGATGGACCAGGATTTCCTGGAGCAGCACGCGGGTGCGACTCAGCTGCAGTTCCAAGGCCTGCCAGTCGGTAACGCCACCGGCAGCCCTGGCCCCGGACGCGCCATATCCCTGGGCGTGCCTAGGCATGGCGCCCTGTCCAGCCTTGGCCCGGGAAGTCGCAGACTGCTGCGGCAGTCGCGCCAAGGTTACGGCAAGCTGTTGGATTTATATACATTTTGGCTATCAAAACAGCACCTTTCCTTATTGAAACTACGCAATCCACTGGTCCCTGGCAAGGCGTATTTCCGCTGGCTTGCCTGCTCCTCTCGCTAGTGACAGGGGCGCGGGTTTTGATGTAATGCCTGAAGCGATACGGATATCGTTGCCGCGCCGACCGCGCGCCATCTGCCCGAAGGCACCCCGAGGACACGCATGAAACCGACCGACGCCGAAGTAGCCAAGCCTTTTGTCGACGCCACCAAGCACGTGCTGACCATGATGGCGCAGCTTGATCCCAAGCCTGGCAAGCCCTATGTCAAAAAAGTGTCGGCTGCTGCCGGCGATGTTTCCGCCGTGGTGGGCCTCACCGGCGACCGCAACGGCAGCATCTCCATCAGCTTCTCCAAGAAGTGTGCCGTTGCCGTGGTGAAAAACATGCTTGGCGACGACATTTCCGACATCATTCAAGACGCCAAGGACGCCGTGGGCGAGATCACCAACATGATTTCCGGCCAGGCCCGGGCGGGTCTGAGCCAGCTTGGCCTCAACCTGTCCTCGTCCACGCCGACGGTCATCTTCGGCGATAACCACACCGTCAGCCACATTACCTCCGGGCCGGTGGTGGCCATTCCCTTTTCCACCGAACATGGGGACTTCACTTTGGAGTTCTGCTTCGAGTGATCACGCGCGCCGCCCGCCGCTCCCGGGGCTTTGGCCCGGGGGACGCGGCGCATCTGGCCGACATGGCAGCAACGAGCGTCCCGGCCTTTGGCCGTCCTGACCAAGCGGTCGCCCCAAGGACCGCATCCCGGCTTCGCTTGCTGGCCTTTCCGACGATGGCCGTTTTTTTGTTGTTGTGCCTGGCCCAGGCCGGGCTGTCCGTCCGGTTGGCCGTCGCTGCCGGCGGCGCGCCGGGCAAGGCGGTCCAGCCTGCCGCCGCGACCCGTTCCCCGGGCAAAGCCGCGCCCTCGCCTGAAACCGCTGTTCCGCAATCCGCCCCGGCCGCCAGCCCGGACGCTGTTGCTTCGCCCGCCCCGTTGGCCGGCGCGCCGTCGCCTAACGCCCCCGCGACGGAGCAGCCCCTGTCGCCGCCCTCAGCCGTCACGCCGGTTGTCGACGCGCCCGACGCGGCCGCGTCGCCGCCGGTCGGCGGCCCGGATGCCGCATCCCAGGAGCAATTGCCGGCCGTTCTGGAAACGGCCCTGTACCGACTGCCCAAGGGCGATCCTTCCGGCCCGATGCTGGCCGTGCTGACCCTGGTTTCCGGCCCGGGCTGGCACGCCTACGCCGTGGGGCCGGCCGAATCCGGGCAATCGGCCCGGGCCGCCCTGGCCGCCGGTGGCGCGGCGGCGGCGGCGCTGTTTCCTCCCGGCGCGCCCACGCCCGATCCCTTGGAACCGGACAAGACCGTGCTGGTCTACGAGGGCCGCACCCCGATTTTCGTGCCTCTTTCGGCCGAAGCGGCGGCCGCGCCGCTGCTGTCCGGCGAGGTGCGGGTCTTTTCCTGCTCGGACACGAGCTGCTGGCCGTCGGCCCTGGCCGTGTCCCTGCCCCTGGCCGGCCCGGACCCGGCCTCCCTGCCGCCGGCCGAGGGCCAGCCCTGGTGGCCGCTGTTTCTGGCCCTGCGAAACGCCTCCCTAGCCTCGCCCTTGACCGCCTGCCCGGACCCGGGGCTCACCGCCTCCCTGCATCCGACGCCGCCGGCCGCCCCGGCCGCCCCGGCCCCGGCCCCGGAAACGCCCAAGCTCGCCCCCCGGTCCTTCACCCCGGCCCTGGAGGTCGGCGGCCTGCTCAAGGCCGCCTTGCTGGCCTTTGCCGCCGGTTTCGTGCTCAACTTCATGCCCTGCGTGCTGCCCGTGGTGAGCCTCAAGCTTTCCGGGCTTCTGGCCATCAGTGGCGAGGAGGGCCGCCAGGAGCGGCGGCGTATCCTGCGTGAGCACAACTTCTTTTTCGCCCTGGGCATCGTCACCTATTTCCTGTGCCTGAGCCTCATCCTCGGGGCTTTTGGCATGGCCTGGGGCGAGATGTTCCAGTCGCCGTCCCTAGCCATTGTGGCCGCCGTGGTGCTGTTCGCCCTGGCGCTCAGCCTTTTCGGGGTGTTCCATCTGCCCGTGGTCGATCTCAAGATCACCTCCGGCGGCCGGGGCCACACCCGGCGCGGGGCCTTTTTGACCGGCGCCCTGGCCACGCTTCTGGCCACGCCGTGCAGCGGCCCGTTTCTTGGCGGCGTCCTGGCCTGGACCCTGCTCCAGCCCCAGCACGTCATCATGACCGTGTTCGCCGCCATTGGCCTGGGCATGGCCTCGCCCTACGGCGTGCTGGCCATCTGGCCCAGGCTCGTGCGTCTCCTGCCGCGCCCCGGAGCCTGGATGCAAAGCCTGGAGCGGGTCATGGCCTTTTTGCTGGCCGGCACCTGTCTCTATTTCCTGGCGCTCCTGCCGCCCGGGCGCATCCTGCCGACCTTGGGCGCGTTTTGGGCCACGGCCATTGGGGCCACGCTGCTTGGCCGCATGCACCATGCCCAATCCGCCTTTCGCGGCCTGGTCATGGGCGTCGCCGCCCTGGCCGTGGCCGGCGGCGGCCTGGCCTTTGCCCTGACCTACGCCCCCCAGGCCGAGGCCGAATGGGTGGCCTACACCCCCGAGACCTTTGCCGCGCACCAGGGCAAGGACAACCTCGTGCTGGACTTCACGGCCGATTGGTGCCCCACCTGCAAGCTCCTGGAGCGCACCGTCCTGACGCCGCCCCGGGTGGCCCAGTGGGGCAAGCGCCACAAGGCCGTCTTCATGAAAGTGGACCTCACCCGCCAGACCCCGCCGGCCATGGCCCTGCTGCGGGCCCTTGGCAGCCAGTCCATCCCCGTGGCCGCCTTCTTCCCGGCCGGCGAGGCCGCCTCCCGCCCCCTGGTCCTTCGCGACCTCTTCACCGCCGGCCAGTTCGAGCAGGCCATGGACGAGGCCTTTGGCCCGCCAAGCGCCCTGCCGACAGCCACTGGCGGCCAGTAGCCGTCGGGTCCGGCCTCGGCCCCGGGTGGGGCAGGGTCCGGGGAGGTGTCGAGGAGTCGCCAATCCGGCGGCATGGATTGACAAAAGCGGACAATTCGCGCAGGCTCGGGCATTCCGGGTGCGTCTTGCCGTTTTGCCTTTTGCCGCTGCGGCAGGGCGTCAAAATCCGTTTTGCCCGAGAGGAATTGCTGCCCTATGGCCATGATCGAATTTCATAATGTTCAGAAGTGGTACGGCGACTACCACGTGCTCAAGGGCATCACGGATTCCGTGGACCAGGGCGAAGTGCTCGTCATCTGCGGCCCGTCCGGGTCCGGCAAATCGACGCTTATCCGCTGCGTCAACCGTCTGGAGGAATACCAGCAGGGACATATCCTGTTCGACGGCCACGACATCCACGGCGACGACGTCGACGTCAACAAGCTGCGCTGCGACATCGGCATCGTGTTCCAGCAGTTCAATCTTTATCCTCACCTGTCGGTGCTCAAAAACATCACCCTGGCCCCCGTCAAGGTCAAAAAGACGCCCCGCAAGGAAGCCGAGGAACTGGCCCTGGCCCTGCTGGAGCGGGTGGGCATCCACGAACAGGCCAAAAAATTTCCGGCCGAACTCTCCGGCGGCCAGCAGCAGCGCGTGGCCATCGCCCGGGCCCTGGCCATGCGGCCCAAGGTCATGCTCTTTGACGAGCCCACCTCGGCCCTGGACCCGGAAATGATCAACGAAGTCTTAAACGTCATGAAGGACCTGGCCCGCGACGGCATGACCATGCTGTGCGTCACCCACGAAATGGGCTTTGCCCGGGAAGTGGCCGACCGGGTGGTCTTCATGGATTATGGCGAAATCGTCGAAAGCGCGCCGCCGTTGGAATTCTTCCGCAATCCCCGGCACGAGCGCACCCGGCTATTCCTCAAGGAAATCCTGTAGTCCGTCCGCGGGCGACGCCCGCAAACCATCAAAACGCCTGAAGGAGGCTTCCATGCGCAAAGCAGCCCGGCTTACCGTTCTCGCCTGCCTGTTCACCCTCGTTGCGGCCATGCCCGCCCTGGCCGGCAAGCTCGACGACATCAAATCCCGCGGCACCCTCGTCGCCGGCGTCAAGGACTCCCAGCGCCCCTTCGGCTTCGTGGATGAAAAGACCAACCAGATCGTGGGCTTTGAAATCGATCTCATGCAGGCCCTGGCTACCCGCTTAAACGCCAAGCTGGAGCTCAAGCCCGTTACCTCCTCCACCCGCATCCCCATGCTCACCCAGGGCGCCGTGGACATCGTGGCCGCCACCATGACCCACAAGAAAGAGCGCGAGGATCAGGTCGACTTCTCCATCACCTATTTCATGACCGGCCAGAAGTTGCTCGTGAAAAAGGACGGCGGCATCAAGTCCGTGGCCGATCTGGCCGGCAAGAAAGTCGGTTCCGTCAAGGGCTCCACCTCCGAGCAGAACGTGAAGAAGGCCCAGCCCGACTGCACCGTGATTTCCTTTGAGACCTACCCCGAGGCCTTCCTGGCCCTGAAGCAGGGCAAGGTCCAGGCCGTGACCACCGACGAGTCCATCCTGGTCGGCATCAAGAACAGCGACGACAAGCCCGAAGCCTGGGACATCGTGGGCGAGTACATTTCCCCCGAGCCCTACGGCCTGGGCGTGGCGGAAAACGACTCCGACTTCCGCGACTTTGTCAACGCCGCCCTCATGGACATGTGGGAAAAGGGCGAATACCAGAAGATCTACGACAAGTGGTTCGGCAAGGACACCAAGGACTATCTGCCCCTGACCTGGAAGATGGAGCTTTGGCCCTAGTCGGCGACACGCGTTTCCTGAGTGACCTGCGGCCGGGAGGAATCCTCCCGGCCGCACTTGCGCCGGGGTCCGCCCCGGCCGCCAAGCGGGGATGAGTCTTTGGCGTATCAATTCGATTTCGGCCAGGTGGTCAGCGGGGAGTACGGCCAGTGGATCCTGTCGGGTCTGGGCGTGACCCTGCAGATTTCCGGCATCTCCATCGTGCTGTCCCTGGCGCTGGGCACGGTGATCGCCGTGTTGCGGCTGTCCAAAGTGAAGCCGCTGGTCTGGTTCGCGGCCTCCTTCACGGAATTTTTCCGCAACACGCCACTGCTCGTACAGATATTTTTCTGGTATTTCGGCTCCTACAGCGTGCTGCCTGAAGCGGTCAACCAGTGGCTCTACGCCCGCGACTTCGAGTTCGCCTGCGGCGTCATCGCGCTTACCGTCTACACCGCCGCCTTTATCGCCGAGGAGATCCGCTCCGGCATCTTTTCCATCCCCAAGAACCAGCTCGAAGCCTCGCGCGCCTGCGGCCTGTCCTTTCTCCAGGCCATGGCCTACGTCATTTTGCCCCAGGCCTTCCGGGTCATCATCCCGCCTTTGATTTCCCAGTTCTTAAACCTCATCAAGAACTCGTCCCTGGTCATGACCATCGGCGTCATGGACCTGACCTACATGGCCCGGCAGATCGAGGCCCACACCTTCCACGGCTTCGAGGCCTTCACCGTGTCCACGCTGATTTACCTGACGATTTCCTTGATCGTGTCCCTGGGCGTCAACCTCTACAACCGCCGCGTGCTGCACGTGCGGTCACGGTAGGAGGCGCGCCATGCATTGGGACATCGTTTTTCGCAATTTCGACTACTTCCTGATCGGGGCCTATCCCAAGGGGCCGCTGGGCGGTCTGGCCATGACCGTCATCCTGGCCGTAGGCGGCATTTTCGGGGCCTTCTGGCTGGGCCTTGGCGTCGGGCTCATGCGCATTTCCAAAAAGCCGTCCCTGCGCTGGCCGGCCATGGGCTTTATCGAGATCATCCGGGGCACGCCGCTTTTGATGGTCGTCTTTTGGTTCTACTTCCTGGCCCCGGTGGTCTTCGGCCACACCCTGCCCGAGGCCGAAAGCGCGCTGATCGCGCTTATCGTCTTCACCAGCGCCTACATCGCCGAGATCGTGCGGGCCGGGGTCGAGGCCCTGCCCAAGGGCCAGATGGAGGCGGCGCGCGGCACGGGCCTGTCCCACTTCCAGGCCATGACCCACATCATCCTGCCCCAGGCGCTGTTCAACATGATCCCGTCTTTCGTCAACCAGTTCGTTTCCTTGACGAAAGACACCTCGCTGGCTTTTATCATCGGCGTCAACGAGCTGACCAAGGCGGCCACCCAGGTCAACAACCGCACGCTGACCGCGCCAACGGAAATCTTCATCACTATCGCGGTGCTCTATTTCGTCATCTGCTACTGTCTGACGGAATTTTCCCGCTACCTGGAGCGACGCATCAACCGCTACCAGGCCCGGGGGCGGTAGCAACCGTCCACGTCTCCCGGAGTTCGCACCCTGGATTTTTCTTGTTGGGAAGGCGCAAAAGCCACGCCCGGCTGCTGCTGACGAGTCCTTCGAAGCAGCAGCCGGGCGTGGCTTTGTGTGCGGTTACAGGCGGGGTACGATGTTTTCAGCAGCGCCGCCACTGTGGAAACCGTTATCCCGGGCGGTCTTGTCCTGTGGCTAAGGGAGTCGAATTAGTCTGGCTCGCATGCGTCGCCTATGTCGAGGGACACGATTTCACCAGTCAGTACTTTTGCTTTGAGCGCAAAAGTCAAATGCACGGCCCAGTGTTTGCTGCTCCAGCGGTAGGACATGTACGAATCTTTGGTCAACGTATCATCGCGCTTGTCGATTATCGGTTTTGTCCCGGTCTTTTGGCTGATCGTTGCGGCGATATTTTCCATGTCCTTGGTTGTGAAGGTCAAGCACACCCTGTTGAGCTTGTTTTGGCAAAACTCATACTTGGTTTCGCTGGTCGGGAAGCCGAAGAAATCGGGGTCGCTTCCGGCAGGACTGGCATACACTTTCCATGGATTGCGCTGTGATTTGGCCGAAGTGGCATCAAAAACCGTATCAGCCAGGACAAAAGTTTTGGGCGGCTTGTCGCCAAAGCGCAACTCTTTGTAGCCGTTTGGGAACTGTTCAGCACCCAGAGCCGTGCCGCAGGTCAAGGCGAGGAGACAGAGGACGAGTAAAGCAGACATGGGGCGCATGATATTATTCCTTATGGAGGTGCGTACACAATGCTGCGTGTAGTGCTTATTTATTCGCGCAGACTTTGCAATATCCCAGGACCTGTTCCTTGGACGAGCTCAGGGGGCCGCCGCAAAGAATGCACAGCCCCTGGGCTTTGCGGCGTTGGCGAAGCGTCTCTACGGAACCGTCGCTGGAGTCCGCCTCGGTCCCGGAGGTCGTATCCTCGGGGAGTACGCCCTCCATGGCCTGAAGAAAGATTTCGTAAGACCTGTCTAAACTGGCTGGGTTTGCAAATTTGATATTGACCGTGGGCAAATTGATGTCAGCAAGATGCAAAAATAATCCGCTGTCGTCGTAAGCATCTCGTGCCATTCTTGCGTTGTGGGCGCTCACGGAAACGCTCGTCGACAGATCTTTTTTTCCATGAACTATGGTTTTACCTGGTGTTACCCAGAGTTTTTTGACCTCGCGGATGGCCGAAATCGGATACTGTAAGGGTATGTCGTTCAAAATCAGGAGAATTTGTTTTTCAGTTATGTTTATGGCGTAGCCTGTGCGATCAAAATAATGGAAATAGCCGAATCCTGTGGGCAGAGTGTGATAATGTGAACGAAATTTCTCTGGATCGGCTGTTTTTGGGATTTTTATTTCACTGAGACGCTTGAGAAGGATCCCAAAAAGTACAATAAGGCCGAAGATTACAACGAATCCTGTTGCTGACATGTGGCGGTGGCTCCTGCTGTTAAATAACGTTGCTGTTTATTTTTGTAGCGCCATGACTTTTGTGTATAATAAATACTGAGAAGCCACGATAAAAATCAGTTTTTTCGCCGGCTGTAGTGTGGCAAAGTGGCCTCGGTTTTTGCGCAAGAATGAATTGGAATAGTCCTCCTGGTGTTGTGATTTTAAGGCTTCTTGTGTCTCAGGAGACTGCGAAGTGTTAGAAAAGTTGCACGAATAAAATTATTACAAAATAAAAGGTAAGCTTGTCAATGAAGACGCTGTAAAAAACAATCGTTACATTACATATTTGTAGTGGGCTGTATTGAATGGGTCAATGGGGTGTTTGCCTTCGATGCCGGGATCAGGCAATCGACGGGAACGGTTCTCCGAGGGGTATTTAGTCCTTGAGCAAGGAGGGTATGTGCGGTCATATGGCCCCATGAAGACAACGGGGATCGCCATGAAAATCGCCGCCGTGGTGGGTCTGGCCGCCATGCTCGCCTACTTGGGCTACTGCGTCATGCTCTATCTGGCCCAGGACGGCATGGTCTTTCCGGGACAGGTGGCCGATCCGGCCCGTGTCGAGGAAATCAAGCGCTATTATCCGCGTCTGGAACCCTTCACGGTGACGGCCGGGGACGGCACGGCGCTTACCGGCTACTACCTGCCGCGCGTGAAGGACGGCAAACCGCTGCCGGCGGTGCTGTATTTCGCCGGCAACCTTGAGGAGCAGACCGGTTTTTTCCTGTGGTCGCCAAATGAGTTGCGGTTCGTGTCCGTTGCCGGTGTGGACTACAGGGGCTACGGCGGCTCGGGGGGCAAGCCCAGCGAAGCAAGCGTCAAGGCCGACGCCCTGGCGGTCTACGACGCCCTGGCCCAAAAACTTGTCCCGGACGGCCACATCGTGGTCATGGGCCGCAGTCTCGGGTCCGGCGTGGCCGCTTACGTCGCGGCCAACCGGCCGGTCGCCGGGGTGATTCTCGTCACGCCCTACGATTCGCTGTTGGCCGTGGGCCAGGAGGGGCATCCCTACGCGCCGGTGCGGCTTCTTATGAAGCATCCCTTCGACACCACGGCGGATGCGCCCAAGGTCTCGGCTCCGACGCTGTTTCTGGTGGCCGGCGACGACACCCTTATCAAGCCCGTCCGGTCCGAGCGTCTGGCCGCCGCCTGGCCCGGCCCCAAGACCTACGAGGTCATCCCCCACGCCACCCACAACAACATCATCGACAATCCGCAGTATTGGAAAGCGATTCGGGAGTTTCTCAAGAGCTGCTTGGCGCAATAAGCGGGCTGCCTCGCCACAACGTTGTCGGGCGGCAAGCACGCCAACGGGCCCAGGCCGCAGGGGCGGGCATGGATACGGCGCTCAGGCGGTCTTGACGTCCTTGACTTCCTTCACCGTGGCCATGGCTGCGCCGATCATCCCGGCGACATCGGCGACGTTGGCCGGCATCAGGATGGTGTTGTTGGTCTTGGCCAGGTTGCCGAAGGCCGTGATGTATTGTTCGGCAAGCCGCATGTTGACCGCCTCCATGCCGCCGGCCTCCTTGAGGGTGAGGGCGACCTTGCGGATGCCTTCGGCCGTGGCTGCGGCGATGAGGTCGATCTTTTTTGCCTCGGCTTCGGCAATCAGGGTCACCTGTTCGGCCTGTCCCGTGGCCTCGTTGATCTTTTTTTGCTTCTCGCCTTCGGACTGGTTGATCATGGCCTGGCGCAAGCCTTCCGACGCGGCGATATCGGCCCGCTTTTGCCGTTCGGCGGTCATTTGCGCTTCCATGGCCCGCTTGACCGACTCCGGGGGCGTAATATCCTTGATCTCGTAGCGCAGGACTTTGACGCCCCAGGTCATGGCCGCTTCGTCGATGGCCGTGACGACTTCCACGTTGATCTTTTCCCGTTCCTCAAAAGTCTTGTCCAGGTCGATCTTGCCGATGGCGGAGCGCAAGGTGGTCTGGGCCATTTGCGTGGCGGCGCGCAGATAGTTGTCGATGCCGTAGGCGGTCTTTTGCGCGTCCTGGATCTCCAGGTACACGATGCCGTCAATCTCCACGCTGACGTTGTCCTTGGTGATGCAGACCTGGGGCGGGATGTCGATGACTTGTTCCTTGAGGCTGAACGTGTAGGCGGCGCGGTCGATAAATGGGATAAGGATATGGAAACCGGCCTCCAGCTTGCGGCTGAATTTTCCGAGGCGTTCGATGATGACCTCGCTCTTTTGCGGCACGATGACCGCGCCTTTGAGCAGGACAATGACGACGAAGATGGCGACGGCGGACAAGGCAAGCAGCGAAGGCGTCATGGGAGAAGCTCCTTTCAAGATGGTTTGAGGACCTTCAGGATAAGGCAAGACTTGTCGGCATGGTCAAAACCCGCAATTTCAACTTCCGTGTTGGCGGTGAGGTGTTCCGTCGCACGGGCTCTCCAGACGGAACCACGATACCGGACTTGGGTCTCCTGGCCTGGGGCAAGGTCTTGGTCGATGACGACCCGGGCCTTGACGAAATTCTGGTCCCGTTCCTCCCCTGGGGCCGCCTCGCTTTTTCCCACGAAGACGCGCATGGCCATTTTGCGCAGGGTCGCCAGGGAAAGTAAGGTGACCACGATGAACGTGGCCACCTGGGCCGCATAGGCGTCGGGAAGGGCGGCCGCGAGGACGGCGGCGCCGAAACATCCCAGGCCAAAGAAAAGGATGACAAAGCCTGGGAGAACCAGCTCCGACAAGGAAACGGCAAGGCCGACCACAAACCAGATGAGCCAGGGAGGGAAGCTTGTCGCCATGGAGGTCCTTTTCAAGCCGCGAGTTGGAAGAGTCCTTTTCTAGGGGGGAGGAGTGCAGCGCTTCGGCGAGTGCTCTGCCCCGGCGTCGTGTCTTACGGCGTTGCGGAAGGCTCGGGAATCCCCTCGTCCGTGGAAGCGTCTTCCGCCCCCTCCGCTCGTCCCACCCGAACCCCCGGCCCACTACGCACCCGGGCCAGTACGGCCTCGGTCAGTTCGGACAGCCCGTCGCGGGTCTTGGCCGACAGGGCGATGGCCTCGGGAAAGAGGTTGCGCAGCTCCCACCGGCGCTCCTCGGACACAGCGTCCCACTTGTTGAGTACAAACAGGCGCGGCGTGTCGCCAAGCTCCATTTCCTGGAGAATGTCGGCCACGGCGGCGGCCTGCGCTTCCACCTCGGGGTGGGAGGCGTCGGCCACGGCCACCAGCAGGTCGGCCGCTTCCAGCTCCTCCAGGGTGGCCCGGAACGCTTCTTTGAGCTCCTTGGGCAGCTCGCGGATAAAGCCCACGGTATCGGTCAGGATGATCTCGTGGTCGCTGGGGAAACGCAGCCGGCGGCTGGTCGGGTCCAGGGTGGCGAAAAGCCGGTTCTCGGCCAGCACGGCGCTGCCGGTCAGGGTATTGAGCAGGGTCGATTTGCCGGCGTTGGTGTAGCCGACAAGCGACACCACCGGCAGCCCGGCCCTGGCCCGGCCGGCCCGGGCGGCGGCCCGGCGCTTGCGCAGTTCTTTCAGTTCGTCCTTGATGCGGCCGATGCGTTCGCGGATGCGCCGCCGGTCCACTTCGAGCTTGGTCTCGCCCGGTCCCCGGCCGCCGATGCCGCCCATGAGCCGCGACATGGCTCGATCCTGGCGCACCAGACGCGGTTGCAGGTATTTGAGCTGGGCCATCTCGACCTGCAGCTTGCCCGAGCGGGTGGCCGCGTGCTGGGCGAAGATGTCCAGGATCAGCTGGGTGCGGTCGATGACCCGCAGCTGGGTCACCTCGGCCAGGTTGCGGATCTGGGAGGGCGAGAGTTCGCCGTCGAAGACGAGCAGTGACGCTCCGGCCCGCAGGGCCACGATCTCGATTTCGGCGAGTTTTCCCTTGCCGAGCAGAAACTTGGGATTGATGGCCGACACGCGCTGCACCACCCGTTCCGGCACGTCCAGCCCGGCCGTGTCGGCCAGGGCGGCCAGCTCGTCGAGAGAAGCGTCCTGCACGGCCTTGGGCGCGGTGGCAACGCTGACCAGCACCGCCTTTTCCCGGCCCGAGGCCGCCTTGCCCGGGGCGTCGATGCGCTCGCCCTCGCGGGCCAGCTCGGCTTCCAGGGCTTCGGCCAGGGCATTGCAATCTTCCTCTACCCGGTCAAAGGGGCGCGGCGGCAGCACGTCATAGGGCGCGTCGCCGGCACCGGGCGGCAGCAAATGGGCCATGTGCAGCGTCGCCGGCTGGGCCATGCCGTCCACTGTCAGGGCGGCCACGGAGTCCAGGCGCAGAAACAGCATGTCGGTAAGGTCTTCTTCGTTTAAGCCCTCGCCGGCCAGGTGGGTGTGGAGCAGGCGCAGCCCGCGAAGTCGCCCGGCGCTTAAGCGCGCCCGGTCGAGTTCGGGGATCAGGATGCCCTTTTGGCTGCCGACGATGATATGGGCCGGCCGGCCCTTGCGGTCGATGAGCAGACCGACCTGCCGGCCGATGCCGTAGGAGATGGCGGCGAGTTCCCGGGCCTGGTCCACGGTGTAGCCGCCGACCGATGGATAGCGGCGGGTGCCCAGGCGTTCCAGGGCTTTGAGCTGGCTGGGCTTGAGCCCGACGATGTTGCCTTCGACTTTGGCGGCGATGGCGGAATCCTTTGGTTAGCGGGGTGAAAGGGCGCGGACGCGACAGGGCGTCCTGTTGACGACATGTAGCGCGGCAGGGAAGGGCGAGGCAAGGGGGAGGGCGCCGGGCACAGCCTTCCGGCACGTGGCGGTTGTTATATGAATTTTAATGAGGCAAGAATCGCTTGTTGCACCTCAAGCGAGGCCCCGAAAGCGTTTCTTCCATCTTCCTCGTCCGGTTCGTAGAGGTCGTCGGGGTAGCGGGAGGCCGTGCCGAAGTAGGTCAGACGGCGGCATGCCGCTTCCAAGGCGGCCAGTTTCGGCGCATGGCCCGTGCACAAGGCCAGCAGCGCGATGCAATCATGGGAGCGCGGCGGCGGCACGTCCTGGGCTACCAGAAAAGCCTTGAGGTATTTTTCCGCTGCTTGCTGGGCATGAAAACACACCGTATCCCAGGGAACCCGGGGCGCATGCAGGTTGTTGCGAATATTGAGGAGATCGTTTTCGGCCTTGGCCAGCCAACGCCGGACGGTGGCGTCACGTTCGTTCATGGAGCACCACGCCTTCGGCCTGGATGCGCGAAAGAAACGACGCCGGTTGTCGCGACAGCCGGGCGGCTTCCTCCGGCGTATGCACCAGCACGTCCATGGACCAGGTGCGCAGCCCGAACAGGGCGGCGATGGCGGCGGCACGAGCCGGCGGGCGCAGATCGGTTTCCATCTCCACGTAGAGGTCGATGTCGCTGTCCGGCTTGGCTTCGCCCCGGGCATGGCTGCCAAAAAGGATGATGCGGCGGGGGGCGAAGGCCCGAACGATGGCGTCGGCGACGGACTGGATTTGCGCGCGTTCCATGCTCGCCAATCAAGCACATGGGGCAAACGCTGTCCAGGGGCCGACAGCGGCCGGCGAGCAACAAAAAACCGCCGGAGACGCGTCCTGCGTCTCCGGCGGTCAAAGCGTTTTCCTTGGTCCGGGAAGCCCCGCGTCCGCTAGCAAATCTCCCCGTACGTCAGCCTCTCCGCATACTCCGCCTGCTTGCCCTTGTTCCACAAGGACACCGGCCGGTAATAGCCCACGATGCGCGTGAACACTTCCGAGGGCGCGCCGCACTGCGGACACTCGAAATGCTCGCCCTTGACGTAGCCGTGCTCCTTGCACACCGAAAACGTCGGCGTGATGGAGAGGTACGGAATCTTCGTCATGGTGAAGGCCTTGACGATAAACGACTTGAGCGCCTCCACGTCGGCCACGGCTTCGCCCAGGTAGGTGTGGAACACTGTGCCGCCGGTGTAGAGCGGCTGGAGCTTGTTTTGATGCTCCAGGGCGGCGAACACGTCGCGCGACAGCCCCACCGGCAGGGTCGTGGAATTGGTGTAGTAGGGCGTGCCGTTGCCCGAGGCCTTGATGTCGGCGTACAGCGCCTTGTCGATTTTCGCCAGCCGGTAGCTTGTGCCCTCGGCCGGCGTGGCCTCGAGGTTGTAGAGGTTGCCGGTCTCTTCCTGAAAGCGCGAGGTCACCTCGCGCAGATGCTCCAGCATACGGGTCATGAGCCGCACCCCGGCCTCGGTCTCGATGCCCTTGCCGAGCAGGTTCAGGCAGGCCTCGTGGCCGCCGACCAAGCCGATGGTGGAGAAGTGGCCCTTGAAGCCGTTTTTGAGGTAGCGCTTGGTCCAGGGGAAAAGCCCCCGCTCCAGATTGTCGCTGATCATCTTGCGCTTGAATTCCAGGGCCGTCTTGGCCAGCTCGGCGTATTCGGCCACAAGATCCAGGAAATCCTCCTCGCCCTGGGCCAGAAACGCCAACTTGGGGAGATTGAGCGTCACCACGCCCACCGACCCGGTCAGGTCGCCGGCCCCGAAGAGCCCGCCCACCTTGTTGCGCAGCTGGCGCAAATCCATCTGCAGCCGGCAGCACATGGAACGCACGTCCTCGGGCGAGAGGTCGGAATTGATGAAGTTCTGGAAATACGGCGCGCCGTATTTGGCCGTCATCTCCAGCAGCAGCGTGCCGATCTCGGAGTCCCAGGGAAAGTCCTTGGTGACGTTGTAGGTCGGGATGGGGAAGGAAAAAATGCGGCCGTCGTAGTCGCCCCCGGCCATGACCTCCAGGAAGGCCTTGTTGATCATCGCCATTTCCGGCCCGAAGTCGCCGTAGACGGCGTCCTGCATTTTGCCGCCGATGATGACGGCCTCATTGGCCAAGTGCTTGGGCGGGGAAAGATCAAAGGTGAGGTTGGTGAACGGGCTTTGGCCGCCCCAGCGCGAGGTGGTGTTGAGGTTGAAGACGAACTTCTGCATGGCCTGCTTGACTTCTTTATAGGTCAGGCCGTCCTGGCGGATGAAGGGGGCCAGGTAGGTGTCGACGTTGTTGAACGCCTGGGCTCCGGCCCATTCGTTTTGCAGGGTGCCCAGAAAATTGACCATCTGCCCCAGGGCCGTGTCGAAGTGGCGGGGCGGTCCGGCGCAGGAGCGGCCGGCGAGGTTGAAGCCTTCGAGCAGGAGGTCGCGCAGGCTCCAGCCGGCGCAGTAGCCGGCCAGGCCAAAGGACAGGTCGTGAATGTGGAAATAGCCGTGCTCGTGGGCGGCGCGCACTTCCTCGGGATATTTTTCCAGGGCGTACCGGGCCTGCACCGTGCCCGACAGGTGGAGCATGAGGCCCTGGAAGCTGTGGTTCATGTTGGCGTTTTCCGCCACCCGCCAGTCGGTCTTGGCGATATAGGTGTCGATGACGTCGGCGATGTCGAGGAAGGCGGCCTTTTGCTCGCGCAGCTCCCGGCGTTTTTCGCGGTAGACGATGTAGCGCCGGGCCACGGCGAAAAGCCGCGACTCCATGAGCACCAGCTCCACCGCGTCCTGGACATGCTCCTGCTCGGGCACGTCGTTGCCGAGTTCCTCAAGCTTGCCCTCGACCTTGCCGGCCAGGCGCGCCGCCAGGATCGGGTCCTGGATGCCGCTGGCCTTGAGTGCTTTGAGGATCGCCTGGGCGATCCGCTGGCTGGACCAGGTTTCCAGGCATCCGTCACGCTTGCGAATTTGCTTGGGCATCGGCCTTCTCCTCCCTGCGGCGCGGCAGCGGTCGAAACGGTTGGATGGTCAACGCGTGTCCGGGCGGCAGCAGCGACTCCACCTCCCTGATGTCGTCGTCCGTCAGTTCGGGCACGCGGGTGGCGCGAAATTGGATGCGCCCGGGATGGGCCGTGGCCAGGGCGAAGACCTCGCCCAGGCGCTTGGCGGCGTCGGAGGCCTCGGCCAGGCCGCCGGTGACCAGCGGGTACTTGGCAAAGGGCGCTTTGACGTCCACGGCCAGGTAAATGTCCGGGTGGCTTTCCAGAAGGCGGGCCAGGACGTCCGGGCGCAGGCCGTTGGAGTCGACCTTGACCGGCAACCCCGAGGCGGCCACGGCGGCGGCCAGGCCGGGCATCCCCGGGGTCAGGGTGGGTTCGCCGCCGGTGATGACCAGCCCGTCGAGCCAGCGGCGTCGTGCTTCGACGAACCGGCGTACGGCCTTTTCGGTCAGGGGCGCGGCGCCGGCTTGCGGCGTCCAGGCCAGGGCGGCGTTATGGCAGTGGGGGCAGCGCAGGTTGCAGCCGCCGAAAAACAGCACGGCGGTCAGTCGCCCCGGCCAATCGCAAAGGGACATGGGCTCGATGCCACGCACGAGCTCCCAGGCGGATGGATAGGTCATTTTTTAACGATGCCAGTATGATAACGAAGTTGCGGACCCCCGCGCGCTCCCCAACGCGCAGGGCAGGGACGACCCCGACACTTCCCCAAGCCGCATCCGTCATACGCCCGGAGCAAACGATTGCAAGGGGGTGTCGCGGGCCGGAAATTGCCCTCCCTCGCCAAGGCCGCGCCAGGCCGTGGGATATTTTTTTCGGGCTGGCGCACGGGCCTCGCCAGCGGCGAGTCGGCCGCGCCGGGGCGTCTTTTGATGGTGAAAATAGCCGCTATTCCAGTGTATTATCAGATGGCTGCAATGGCGTCCGGGATGGGCTGCCGCCAAGGCCTTGTCGGGTTTGGGAAAAGGCTGGGCAGGGTATGGCCGGGCCGACGCAGGAACCGCCGGCCCGGAAGAAACTTGCCGCGTGTCAGTCGGCGAACCACTCCGGCAGGTCCAGGCGCACGGGCATGATAATAAACGGCAGTCCCATGCGGTAGAGTTGGCGCTGGAGGGCGAAGATCACGTAGTTGTGGAGCAGGCGCGTCACGAAGGTTTCCTTCTCGAAGACAAGCTGGCCGCCACAAAAGATCGCCCTGGGAAAGCGTTCGCGCAGGGCCGGGGCCAGCTCCGTGAGTTCGGCCACGATGTCCGTGCCCACGGCCCAGTGGGCCTCGGCGTGGAAGCCGCGCTCGCGCATGACCGCCGCGTAGGATTCCAGGTCGCGCTGCATGCCGGCCTTGAGCCGCGACAGCTCGGCCGCGCCCTGGAACACGGCCGCGTCCACCACCCCGATCTGCACGAACACGTAGTTTTTGATGTCCTTGCCGAAAAGCCGCACCGTGGACAGCAGGGTGTGGATGCCAAGGCCATTGAAGCCGTTGACGAAGATGACGGCCGTGGGCGCGCCAAGATCCGGCTGGCCGGCTGGCTCGGGATTGACGGGAATGGGCGGGGTGTAGGGATTTTGCGGGTCCACAACGGCCCGCAGCACATCGAGTTTCTTGATCTGCCTCCCGACCCGGTCGTAGTGCCGCTTGACGCCCAGGGCGGCTGCGGCCAGCCCCGCCGTGATGAGGATGGTGACCCAGCCGCCCTCGAAGAATTTCACCCAGGTGACCATGACCAGGATGAACAGGGTCAGGGCCAGGCCCAGGCCGTTGAGAAGCAGGCCTTTTTTCCAGGCCACGCGCTGGCCGCGCACCTCCCACCAGTGGCGCACCATGCCGAGCTGGGACAGCACGAAGGTGATGAACACGTTGATGCTGTAAAGGACGATGAGCAGATCCACCGAGCCGTGGGAGACGACCATGAGGACCAAGGCCGAGACGCCCATGAGCAGGATGCCGTTTTGGGTCACCAGACGGTCGGAGAGCAAGGCGAAGCGGGCCGGCAGCCAGCGGTCCAGGGCCATGTTGGACAGCACGCGCGGCCCGTCCACGAAGCCGGCCTGGGCGGCCACGAACAGGAGCAGGGCCTCGGAAACCAGGGTGACCAGCACGAACCCGCCGCCGAGGTCGGGCCCCCAGCCGGCCACCACGTTTTCGAACAGCACGGCGTTGAGGGTCTTGCCGTCCTGGGGCCGCACGTCGAACAGCAGATAGCAGGTGATGATGCCGACCACGGTCAGGGTCAGGGACAGGGCCATGTAGAGCATGGTGCGCTTGCCGGTTTTTTCGCGCGGCTCGCGCAGGATGGGCAGGCCGTTGGATACGGCCTCGATGCCGGTGTAGGTGCCCGCGCCCATGCTGTAGGCGTGCAGCACCAGAAGCAGCATGCCCAGGCCGCCGAGTTCGCTGCGGGCGGCGGTCACGTCCTGGCCCAGGCGGGCGGCCAGGGCCGGCATGTCGGACAGGTGGGCGAACACGCCGTAGCCGATGGCCACGGCATGGGTGGCCACGAAGGTCATGAAAATGGGCACCAGGGTCATGACCGATTCCTTGACCCCGCGCAGATTGAGCACAATGAGCGCCACCACGCCGGCCACGGCCGTGGGTAGGCGGTAGGGCAGGAAGGCGGCCGGCAGGAAGCTGAAGACGGCGTCGGCCCCGCTGGCCACGGACAAGGTAATGGTCAGGACATAGTCAATGAGCAAGGCGCAGCCCGAGACCATGCCGACTTTGGGCGACAACAGCCGCGAGGCCACCACGTAGCCGCCGCCGCCGGTGGGGAAAAGCTCGATGATCTGGGAATAGGCGGCGCTGATGACGCCGATGGTCAGCGCCGTGCCCAGGGCCACGAAGACGGCCAAAAATGTGTGTTGCCCCAGGGCCAGGAAGGCCTCGGCCGGACCGTAGCACGAGGAGGACAGGCCGTCGGCCCCAAGGCCCACCCAGGCGAAAAAGGCCACCAGGGAGAGATTGTGGAAGATGGACTGGTCGCCCAGGTTGATGGATTTGCCAAAAACAATGCGGCGCAGCCGGCTCGTCGGCCGGATGGAATCGTTGGACATGGTTTTCCCTTGCTTTGGGCGCGCCTCTGCCCTGGCGCTCAAGCCGACGTCAGGCGGCAGACGCGCGCGAACCCCGAAAAAACGGGGCATGTTCCCTGGGCCGACGCCGTCCCGCGAGGTATAGCGGGAAACGGCGCGCGGCCGGACCTAGGCCGGGATGGCGGCCTTTCCGGGCGGCTGGGCCTGGGCGCGGGGGCAAGGGAAAAACAGGGCAAAGGACGGCGGGCTGGCCAGACGGCCATGGGCGCGAAAAGACATAGGCATCCCTCCGGACGACCGGTTTTGGGAAACCTGCTTGCGGCAAGCGGTTTCCCCTTCGACGTCTACGAGGTTAGCTGACGGGCTCGGGCCGAAGAGGTTGCCCTACGCCATGCTGGCGATGCGCCCCGGTTGGTTGGTTCCCCCGCTCCCGCCACGGGCGGGACTCGACGTAGGGCGAGGGATAGACCCGGCCCCGGGAGGCGTCAAGGCTTGGCCGGCCGTGCCGCCCGTCTGGAGCCGATTATTGCAGGGTTGTCATGGGGCGGGCGAACGGTTTCCCATGTCGCGATCCTTAAAAATACGAGAGTATTGTTAAGGAAAATAACGATGTTGGTCATTTGCCCGCGCCGCTAAAACAGCGCCGCGTCGCCCAGGGTCCACAGCTGGGCCCGGCGGCCGGTGAGTTCGATTTCCAAGTCAGTCTCCCGGTCGCGCAGCCACGGCGGCACCACCAGTTCGTAGCGGGCGCTGACGGGCGTCCATCGTTCGCCGGTGTTTTGCAGGGCGAACAGGAGTTCGCGCACGCCGTCGGGCCGCAGACCGTAGACCCGGACCATGCCGTCCCGGCCGACCCTCGGGAAAAGCAGCAGCCTGTCCTGCCGGGCTGTGACGGGAAGGCGCAAGACGCCCGGCCGGGACGGATCGGCCGGAGACAGGGCGGTCCAGGCAGCCTCCTGGTGTTCGTTCACCGGAGCGACGTTCTCTCGGACCGCCAGGAGGGCGGCCTGGCCGGTCTCGCTGGGGACGGCGAAGCGTTCTTCCAGGTAGTTGCCGAGCACTGAGGCGGTCAGGTGGCGCTCGGCCGCGTCCAGGCAGGGGCCGGCCGCGTTTGCCGGACAGAAAAAGGCTTCAACGCCGGTTAGCCGCAAGGTCTGGAGATTGCCGCCGGCCAGGGTCGGGGTGCGCGAGGCGCAGCGCAGGATCACCTCAACGTCCATTCTGGCGTAGGGAGCCTCACGTTTCAGGGCAATCTGGCGTTGGCGGGTGGCGTCGTAGCCGGTGGACAAGGGAAAGGTCACGGGCGGCTCAGTGTCGAAACGTATCCGGGCCAGCAGGCGGTTGTCCTGGCCAAAATTGTCGAAAAGCACGTTGATCCGGATTTCCTGGGGCTGGGGCGGGGCGTCGTTGGCAAAGGTCAGGCGCGCCGTGGCGTCGATGTCGTTACGTACGGGAATGAGGGCCGGCCCCAGGGCGTTTTGATGAAAGCGCAAGCCCGAAAGGGCGCTTATTTCGGCAAAAACCCGGTCATAGGCCATGGGCAGGCCGTAGCGGGCCGGCAGGGCCGTGACGCGGCGTACCGGATCGCGGGGGACGGCAAGTTCCAGGAAGGTGGAGGTTTCGATGTCGTGCCGGGCCACGTCCGGTCCGTAGCGGGTGAGGAAGGCCGCCGCATTGGGGGCCAGATAGCCCCAGTGCGCCCCAGCGGCGAAAAGGAGCCGGGCTTCCCGGTCCTCGGGCGTCAGTCGGGGATTGGCCAGGGCCAGGGAAGGCGTATGCTGGTCGAGATACCAGGAAAGGACATTGCCGTAGAAGTCATCACCAAAGGACAGGATCGTTCCCGGCCGGTCCAGGGCGGCGAGGCCTGCGGCGGCCAGCTTGTAGTTGTTGCCGATGACCGGCACCTGATAGCTGGAGACGGCGTAGAACCGGTCGTGATGGACGGCCAGGGGCAGCAGCACGGCCAGGGCCAGGGCGGACAGGGTCACGGCCGGCAGGCGCGGGGCCAGGCGCGGCCAGGCGGCCGCGCCGCCGGCCAGGGCCAGAGCCAGGGGGATGCCCAGGCTCGACAGATGGCGGGCGTACAGTCCGGTGCCTCGGCCCATGGCCAGCAGGACCAGGGGCGGGACGACCGTCAGCAGGGCCAAGACCCGGAAGTTGCGTCGGTCCCGCCGGGCCAGAACGACAAAGGCGGCCAGGGCGGCCGCGCCCACGGCCAGACGCGCCGGCCAGACGTCGAAACTGTAGAGCACGCCGCCCAGGGCCGCCCCGAGGGCTCGGGCCGCGTCGGCCACGGTCTCGTTGGCGTCGGCGATGAGCTGGGGGGTGTGGCTTTGGGCGATAAGGCCGAAGTAGGCGGCGGCGGCGATGCCGGCGCAGCCTGCGCCAAAAAGGCCGGCGGCGGTCAGCCGGCCGGGCCAGCCCGGGCGATTGGCAGGCGCGACGGCGAGCAGGCAAAGGCCCATGGCGGCCAGCAGGGGAAAGGACAGATAGTGGCAGGCCGTCATCAGGGCGGCGGCGGCGAGCATTCCGGCGATGTCGCGTTTACGCCCCCGGCGCAGCCAGCCGGCCAGAAAGTACAAGGCGCACAAGAACAGGAGCAGCCACAGGGAATAGGGCCGGGCCATGCGGGAGAGCAGCAGGTTCTGGGGCATGGCCAGCCAAATGGCGGCCGCCGCCGTGCCGGCTGCCGGTGAAAAAAGCCGCGTTCCCACCGCAGCCAGGAGTCCCACGCAACCCAGTCCGCATAAGGCGGGCAACAGACGCACGGTGAAGTCGTCGTGCCCCAGGCGCAAAAAGCCCTTGAGCAGGATGTAGAACAGCGGCGGATGCTCTTCCAGCGTGCGCGAAAGCGTGATGATGTAGTCCAGGGGGAAGCGGGCGTTAAGCGGCGATGCGGCTTCGTCGAGCCACAGGGACGGCCGGCCGAGGGCGTAAAAGATCAGGCCGGCGGCGAGGCCAAGAAGCGCAAGCCGCGCGAGCGGCACGGACCGGGGCAACAACACGGGCGCTCCTTGACCTGGAACGTTACAGCTTGCCGAAGACCTTAAGTATGGACTGTATGTCTCTGTAATGTCAATATATTGCAGGGTCGTGTTGCGGAAATGTCATGCAGGTCGGCGCAGCGGGCAGGCTGATCGCCCCAGCTCCGTTTCCTTCCCGTTGCCGCCCGGCCCCGCCTCGGCTAGTGTGGCCCTATGCAACGAGCCGGATTTTTCTTTCTCGCCTGCCCGGACCCGGAGATCGTGCGGGAGCGGGTGGAACGCCAGTTGGCCGACAGCGGCCAGCCGTTTTCCCGGGAGGTGTTCTGGGGGGACGAGGAGCTTGGCGCGCCGTTCTGGAGCGCGCTCACCGTGGGCAGCCTGTTCGCCGGCCGCCGGGCCGTGATCTTGCGCCGGGCCGAGGCGGCCCCGCCGGATTTCTGGCCCAAGCTCACCCCGGCGCTGAAGGGTTTTAACGACGCGGTCTGGCCCTTTTTCTGTTTTGAAGGCCCCCTGGATAAAAAAGGCGGCCCCAAATTCCCCAAGACCCTGACCGAGCAGCCCTATTTCACGGTGGCCGAGAAGCGCAAATGGATCTTTGTTTCGCCGGGCCTGACCCGCCGCGACATGGGGCCGCGTCTGGCCGATTGGGCCGGGCGGCGCGGGCTGGTGCTGGAGCCTGGCGTGGCCGAGGCTCTGGCCGCCGCCTTGCCGGCTTCCCTGGCCCATGCCGACAACGAGCTGGCCAAGCTGGAGCTGTCCCTGGGCGACCGCACCAGCCTGGAAATGGCCGATCTGGCCCTTTTGTCCCACCACGAGGGCATGGACGGCTTCGCCTTCCTCAATGCCCTGTCCGAGGGGCGCGATCCGACCAAGGTCTGGCAGGAGATTTTCGACAAGGAACTGGCCGGGGAGGAGATGATCTTTCCCTTTATCGGGCTTTTGCTCTACGAAGCGAGGATGATGTGGCGTCTGGCCGTGGGCGAGGCCGACGACGTGCGCCTGCCGCCCCAGGTGCGCCGCCAGAAGGAAGCCATGGCCCGACGGCTGGGTTCGGCCGGGCTGACCCGGCTTTTCGAGGCGGCCTTTGCCGCCGAAGCCGGCATCAAGACCGGGGCGCGCAAGCCCGACCAGGCCATGGAGTTCCTCACGGCCGAACTTTTCCGGCTTTTTGGCGGCCAGGGACGGCAAACGGGTCGGGTGGGACCGTGATCGGTCCGGTTTTTTGCCCTTGCCGGGCCTTTGCGTCGGAGTATTCCCCCCCAAAAGGCGACAAACGCCTTGCCCGGACCCGAAACCATGCTTAGTAAGAAAGAACCGCCCCATTACCTCGGCCACCGCCGCCGTCTCAAGGACCGGCTTTTGGACGATCCGCGCGCCCTGGCGAAATACGAGGTGCTGGAGCTTGTGCTGGGCTACGTCAACGTGCGGCGCGACAACAAGCCCCTGGCCAAGGAGCTCTTGGCTCGCTTCGGCAGCCTGCGCGGGGTGCTGACCGCCCGTTTCGAGGAGCTCCGGGGCGTGCCCGGGTTCGGCGCGGGAGCCGAGGAGTTCTTGACCCTGTGGCGCGAGGTCTGGGCCAGGTTCCACGAACAGCCCATGCGCGACCGGGCCGTGCTCGGCAGCCCCGACGTGGTGGCCGAGATGGCCCGGGCCAGGATCGGGGTCAAGGAGCACGAGGAGTTCTGGATGGCCCTGGTGGACACCAAGAACCGGCTGGTCGGCTGGGAGCGGGTGAGCAAGGGCACGGTGGACCAGGCCGCGGTTTACCCCCGGGAGGTCATCGCCATGGCCCTGCGCTACAACGCCAGCGGCGTGATCCTCGTCCACAACCACCCCGGGGCCGACCCCAAGCCCTCGGCCGAGGACATGGCCTTTACCCGACGCATCGTGGCCGCGGCCCGGGAAATGGACATCCGGGTGCTCGACCATCTGGTGGTGACGGAAAACCGGTTTTTCAGCTTTCAGGCCGAAGGCATGATCTAGGGTCGCATTCACGAAAAGTGATCCGGTGTTTCTCAGGCAACAGGCGCAAAAGACGAAGTTTCAGCCGCAAAGGCTATCGTATTTGTTACAGGACGCGACACGAGCCAAGGAGGCGGCCATGACGACCGAAAAAGCGACGCCAAGCCTGCACGCCACGGTCTCCGGCAAGGTCCAGGGCGTGTATTTCCGGGCCTGGGTCTACGACCAGGCCGCGAGCCTGGGGCTTCGCGGCTGGGTGCGCAACCTGGCCGACGGCCAGGTCGAGGTGCTGGCCCAGGGCGACCCCGAAGCCCTGGCCGCCCTGAAGGAGCGCCTGCCCCAAGGGTCGCCCCTGTCCCGGGTGGATGCGGTGGCGGCGACAATGATCGACCACGACAAAGCTTACGACGCCTTCGCCATTCGCGGCTAAGGCCGTTTTCGATACCGACAAGGAGCACATGCATCATGGATGACAAGGAACGCGAACTGCTCGCGGCCGCCGACGGCGCGCCGACCGAAGCGGCCCCGGTTTCCGCCGGCGAGGGCGAGGAAGCCGCGCCGCCCGATATCCCGTCCGAACTCCCGGTGTTGCCGGTGCGCGACATCGTGGTCTTCAACTACATGATCCTGCCGCTGTTCGTGGGCCGGGACAAGTCGGTCCAGGCCGTGGACGCGGCGCTTAACGGCTCGCGCTACATCCTGGTCCTGACCCAGAAGGACGAGAAGGTGGACGAGCCCGGTCCCGACGACCTCTACCGGGTCGGCACGGTGGGCATGATCATGCGCATGCTCAAGATGCCCGACGGCCGGCTCAAGGTGCTGGTCCAGGGGCTGACCCGGGCCAGGGTGACGGATTTTTCCTCCGCCGATCCCTATCTGGCGGCCAAGATCGAGGTGCTGGCCGAGCGCGACCCCAAGGAAGCCACCCTGGAGCAGGAAGCCATGATGCGGGCGGCCCGGGAGCAAAGCGAAAAGATCCTGTCGCTGCGCGGCATGGCCTCGGCCGACATCATGGCCGTGCTCAACAGCGTCAACGAACCCGGCCGGCTGGCCGATCTCGTGGCCTCCAACCTGCGCATGCGGGTGGAGGAAGCCCAGCGCCTGCTGGAGTGCGAGGACCCGGTGGAGCGCCTGCGCCTGGTCAACGACCAGCTGGTCAAGGAAGCCGAGGTCGCGGCCATGCAGGCCAAGATCCAGAACATGGCCAAGGAAGGGATGGACAAGGCCCAGAAGGACTTCTTCCTGCGCGAGCAGCTAAAGGCCATCCGCCGGGAGCTGGGCGAGGGCGGCGAGGAGTCCGACGACCTCGACGAACTCAAGGAAGCCCTGGACAAGGCCGGGATGCCCAAGGAAGTCAAAAAGGAAGCGGACAAGCAGCTGAAAAGGCTCGTGTCCATGCATCCCGACTCCTCCGAGGCCGGCGTCATCCGCACCTATCTCGACTGGATGGTGGAGCTGCCCTGGAAAAAGCTGTCCAAGGACCGCCTGGACATCAAGGAAGCCAAGCGCATCCTGGACGAGGACCATTTCGACCTGGAAAAGGTCAAGGAACGCATCCTCGAATACCTGTCCGTGCGCAAGCTCAACCCCGGCATGAAGGGCCCCATCCTGTGCTTCGTCGGCCCTCCGGGCGTGGGCAAGACCTCCCTTGGCCGCTCCATCGCCCGGGCGCTGGGGCGCAAGTTCGTGCGCATGTCCCTGGGCGGGATGCGCGACGAGGCCGAGATTCGCGGCCACCGGCGCACCTACATCGGCTCCATGCCCGGCCGGGTCATCCAGAGCATCAAGCAGGCCGGCACCCGAAACCCGGTCATCATGCTCGACGAGATCGATAAGGTCGGCTCGGATTTCCGGGGCGACCCGTCCTCGGCGCTTTTGGAGGTGCTGGACCCCGAGCAGAACAACACCTTCTCGGACCATTACCTCAACGTGCCCTTTGACCTGTCCAAGGTGATGTTTATTTGCACGGCCAACATCCTGGACACCATTCCGCCGCCGCTTTTGGACCGCATGGAGCTCATCCGCCTGCCCGGCTACACCGAGCAGGAGAAGGTGAAAATCGCCCGGCGCTACATCCTGCCTCGCCAGATCGAGGAAAACGGCCTTGTCGCGGAGGACGTGTCCCTGTCGGATCAGGTGGTGGCCAAGATCATCCGCGACTACACCCGCGAGGCCGGCCTGCGAAACCTCGAGCGTGAGGTCGGGTCGGTGTGCCGCAAGCTGGCCCGGCGCAAGGCCGAGGGGGAGGAGCCGCCTTTTAGGGTCACGGCCTCGTCCCTGGAAAAGCTGCTGGGGCCGGCCCGGTTCATGGACGACGAGCGCGAGGCCGATCTGCCGCCGGGCGTGGCCGTGGGCCTGGCCTGGACGCCGGTTGGCGGAGCCATCCTGCACATCGAGGCGGCCACGCTGCCGGGCAAGGGCGGGTTGCAGCTCACGGGCAAGCTGGGCGAGGTCATGAAGGAGTCGGCCCAGGCCGCGCTCACCTACGCCAAGTCCCGGGCCAAGGAGCTGGGCATCGCGCCGGAGATGTTCGAGAAAAACGACATCCACATCCACGTGCCGGCCGGAGCCACGCCCAAGGACGGCCCGTCGGCCGGCGTGACGCTGGTGACGGCCCTGATCTCGCTTTTGACCAACACGCCGGTGCACAACGACCTGGCTATGACCGGCGAGATCACCCTGCGCGGCCGGGTGCTGCCTGTTGGCGGCATCAAGGAAAAAATCCTGGCCGCCGTGGCCGCCGGCATGAAGCGGGTCATCATCCCGGCCAAGAATATGAAAGACATCCACGACATCCCCAAGGACCTGCGCGGGCGGCTCAAGATCATGCCCGTGGAGCGCATCGACGAGGTCTGGCCCCTGGCCTGCGCCGTGGAAGAGAAAAAGTCCTGAGGCAAGAAGCGGCAATGCCGCAAAGCCGGGGCGGGCGACCGCTCCGGCTTTTTTGATCCCCCTGCCCGCGCCCGGTGGTGGCAATCCGCCCGGATTTGCGGTATCCCCCAAGGTGGGGAGAGGAGGTCTTTCGGCGGTCCGTCGAAAAGCCATCCTGCTGATATTTTTTGGCAAATTTTCAGCCGCCATCTGGCGGCCGCCCTTTTTTCTTGCAATCGAAAACGGTTAGGAAAGCCCGCCTATGACCCATCTGCCACTGCCCGCCGATCTGCCCGAGGCCGACGTCAACGACAACGCCATGGTGGTCTTGTCCAAGCGCTATCTGAAAAAATCCCCCGAGGGCGCGCCCGAGGAAGACGTCCAGGGCCTTTTCTGGCGGGTGGCCGGAGCCATCGCCAGCGAAGAGGCCAAGTACGCCGCCTCGCCCTGGCAGCCCGAGGCCCTGGCCCGCAAATTCTACGACCTCATGGTCGGAATGCGCTTTCTGCCCAATTCGCCAACGCTGATGAACGCCGGCACGCCCCTGGGCCAGTTGGCCGCCTGCTTCGTGCTGCCGGTGGGCGACTCCATGGACGAGATCTTCGACGCTGTGAAGTTCGCCGCGCTGATCCACAAATCCGGCGGCGGCACGGGCTTTTCCTTCTCCCGGCTGCGGCCCAAAAAAAGCCGGGTCGGCTCCACCGGCGGCGTGGCCTCGGGACCGGTCTCCTTCATGCGGATTTTCAACACCGCCACCGAACAGGTCAAACAGGGCGGCACGCGGCGCGGGGCCAACATGGGCATCCTGCGCATCGACCATCCCGACATCCTGGAATTTATCGCCTGCAAGGAGCGCGAGGGCGAGCTGACCAACTTCAACATCTCGGTGGCGCTCACCGAGCGTTTCATGCAGGCCGTAGAAAAGGGCGAGGACTACGACCTCATCGACCCCCGCGACGGCTCCAAGCGGGGCAGCCTGTCCGCGCCCGAGGTCTTTGCGCTGCTCGTGCGCAAGGCCTGGGAATCCGGCGATCCGGGCATCGTCTTTCTCGACCGCATCAACCGCGACAATCCCACCCCGGCCCTGGGAGCCATCGAGTCGACCAACCCGTGCGTCACCGGCGACACCTGGGTCATGACCGCCGACGGCCCCCGGCAGGCCCGGGAACTGACCGGCCGCACCGTGCCCCTGGTGCTCGACGGGGCCGTGCATCCTTCCACCACCGAAGGCTTTTTCGTCACCGGCGTCAAGCCCGTCCATCGCCTGATCACCCGCGAAGGGCACAGCCTGCGCCTGACCGGCGACCACAAGATGCTGCGGGCCGCCGGCGAAACCGGCCGCCTCGGCGCGACCTGGGTCGAAGCCGCCAGCCTCGCCCCCGGCGACAAGCTGGTCCTTGGCGATCATCGCGGCCTGGCCGCCTGGCCCGGCAAGTACGGTCTGGCCGAGGGCTATCTGGTCGGCCTGCTCCTGGGCGACGGCACGCTCAAGCAGGACAAGGCCGTCCTGTCCTTCTGGACCCGGGCCGAAGTTGCCAACGGCGACCCGTTCCCCCGAAGCGGCGTCATGGAGGCGGCTTTCGCCTTTGCCAAGACCCAGCCCCACCGCAGCGACTTCACCGGCTGGGCGGGCGTCGCCGGCCGCGACGAATGGCGCATGAGCCTTGGGGCGCTCAAATCCATCTGCCACGATCTGGGCATGTCGCCGGGCAACAAGCGCCTGACTCCCGAGGTGGAACGCTGCTCCAGCGAATTTTCCCGGGGTTTTCTCGGCGGCCTGTTCGATGCCGACGGCTCGGTCCAGGGCACGCGCCAAAAGGGCGTCAGCATCCGCCTGTCCCAGTCCGACCTGGCCACCCTTGAGGCCGTGCAGCGCATGTTGCTGCGCCACGGCATCGCCTCGACCATCTACCGCAATCGCCGCGAGGCCGGGCAGTCCCTGCTCCCCGACGGCAAGGGCGGCGTGAAGGCCTATGCCGTCAAAAGCCAGCACGAACTGGTCATCGCCGGCGAGAACATGGCCCGCTTCCGCGAGGTGGTGGGTTTCCGCGACGAGGACAAGGCCGCTCGCCTGGAAGCCCTCCTGGCCGGCTACAAGCGCCGGCTCAACCGCGAGACCTTCCTGGCCACGGTGGAGGCGCTCGTTCCCGACGGCGAGGAAACCGTCTACGATGTGCAAGTGCCCGGCGAAAACCGCTTCGACGCCTGCGGCCTGGTGGCCCACAACTGCGGCGAACAGCCGTTGCTCCCCTACGAGGCCTGCAACCTCGGCTCCATCAACCTGTCGGTCTTTTACGACCCCTCGGCCCCGGACGGCATCGATTGGGCCGGCCTGGCCGAGACCGTGCATCTGGCCGTGCGCTTCCTCGACAACGTCATCGACGCCTCGCGCTATCCCCTGGACCAGATCACCGAGATGGTCCGGGCCAACCGCAAGATCGGCCTGGGCGTCATGGGATTTGCCGACCTGCTCTATCTGCTGCGCATCCCCTACGACAGCACCGAGGCCCTGACCCTGGCCGAAAAGCTCATGGAGACCGTCCAGGCCGAGGCCCGCAGCGCCTCCAAGACCCTGGCCGCCGAGCGCGGGGCTTTCCCGGCCTATCCCGAGTCCATCTACGGCAAGCGCAACCTCGGCCCCTACCGCAACGCCACCACCACCACCATCGCTCCCACCGGCACGCTGTCCATCATCGCCGGCTGCTCCTCGGGCATCGAACCGCTGTTCGCCCTGTCGTTCGCCCGCCACGTCATGGACGGCGAAAAGCTCGTGGAGGCCAACCCCCACTTCGTCACCGCCCTGCGCGAGGCCGGGGCGCACTCCGACGCCCTCATGGAAGAGGTCACCCGCAAAGGCTCCATCGCCCACATCGGCCTTTTGCCCGAGGCCCTGCGCGAGGTCTTCGTCACGGCCATGGACATCGAACCGGTCTGGCACCTCAAGATGCAGGCCGCCTTCCAGAAATACACCGACAACGCCGTGTCCAAGACCGTCAATCTGCCAAACAGCGCCACCAAGGAAGAGATCCGCGAGATCTACTGGCTGGCCTACGAACTGGGCTGCAAGGGCGTGACCGTCTACCGCGACGGCTGCAAGTCCAACCAGGTGCTGTGCACCGGCGACGGCGCGCCGGTCGATCCGGCCAAGCCCCAAAGCAAGGTGCGCAACCGCCCGGACATCGTTTTCGGCTTCACCCAGAAGGTCAAGACGGGCCTGGGCGAACTCTACCTCACCGTCAACGAGATCGACGGCAAGCCCTTCGAGGTCTTCGCCACCATCGGCAAATCCGGCCGCTCGGTCACGGCCAAGGCCGAAGCCATCGGACGGCTCGTCTCCCTGGCCCTACGTTCGGGCGTCGAGGTGGCCGACATCGTGGGCCAGCTCAAGGGCATCGGCGGCGAAAACCCGGTGTTCCAGAAAAAGGGCCTGCTGCTGTCCATTCCCGATGCCGTGTCCTGGGTGCTGGAGAATCGCTACCTCCAAGGCCAGACCGTGCGCGACGAAACCGGCAACCTGTCCCATCCCCAATGCCCGGACTGCGGAGCCGACCTCGTCTTCGAGGAAGGCTGCCACGTCTGCAAGGGCTGCGGCTACACCAAGTGCGGCTAATGCGGCTGCGCGCGTCGTCAGGGGCTTGTCCCCTGACGACGCGCGGGACCGTTTCACCCGTCGCCAACCCCTTCACGAGGTCCCCTTGAGCAAGATCGAGGACATCATCGCCCGCATGGAGGCCCTGGAAAAGGAACTCGCCGCAGAGTTCGAACAGGTCGGCGCCGAGGCGCGCTACACCATCGAACGCAAAAAAGTCCATTTCACTCGGGAAATCATCCGCCAGCATAAGCTGCTGGCCAAGAAATGGTCGGCTTACGTCTACGAATCCGGGTTCCTCATGATCCTCACCATCCCGGTCATCTGGGGCGCGGTCATACCGGCCCTGCTCATGGACCTCACCGTCTCCCTCTACCAGCTCGTGTGCTTTCCCATCTACGGCATCCCAAGGGTGCGGCGCGGCGACTACATCGTCATCGACCGCTACGCCCTGTCCTATCTCAACTGGATCGAAAAGCTCAATTGCGTCTACTGCAGCTACTTCAACGGCCTGCTCGGCTTCGTGCGCGAAGTGGCCGCCCGCACCGAACAATACTGGTGCCCGGTGCGCCACGCCCGCACCCCCAAGGCCACCCACTCGCGCTACCACCGGTTCCTGGAATACGGCGACGCGGAAAGCTACCGCCGCCGCCTGGAAACCGTCCGCCGCCAGTTCGACGACCTGCGGGGGAGGCAGGGGTAGTCGTGAGGCGGAAGCGGAAGGCGAAAGGCGGAAGAGTGCCGGCGGCTGGGGGCCGCAGGCCCCCAGACCCCCCGAATGGGGAAAGGGTTAAAGGGGGGCGCGGGCGAGGCGCTGAAGGTCTTTAAGGGCGCGAGACGCGCCCTATGCAGGCGGCCTGGACTGGGGTTCCGGCCGCCTTTGTCGTTTTTTTGGGGGTGGAATTACGAGGCCGTCCGGGCTTCGCCGCGCCGGGCGTCGAGGTAATACAACACCGGCACCACCATGCGCGAAAAAATGGTGGCCGCCACCTCGCCGGCCATGAGCGAAATGGCCAGCCCCTGGAAGATGGGATCGAAAAGGATCACGAAGGCCCCGCCGACCACGCTCACGGCCGTGAGCAACATGGGCCGAAACCGCACCGCCCCGGCCTCCTCCACAGCCTTGGCCAGGGGAATGCCCTCGGCCCGGCGCATCTCGATGAAATCCACCAGGATAATCGAGTTGCGCACAACAATTCCCGCCCCGGCGATGAACCCGATCATGGACGTGGCCGTGAAAAAGGCCCCGGCCAGGGCGTGGGCCGGCACGATGCCGATGAGCGACAGCGGAATGGGGGCCATGATGGCAATGGGCACGGTGTAGGAGCCGAACCAGCCCACGGTCAGCAGATAAATAAGCCCCATGACCACGGCAAAGGCCAGGCCCATGTCGCGGAACACCTCGTAGGTGATCTGCCATTCCCCGTCCCATTTGAGGCTCAGGTCAAACGTCTGGTCGGGCGTGCCGTTCCACAGGATGGGCAGGGTCTGCTGTCCGGCCGCGTTCCAGGCCCCCTGGCCCGCCGCGCCCAGGGACGCCAGGGAATCGTTTATCCGGTTTATGGCGTAGATCGGGCTTTCCTCGCGCCCGGCCACGTCGGCCGTGACGTAGACCACGGGCAGCAGGTTCTTGTGATAGAGCCGGCTGGGCTGGATCACGGTCTGGATGGAAGCGATCTGGGCCAGGGACACGAGCCTGCCGCCGTCGCCGGCCACGGCCACGGCCTCCAGGCTGGCCGCGTCGGGCCGGAAAGCCGCCGGCAGCCGCACCACGATGGGCGCGTCCTCCCGGGCGGCGGCGTCGTGGAGCAGCCCGGCCGTCGTGCCGTCAAAGGCGGCGGCCACGTCGGCCAAGGCCCGGGCCGGGTCGATGCCGGCGGCCAGGGCCTTGTCGCGCTCGATGCGGATGACGCGCTCGGGGCGGGGATCGTCTACGTACCAGTCCACGTCCACCACGTCGGGGGTGGCCAGCATCACCTCGCGCACCTGGGTCGCCAGGGCCAGGCGCGAGGCGTCGGTGGGGCCGTAGAGCTCGGCCACCAGCGTCTGCAGCACCGGCGGCCCGGGCGGGGCCTCGGCCACCTTGATACGCGCCCCGTGCCGGGCGGCGATGGGGGCAAGGGTCTCGCGCACGGCCTTGGCGATGGCGTGGCTTTGGAGCTTGCGCTCGCCCTTGGGCAGGAGGTTCACGGCGATCTCGGCTTCGTTCTGGCCACTTCGCAGGTAGTAGTGGCGGATAAGCCCATTGAACGTCATGGGCGCGGCCGTGCCGGCGTAGATGACGGCGTCGGTGGCTTCGGGACGGGTCAGCGCCGCCCCGGCCAGCTCCCGGGCCACGGCGGCAGTGCGCTCAAGCGTCGTGCCGCGGGGCATGTCCAGGACAACGGAAAATTCGCTCTTGTTGTCAAAGGGCAGCATCTTGACCAGCACGGCCTTGGCCGGAAAAAGGGCGCAGGCCCCGAGAAACAGCGCCCCGACCAGGGAGAGGAACCCCCAGCGCCAGACCGGGCGGGTCAGTAGCCGGTCCATAAGCCAGAGATACAGCCGCGTGCCGGCGTCGTCCGGGATGGCGGCGTGGGGCGTGGGTACAGGCTTCAGCGCCCGCTTGGCCGTCCAGGGAGTGATGAGAAAAGACACCACCATGGACAGCAGCATGGCCACCGACGCGCCAACCGGCATGGGCCGCATGTAGGGGCCCATGAGGCCGCCCACGTAGGCCATGGGCGCGATGGCGGCGATGACCGTGAAGGTGGCCAGCACCAGCGGCGCGCGCACTTCGCTGACGGCGTCGACAATGACGTCGGACAGCCGCCGGCCCTTGGCGTCCGGCAGGCCCAGGCGGCGCACGATGTTCTCCACGTCCACGATGGGATCATCGACCAGGATGCCGATGCAAAAAATCAGCGCAAAAAGGGTCACGCGGTTGAGGGTGTAGCCCATGAGCCAGTAGGTGGCGAGCGTCACGGCCAAGGTCACGGGCACGGCCACCATGACCACGAGACTGGCCCGAAGCCCGAGAAACAGCGCCACCACCCCGCCCACGGTGACGGCGGCCAGGATGAGGTGTTCAAGCAGCTCGTCCACCTTGTGCCTGGCCGTGGCTCCGAGATTGCGGGTGACGGTGGTTTCCAGGTCGGCCGGCAGCACGTAGCCGCGAAGGCCCTCGATGCGTGATAGCGCCGCGTCGGCGATGCGCGAGGCGTTTTCGCCCAGGCGCTTGGCCACGGAGAGCGTCACGGCCGGATGGGCCTCGCCAGGTCTGGGCGCTTCCCGGCCGGGAGCCGCTTCCATGGCCGGGCCGGGAACGAAGAAGACGTAGTCGTCCGGGTCGTTCGCCCCGTCGCGCACGGTGGCCACATCGGCCAGATAGACCGGTCGGCCCTCGCGCACGGCCACCACGGCCCGTTCCAGCTCCTTTTGACTGCGAAAGAAATTGTCCAGCCGCACGGCCACGGCCGCGCCGGCCTCGTAGGTTTCGCCCACGGCCCGGGCGGTGTTCTGCCGGCCCAGGGCGTCCAGCACGTCGGCCATGTCCAGGCCCCGGGCGCGCAGCCGATCGGGGTCGGGCTCCACCATGACCGCCCGCTTGCGCCCGCCGGCGACGACCGTTTCGCCCACGCCCGGGATGCGGCGCACCTCGTCGTTGACGGCGTTGGCCATGGCCCGCAGCTGGCGACCGTCGTAGGGGCCGCCCCAGAAGGTGACGGCCAGCACCGGCACGTCGTCGATGGAGCGCGGTTTCAGGATGGGCCGCTCGCAGCCCGGCGGAATCCAGTCCAGATGCTGGTAGAGCCGGGCGTAGGCGGAAACCACGCTGCGTTCCACGTCGGAGCCGACCTTGAAGCGCACGACGGTAAGCGCCTCGCCGTCGCCGGCCGTGGAATAGAGGTACTCCACGCCCGGGATTTCCCAGAGAATGCGCTCCATGGGCGCGATGACCCGGTTCTCCATCTCCTTGGGCGTGGCCCCGGGCATGGACACGTGGACGTCGATCATGGGTACGACGATCTGCGGTTCCTCTTCGCTGGGCGTGGCCCATACGGCCAGCACCCCGGCGCACAGGGCGGCGACGATGATCAGCGGCGCGAGCTTGGCGTCGACGAAATGGGCGGTCAGCCGGTGCAGCCAGTCGCCGTGGCGGCCCGGATGTTCCTGCCCGCTCACTGGCCGGCTCCGGGAGCCAGCCGGTCACCGTCGCGCAGGGTCGCCCCGGTCGGGCAGGCCACCCGGTCGCCGTCGGCCAGACCGCTTATGATCTCCACGAACCGGTCGTCGCCGGCCTGGCCCTCGAAGGCTTCGGAATCGGTCAGATAGGTGGCGCCGGCAAAAGCCACGGCGACGAAGCTGCCGCCGGTCTTGACCACGCGCAGGTTAAGCGTCCCGTCCGGCCCGGCCACGGCGGCCATGGGCAGGTCGCCGCGAAGGCTCAGGCAGACGGCCGGCAGCAGGAGTTTTTGGGCGGTGCGGGCCGGCACATAGACCCGGCCGAACATGCCGGCCCGGGGCGGGCCGCTCGCTTCGGGCACGGCCTCGGGCAAGGTGCATTTGATCTTGAACGACCGGCTGGCCGGGTCGATGCGGCCGACCACGGCGGCCACGGTGACGGGAAAGGGCTTGGGGGCCAGCCCCGGCACGGCGGCCAGGATGGTCTGGCCCTGGCGCAGGGCCGGGAGCAGGGTTTCGTCCACCTGGGCGGCCAGATCGAAACGGCCGGTGGTGGCGTCGAGCAGGGCCAGGGGCGCGCCGGCAGCCACGAAGGCCCCCTTGTCGACATAGCGCCGGGCCAGGATGCCCTCGAAGGGCGCGGTGACCGTGGCATAGCCGCGCAGCACGGCCAGTTCGGCCATGCGGGAGGCCACGGCCTGTTCCTTGGCGGCGGTGGCGTCGATCTGGCGGGCCAGGGCGTCGGCCTCGGCCCGGGCCTTGTCGTAGTCCTCCTGGCTCACGGCCTTTTGGCCGAGCAGCCGAGAGACGCGCTCCAGGGTGGTCCGGGCCAGGGCGGCCCGGGCGGCCAGGGCTTCCTTCTCGCGCCGGGCCTGGTCGCGTTCGGCGGAAAGGGCCTGTTCCTGGCCGGCCAGCTCGCGCTCGTCCAGGCGCAAGATGGGCGCGCCGGCCTTGAGCTTCTGCCCTTCCTCGGCCATGACGGCCACCACGGTGCCGGTGGCCTTGCTGGACAGGGTGACGCTTTGTTCGGACTCCACCTGGGCGGGAAACGAGCGGCATTCCACCGCGTCGGCCCGGGCTGCGACGCGAACAGGCACGTCGACCGTGCGGCCTTCGGCCTTTCTGAGCGGTTTTTCGCCGGAACACCCGACCAGAACGGCGGCCATGACGCAGGAAATGACAAGCAGATTTCGCATGTTCCAGGGCATTGCATCGCCTGGAACGCTTGTCAACGGCGGTTTCTGGTTTTTTTGATGTGTCGCCGCGTCCTGCTGCGACGCGTTTCATAGCAAGACAATGGGAAATACAGCGTCGCTGCTCCCATGCCCCGCGTTCCTTCGTCCCCTTCCACCCTCCCCAGGTGGGGTTTCCAAAGGGGCTCAGCCCCTTTGGCCGCCGGAGGCATCTTCCTCTTCTTCAAGGTCCTATAAACCGCCACGGCAGCGTCGGGGCGAGGTTGACGGCATCGACGCGCCAGCAGTCCGGGGAGAGGTCGAGGAGATTGAGGCGGCAGTAGTCCTGGCCCAGGCGGAACAGCCGCGTCAGGTCCAGGCCCAGGGCGTGGCACAGGATGGTGCGGTTGACGCCGCCGTGGGCCACGACCAGGACATTGCCGCACAGCGGGGCCAGTTCGGCCAGGGCGGCCACGGCCCGGGTCTGGACGTCGGCGAAGCTTTCGCCGCCTTGGGGGGTGAACCCGGCGATGTCGCAGCCCCGGCGTTCGTAGGCTCCGGGGAAACGCTCGCGCACTTCGTCCACGGTGAGGCCTTCGAAGGCGCCCAGGGCGATTTCGCGCAGGCGCGGTTCGGGGCGCACCATGAGGTCGCGGCCGCCGAGCACGATGGCGGCGGTTTCGCGGCAGCGGGACAGGTCGGAGGAGACGGCGGCGGTGAAGGGCACGTCGGCCAGGGCCTCGCGCCACAGGGCGGCCTGGGCCCGGCCTTCGTCGGTGAGCGGATGGTCGGTCTGGCCGACGAACCGGCGGGGGTGGCTTTGGACGATGGCCCCGTGGCGCATGAGATAGAGCGTACTCATGGGAGGACCTCCCAGGTCAGGCCCGTGTCGGCCAGGATGTCGGGGAGCGGCCGGGACAGGCCGGCCTCGACCCGGGCGAGCACGGTGAGCGCGTTTTGGCGGCGGCGGGTGATGGCGGCCACGGCCTGCGGGTCGTGGGCGAACAGGTCGAGTTTTTGGCCGAAGCGCACGGGCACGGGCACGAGCCAGCGGCCGTGGACGAACTTGTCGGCCAGATAGACGATCTCGCGTTCGGTGACCGGGGCGTCGGGAGCCAGGGCGATGTCGCGGTGGGCGGCGACGATGGCGGCGGCCACCTCGAACCCGAGGGCAAAAAGCAGTTCGCCGCCGGCTTGCTCGTGTTTGGGCCGGCCCTTGGCCACGTCGTGGAGCAGCGCGGCCGCCTCGACCAACTCCAGGTCCAGGGCCGCGCCGGCATCGTTTAAGCTTCGGGCCAGGCCCAGGGCCACGGCGGCCACGCCCCGGGCGTGGGCCAGCCCCTGGGGCGGCACGGCCTCGACGGCGAGCAGCGCCTCGGCTTCGGCCACGGAGGGGATGCCGAGGCGGGCGGCCCGGGCATCCAGCCTGGCGTAGTCGGCCGGGGTATCCATGTCGGCCAGGATCAGCTCGTCGGGCACGGCCACCCCGGCCTGGGGAAACGGGTCCAGGGCGGCGCGCAGGCCGTCGTCGCCGCCGTAGGCCAGGACGGCCGGCAAGAGCGCCGCGTCAAGACAGGGCGGATGGCCGGGCTGCCCGCCAAAGGTCGGATAGAGCACGGGCGGCGCGTCCGGGGCCTCGGCCCGGGCCAGCAGCCGGGCCACCGTGGCCGGGCGAAAGAGCGGGATGTCGGCCGGGGTGAGCAGCAACCGGCGGCAGCTCTTGGGCACGGCGGCCAGGGCGGCCTTGACCGTGGAGAACATGCCGGTCTCGTAATAGGGATTAAAGACGAAGCGCAGGCCCAGGCGCTCGGCCTCGGCCGCGACCTCGGCCTGACGATGGCCGCCGGCCACGAGGATGTCGGTAAGGCCAGCCTGGCGAAAGGTGCCGGCCAGCCGGGAAAGCGGCGTTTCGCCGGCCAGGGGGAGCACCGGTTTGAGCGGCCCGGCCATGCGCGAGGACAGGCCGGCGGCCAGGATCACGGCGCAGGCGTCGGGGCGGGGGACGGCGCTGTTCGGGCCGGGATGGCCGTCCGGCCGGACAGCGGGAGCTGAGCAGCAGGTCGGCTGGGCGTCGGCAAAGCCCGGTTCGGGCCGGTTGGCGTCGGGAAGATCAGGCATGTCGGGTAGTGTGGGAGCGACGGGGGGCGCGCGTCAAGTCCTGCCGGCAGTCGGGAAGGTGAGACTGAAGACCGCGCCGTGCTCGTTGCGGGCCGTGACCTGGCCGCCGAGCTGGCGGGCGAGGTTGCCGACGAGCTGCATGCCCAGGGTGCCGGTGCTTTCCACGGCGAAATCCGGGGCCAGACCGGGACCGTTGTCGGCCACGTCGATTTCCACGAACCCGTCCCGCACGGCCAGGGTCACGTCGAGGCGGGCTTGCTCGTTGTCCCGAAAGGCGTGCTTGTGGGCGTTGGTGAGCAGTTCGTTGACCACAAGGCCGGCCGGCACGGCCTGTTCGATGGGCACGGTGACCGGGTCGAGGCGGCAGTCCACGGCAACGGGCGCGCCCTGGCCGACCTGGCCGAAGATTTTGGGCAGCAAGTCCCGGATGTAGTTGTCGAGGCGGATGCGGGCCAGGTCGGCGGAGCGGTAGATTTCCTCGTGGACCAGGGCCATGGAGGCGATGCGGTTGCGGCTGACGCGAAAGCTCTCCAGGGCCACGGGATCGTCCACCTGCTCGGCCTGGAGATAGAGCAGGCTGGAGATGATCTGGAGGTTGTTTTTGACCCTATGGTGGACTTCCTTGAGCAAAATCTCCTTTTCGGCCAACGAGGCGCGCACGGCCCTGTCTGTCTCGACCCACTTGGTGACGTCCTTGGACACGCCGCGGTAGCCGCGAAACGTGCCGTCCTCGTCGTGCCAGGGCACGGCGTTGCACATGAGGCAGCGGCGCGTGCCGTCGGCCGCGATGCGCCAGTTGATGAGATCGCGGATAGGCAGACAGTTTTCCCTGGCCTTGGCCACGATCGGACGCATGGTTTCTTCCTCGCCCGGGGCCAGACCATCGAAAACGCTGCGGCCAAGGAGTTCTGACGGCTCATACCCAAGGGCGTCCTTCACTTTTTCGCCCATATAGACGTAGCGCCCATCGGTGTCGGTCTCCCAGATCCAGTCGGGCATGGAGGCGGTGATATGAGCCAGGCGCTGCTGGCTGGCCCGCAGGGCGGCCAAGGCCCGGTCGCGCTCGGCGTCGCTGGCGGCGAGCTGGTCGGCCATGGCGTCGAGGCTGGCGGCGACCTGCCCCAGGCCCGAGACGTCGTGAGGCAGGCCGGTGCGGGCTTGGCGGTCGCCCTGGCCGATGCGGGCGGCGGTGTCGGCAATGCGCGCCAGCTGCCGGGTAATGATGGGGCCGCCGACAATCCAGGCCACGCCCAGGGCCAGGGCGGCGGCGGCGGCCAGCAGGCCGAGGTTCTCGGCCAGCGCCCGGTTGGCCGGGGCCAGGACAACGTTTTCGGGCAGTCCGACGACAAGGCTCATGTAGGGCGGCGCGGTCGGGGACAGGCGCAGCTTGCGAAAGGCGTAGTAGCGCAGGACGCCATCGGAGCCGGGCAGCAAGGCCAAGCCTTCGTCGCCGCCGGCCTGGATGGCGTCGTAGACTGCCGGCCGGATGGGGCTGCCCACGGGATTGGCCGGATTAAACGGCCGGTAAAAAAGCCGGATGCCGTTGCGGTCGGCCAGCCCCAGGTTGGCTGCGCCAGGCATGTGCAACCTGGCGAAGACGGCGTCGAAGGAATCGAGCTTGACGGCGGCGATCAACACGCCGACGGCCTGTCCGGTCTCGTCGAGGATGGGTAGGGCAAAGGGAAAGGACGGCGTGCCGGTGGTGCGGCTGACGATGTATTCGCCGGCCACGAACTGGCGGGTGGCCATGGCGTCACGAAAATATTTGCGGTCACTGAAGTTGAGAAGGGCAAACGGCAGGCCGGAGGCGAACATGTCGCCGCTGGCGTCCGTGGCCAGGATATTGGTATAGAGAGGGTTTTTGTCCAGGAGCGTGGCGAACAGGGCGGAACAGGCGGCGGCGTCCCTGGCGCGCAGTTCAGGCATGGCGGCCAGAGCGGTGAGCAGCAGGCGCGTGCTGTCGGTGATGCTTTCTTGGACTTCGGCCATGGCGGCGGCGGCCCGGAAGACTTCGGCTTTGGCCTCGGTTTCCAGATGGTGGCGATGCTCCAACCCGGTGGCCAATTGCAAGGCCAGGGCCGGCAACACGGCCAGCAGGGCGGTCAGCACCAGGCCGCTGCGGATCGACAGGCTGGAAAACAGTCGCACATGCCGCTCCTTGCCGCCCCGGGCGTCAGCTCAGCGTCCGGCGAGGCGGGAGAAAAACCATCTGGCCAGGCCAATGCCCAGCCGCACATCGTCAAAGCCCCGGCGCAGACCGTCGCGGGCCATGGCCGATTCCAGCCGCACCAGGCGGCGGGAGAGTTCGATGCGCAGGCTGAGGTCCTGGCGCGCCCGGGCCAGTTCGCGCAGTTTGCCGTCTAGAAACATGCCCGGTCCTTTTTGAGTTCGGCCACGGACTGGGAAAAGGCCAGGGGCAACCGGGCCAGCCGGCGGCGCAGGACGAGAAGGGCGCAGGCTCCAAGCAGCAGCAGCAACGCCCCGCCGCCGGCGGCCAGCCACAACCGCCACTGGGGCGGCAGGGCTAAAAACAGGGCCACCACGGCCAGGCCCAGGCCCATCAGGAACAGCGCCGCGCCGAAAACGGCCAACAGGAGCATCTGGACCAGCCGGACCTTGACCTCCCGGGCTTCCAGGCCCAAAAGCTCCAGCCGGTCGATGACGATATCCAGGGCCAGCCCGGCCATGCGGCCGGCGGCGGCCATGAGCTCCGACAAGGCGGCAAAGGTGTCGGCCACTATTTGCGGCTCATGAACCACCCCAGCAGCAGCCCCAACAGAAAGGAGCCGCCCACGGCATGGTAGGGCTTGTCGTGGACGAGACGGTCGGCGGCCTCGATTTTGCGGTCCAGGAGGTCATCGAGGTCGGCGTACTTGCTTTTGGCGGCGTCCAGGCGTTTTTCCAGCAGCTCGCGGACCTTTTGGACCCGTTCGTCGGCTTCGTCGGCGGTGGCGTCCACCAGAGCGCCGGCGTGGCGGATGATTTCACGCAGTTCAGCGGCCATGGCGTCGTTGTGAGAGGAGCGGGCGGCCATGCGGCGTCTCCTTGGCGAGGTTGGGGAATCAGTGTCCAGTGTAGCCCGAATCGTCGGACGCTGTCCATGCCTGGGACGACGCGGCTGTTACCAGGGAGCCTTCGCCCAGCAGGCGGCCCACAGCGGCCAGGAAGACGTTTTTCTGGATAGGCTTGGTGAGCAGGTCCGATGCGCCGGCTTCGGCGGCCCGGCCGCTTTCCTCGCGGAAGGCGAAGGCCGTGACCACGAGGATGGGGCAAGGCGGCCGGCCGGCGGCGGCTTCGCGGCGGCGGATCTCCTGAATGACCGTCAGCCCGTCGATGTCCGGGAGCTGGATGTCCATGATTATGGCGTCGTACATGCCGCGCTCGCTGCGCTCCAGGGCCTGGGTTCCGGTGTGGGCATAGGTGACGGCCAGGGGCAGGTCTTCGAGAAAGGCTTCGTAGATCTGGCGGTTGGGCTCGCTGTCCTCGACGATGAGCAGCCGACGGCCGGCGGGAGGCCGGGCCTGGACGGCCCGGGCCGGGGCCGGGGCGGGCGTCGGGCGGGCGATGCCGGCGTCACGTGGCAGGGCGCAATAAAAAACGCTGCCCGCACCAGGCTCGGATTCCAGCCACAGCCGGCCGTTCATGCCGTCCACCAGCAGGGCGCAGATGGCCAGGCCAAGTCCGGTGCCGCCGTAGGCCCGGGTGGTGGAGGAGTCCACCTGAGTGAAAGGCTTGAAAATAGCCTCGCGCTTCTCGGGCGGGATGCCGATGCCAGTATCGGATACGGCAAAGAGCAGCTCCTCGCGGGACAGCCGGGCCGGCAGCAGGGACAGCTTGAGGGCCACTTCGCCCGCGGCCGTGAACTTGATGGCGTTGCCCACGAGATTGATCAGGATCTGGCGGATACGGTCGGGATCGCCCACAGCCTGCCTGGGGGCGTCCTTGCCGGCCTCCAGGCGGAGCGTAAGGCCCTTGGCCTGGGCCTGGGGCGAAAGCAGGGCCACGACCTGGCCAGCCAGTTCCAGGGGGTCGTAGGCGGCTTCGGCCAGTTCCAGCACGCCGGATTCGATTTTCGACAGTTCCAGAATGTCGGTCAAAAGGGCCATGAGGGATTCGCCGGCCACTTCCAGGGTGCGCAGGAATTCCTGCTGCCGCCCGGAGAGTTCCGTGCCGCGCAGCACGTCCACCATGCCGAGGATGGTGTTCATGGGCGTACGGATTTCGTGGCTCATGGTGGACAGGAAGCGGCTTTTGGCCTTGTTGGCGGCTTCGGCCGACTCCTTGGCCAGACGCAGGGCCTCTTCCATGGTCTTGCGGCCGCTGATGTCCACCAGAACCGAGAGCAGGCAATGCCGGCCGTAAGCTTCCATGGGCGTGCAGGAAAGCAGGAAGGTGGCCAGCCGGCCGTCGCGCATGCGCATGGACAGCTCAAGGTTGCGCACCTGGCCGTCGCGTTCCACGGCCCGGAAGATGCGGTCACGGTCGCCGGGATGGGCCCACAGTCCCAGTTCGGTCGGGGTGCGGTCGATAACCTCTTCCCGGGAAAAACCCGAGTAGGCGCTAAACGCCTCATTGACGTCGAGGAGACGGCCGTCGGGCAGGGTGGTGACGGTGACGATCACGGGGGAGAGGCGGAAGATGTTGGCCAGGCGCTCCTGGCTTTGGCGCACGGCCTGGTCGGCGGCGATTTGCTCGGTGACGTCGCGGGCGTAGATGGCCAGCCTTGGCCGGTCTCCGGCCAAGGCCGGTATGGGATAGATGGTGTTTTCGTAGACGCGGCCGGCGCGCTTGTCGGTAAAGCGCACCGGACGTCCGGTGGCCTGGGCCTGGCGGTAATGCTGGCGTCGGCTGGCGGCCACGGGCGCGTCGGTGAGCTCCAGGATGCCCTGGCCAAGCATGGCTTCCACGGCCAGGCCGAAGCGCTCGGCCCCGGTGCGGTTGACCATGACCACGTGATAAGCTTCGTCGAGGACCAAAATGGCGTCGGTGGTGGCGTTGAGCACGGCCTCCAGGGTTTCCCGGTGCCGGCAGAGATCGCGTTCGGTGGCCTCGCGGCGGGCAACCTCCCGGCGTAGCCGCCGCCACCACCAGACGCACAGGGCGACCAGGGCGACCGCGCCTGCGGCGAGCCACAGCTGGATCGGCCTGACGTAACTTTTGGCCGGCAGGGGCCCGGCGTCATACCAGCGGGCGGCCAGGGCGATCCTGCGGTCCACCGGAATGGCGTCCAGGGCCTTTTGGATGATGCCGGCCAGGACCGGGTCGGGCGAGGCCATGCACAAGGCGTTGTCGGGCCAGGCCATGACGGCTGTTATGCGCAGGTTGGTCAGGCCGTATTCCCGGATGATGCTCGTGGCGGCGACGACATTGAGGAAACAGGCGTCGGCCTGGCCATCGGCCACGGCCTGCAAGGTTTCCGGGGCGTTGCGCTTGAATTCGAAACGGGCGCGCAGGGCGGGGTATTCCTGCTGCAGGCGCTCGTAGGCGACATACGAAGGGGATACGGCCACGACCCGGCCGGCCAGATCGGGCACGCTCCACACGGCGTCCGAGCCGGCCCGGGTGATCATGGCATAGGGCTGGCTGGCGTAGGGGGTGGTCATGTGCAGGTAGGCCCGGCGGGCCGGGGTGTCGGAGATGCAGGCAAAAAGATCGATGCCGCCGGTTTGGGCCAGTTCCAAGGCCCGGGCGTAGGAGATGCCGAAGCTTGGCTCCAGGGCGACGCCAAGCATGGCGGAGAGGGTTTCGAGATAATCGGCGGCCAACCCCACATAGCGGGGGTGGCCCTGGGGCGAGGTGACCACGTCCTGAAAGGGGATCTGGCCTTGGCCGACGCCCACGCGCAGCACCGGGCGAGCGGCCAGATAGGCCAGCTCGGCTTCGGTCAGCGCCGGACGCGGCAGGGCCGGAGCCGGTTCCCTGGCCCAGGCCGGCTGGCCCAGGGCCAGGACGGCCAACACGAGGCCCAACCACAGGACGGCGCGCGTCATGGGGCCGGCCTCCGGGCGAGGGGGCTACATGAAGGCGTAGGCGCCCTCGCCGTGCTGGCGGCGCACCCGGTCGATAACGGCCGCCCGTTCGGGCGAGGCGCGGCCGGCGGGGCTGGTGGCGCAGACGAGTTCGGCCGGGCTGAAGCGGTAACCCTGCAACACGATGAAACGGCGGCGTTCCCACTGATCGCGGCATTCGCCAAGAGACCAACGAAACTGGGCATCTTCGCGCAGTCTGGCCACAAAGGCCTGGGCGCTTTCCAGGGACATGGCGGTTTCCTCCCGAAAAAAACGGGCGAAAACCTTGCACGGGCCGTGCCGACCCAGGACGGTGTTTGAATTTTTTGTGAAAAAACCATTACTTTCAAACAATTAGCCTTGATAAGACAGCTTGCGGCAGAGCCATGGGCCCCGGTGCGGCGTTGCATTTTTTCATAAAATGCTGTCCTGCATCGCCGCTCGTCAAACAGCCAAAACGCCTTTCGAGGTCATTGGGGATAGTTGCCGAGACAGTAGCGGCGGCACCAGCTCGCGCCGCTGGCCACCACCGGCATGCAGCCGTTGAACTGGTTGTCGGCGGTGAGGTTGTCGGCCACGGCGTCGCAGGCCTTGGAGCAGTCCTCCCGCGAGGCGTGCTTGACGGACAGGACCGAGGAATCGAAAACGTTGCACAGGGAAATGGAATCGCAGGAGGCATGGCGGCCGCCGCCGGAGGTGTAGCAAAAGCCCCGGAACTCCGCATCAGTGACGGGTTTGGGCGTGCAGGCCGCGCCAAGGGCGGCCAGGACCAGGCCAAGGCCGGCAAGGAGAAACAAGCGCATGGGTCTTCTCCTGGGAAAAGGGTGGATCGGCCGGGCGAAATCGCCCACTGCCCAGCACAAATACACCGCAGCACAAGGCTTTGCAAAGGGTTGGGCCGCATTGTCCGGGGTGGCGTGAAAAATTTTGTACCAACCTGCCGCCGCTTGCCGGGCCGGGTACAAGATCCTGTACCCCCTTGGCACGCCATGGCAGTTGTTACGGGAGGCTGCCATGGAGTAAATAGCAAGTTATTACAAGGTGATGATATCTCGCCGAAGGCAGCCTGGAGCATTGGCACGGCAGTTGCTATATTAAAATCATCCTTCCTCCAAGAACGGAATTTTAGAAAAAGGACTTCAGGGATGGCGACCCAGAAGTCCTTTTTCATTTGGCGCGTCTGGAGAGCGGCGTGCCCAGCCCTCGCGGCTTTGTGCGGCCCCAGTCGGCGGCAACCGGCTGGGGCCGCCTCTTTGAGCCGCGTGCAAATTCCTTGACGCCCCTGCCCTGTCCCAAAACAAACGGCGCGCGTCCGCGGACGCGCGCCGTACAATTTTTTGGTCCCGGCCGGATTGTCCGGCTGTCGAAGCGAGGGCGGTTCCCGTCTTCGGCTTCCGGCCATCAGCCGACCGCATCACCGCCGGGCGGCCCCCCCTTTTAACCCTTTTCCTAGGCGGGGGGGTCTGGGGGCCTCAGGCCCCCAGCCGCCGGAGGCCTCCCCCCGTACTACGCGCTCGTGTCGCATCCACGAAATGCGCATAGGGAATTCGCATGGAAAATGCTAAAATAATGAGTTTTTTAAAAAATACTCTCGTATTTTTTAAGGGACGCTGCGCTACCGCGCGGCCTTGGCCCAGGAATCCTTGAGGGCCACCGAGCGGTTGAAGACGCGCTTTTGGGGCGTCGAGTCCTTGTCCACGCAGAAGTAGCCCAGGCGTTCGAACTGGACGTTCTCGCCCACAGGGATGTCGGCCAGGGCCGGTTCGATCAGCGCGTTTTCGATCACTTCCAGGGAGTGGGGATTCAAATGGTCCATGAAATCACCCTTGCCCTCGGTCGGGTTCTCCTTGGTGAAAAGGCGATCATAGAGGCGCACTTCGGCCGGCAGGGCGTGGGCGGCGGACACCCAGTGGATGGTGCCCTTGACCTTGCGGCCGTCGCTGGACCAGCCGCCCTTGGTGGCCGGGTCGTGGACGCAGCGCAGCTCGACCACCTCGCCCGTGGTCGGGTCTTTTATGACCTCGGTGCAGGTGACGTAGTAGGCGTGGCGCAGCCGCACCTCGGCCCCGGGGGCGAGACGGAACCACTTCTTGGCCGGCACTTCCATGAAATCGTCGCGCTCGACGTAGAGTTCGCGGCTAAAGGGCACTTTGCGCGCGCCCATGGCCGTATCCTCGGGATGGTAGGGGAAGTGGATGTCCTCCACCTGGCCTTCGGGATAGTTGGTGATGACGAGCCTAAGCGGCCGCAGCACGCCCATGAGGCGCTTGGCCCGGGCGTTTAAGTCCTCGCGCAGGCAGTGCTCAAGCAGCGCCATGTCCACCTGGCTGTCGGCCTTGGACACGCCGATGCGCTCGCAAAAGTCGCGCATGGCTTCCGGGGTGTAGCCCCGGCGGCGGATGCCGCTCAGGGTTGGCAGGCGCGGATCGTCCCAGCCCGAGACGACTTTTTCGGTGACAAGCTGGATGAGCTTGCGTTTGCTTAAGACCGTGTAGGACAAGTTCAGACGAGCGAACTCGATCTGCTGGGGATGGCCGGGCACGGGCAGCTGGTTGAGGACCCAGTCGTAGAGCGGCCGGTTGTTTTCGAACTCCAGGGAGCAGATGGAGTGGGTGATGCCTTCCAGGGCGTCGGAAATGCAGTGGGTGTAGTCGTACATCGGGTAGATGCACCAGGCGTTTCCCGTACGGTGGTGCTCGACGTGCTTGATGCGGTAGATGACCGGATCGCGCAGCACCACGTTGGGGCTTTGCATGTCGATCTTAAGCCGCAGCACCTTGGTCCCGTCCGGGAATTCGCCGGCCCGCATCCGCCGGAAGAGCTCAAGGTTTTCCTCGGGCGAACGGTCGCGGTAGGGGCTGTCCTTGCCGGGTTCGGTCAGCGTGCCCCGGTAGGCCCGGATCTCTTCCTGGCTCAGGTCATCGACGTAGGCCAAGCCTTTCTCGATGAGCTGTTCGGCGTAGGCGTAGAGCTTTTCGAAGTAGTCCGAGGCGTAAAACATCCGGTCGTCCCAGGAAAAGCCGAGCCAGCGCACGTCTTCCTGGATGGCGTCGACGTATTCCACCTCTTCCTTGGCCGGGTTGGTGTCGTCGAAGCGCAGGTTGCACAGCCCGCCGAACTCCTTGGCCAGGCCGAAGTTGAGACAGATGGACTTGGCGTGGCCGATGTGCAGGTAGCCGTTGGGTTCGGGCGGGAAGCGGGTGTGGACGCGGCCGCCCCATTTGCCGACGCGGTTGTCCTCGTCGACGATCTGGCGAATGAAATCACGGGCAGGAGCCGGGCCGGACTTGGCCGGAACTTCCGCGTCGGGTGCGGTCATGGCGGAACCTCGTTTGCGTTGGATGGCGGCGTGGCCGCGAGAAACCGGAAAAATAGGCAAAAAGGGGCAAAGGGTCAAATGGCGTCGGTGCGGTGGCCCGGCTGCAAAAATGTCGCCCTATTGCCAAAAATGTCGGCCCATTGCGGTCGTTGCCCTGCGAATCATTAAACATTTCCAAGTATTGACACATTGGAATCGCTTTTGCTACATGCCCGTCACTTTTGCTTAAGGCGGTCGTCATGACAGATTCGTCTGCCGCGCTTCCGGAAGACGTCTACCGGCGCATCTTCGAGAGCTCCCCCAACGCGGCCCTGGTGCGCGACGCGAGCGGCGTGGTGCTGGCCGTCAACGCCTCCTTCGAGGCGCTTTTCGGCCTGGACGCGGCCGAGGTCGTGGGCCGCGACCTGCGCCAGGTGGTGCGGCCGGCCGACGACGGCGAAACGGCCGGCGGCGACTGGAGCCTGGGCGGCGCGGCCTTTTCCCGGCGCACCCGCTGGACGGCCGGCGACGGCGTCACCGTGGACGCCTGCCCCTGCCAGTTCCCGGCGGGCCAGGTGGACGGCAAGCCCGTGTCCTGCGTCATCTTCCGCGACATCTCCGGGCGACGCCGGGCCGAGGAACAACTCGACGCGGCCGAACGCAAATACCGGGCGATTTTCGAAAACGCCGTGGAAGGCATTTTCCAGACCACCCCCGGCGGCCGCTACCTGGAAGTCAACCGCACCCTGGCCCGCATCTACGGCTTTGATTCCGTGGACGAGATGACCGAGCACTTCCGGGACATCAAAAACCAGCTGTATGTCGAGCCCAAGCGCCGCGACGACTTCGTGCGCGAGCTCTCGGCCCACGACCAGGTCCGCAACTTCGAGTCGGCCATCCACAAAAAAGACGGCAGCGTCATCTGGATTTCCGAAAACGCCCGGGTCGTGCGCGACGCCGACGGGGCCGTGGCCTACTACGAAGGCACGGTGGTGGACATCACCGACCGCAAGCGGGCCGAGGAACAGCTCGCCGCCCAGCGCGCCTATTTCGACCAGCTGTTCGCCAATTCGCCCCAGGCCATCGCGCTTATCGACATGCGGCGCAACATCGTGGACGTCAACCATGCCTTCGAGGACCTGTTCGGCTTCAAGGCGGCCGAGATCAAGGGCTACGGCATGCGCGCCTACATCGTGCCCAAGCACCTGCTTGGGGAATGCGAGAGCACGCGCGGAGCCATCCTGTCCGGCAAGCCCATGGTGCGCGAAACCTTCCGCCAGCATCGCGACGGCCGCCTCATCCCGGTCTCCATGATCGGCTTCCCCATCGAATTCGGCGGCCAGCCCCAGGGCATCGTCTACATCTACCAGGACATTTCCGAGCGCAAGGCCTTCGAGGAGCAGATCACCCACCAAGCCTTCCACGACGCCCTGACCGGGCTGCCCAACCGCAGCCTTTTTGCCGACCGCCTGGACCGGGCGCTGACCCGCGCCCGGCGGCGCGGCGACTACCAGTACGCCGTGCTCATGATCGACCTCAACAAGTTCAAGGGCATAAACGACACCCTGGGCCACCAGGCCGGGGACCAGCTCCTGGTCGAGGTGTCGCGGCGGCTTATGGCCTGCGTGCGCTCCATGGACACCGTGGCCCGGCTTGGCGGCGACGAATTCGCCGTGATCCTTGAAGAGCTCAAGTCGAAAAAGGAAGTCATGGCCGTGGTGGACCGCATCGGCGCGGCGCTTGGCAAGCCCTGCATGTTGTGCGGCACAACGGTCACTCCCGGGGCCAGCGTCGGCATCGTGCTGCGCACCCGGGACTACCAGTCGCCCGAGGACATTTTGCGCGACGCCGACATCGCCATGTACCGGGCCAAGGAGTCCGGCCGGCCCTCCATGATCTTCGACCGGCGGATGCACCAGGAGATCCTCGACGCCATCAACCTGGAGGCCGACCTGCGCGCCGCCCTGGATCGCGGCGAGCTGTTGCTGCACTACCAGCCCATCGTGGACGTGCAGACCGGGCGCATCGAGGGCTTCGAGGCCCTGGTGCGCTGGGACCACCCCGACCGGGGGCTGGTGCCGCCGGTGCAGTTCATTCCCCTGGCCGAGGAAACCGGCCTGATCCAGCCGCTCGGGCGGTTCGTCATCGCCGAGGCCTGCCGCCAGCTGCGTGCGTGGCAGCTGGAACTGCCCGAGGCCGAACAGCTTTCGGTGAGCGTCAACGTGTCCTGCCACCAGTTCGTGAAAGAGGGCCTGGTGGACCATGTGGCCGGGGTGCTGGAGACGACCGGCCTGGACCCGGCCTGTCTCAAGCTCGAAATCACCGAATCCGTGCTCATGCACGACGCCCAGCACACGGCCGGGGAGCTGAGCCGCCTCAAAGCCCTGGGCGTCAAGATCGCCATCGACGACTTCGGCACCGGCTACTCCTCCCTGTCCTACCTGCGCCAGCTGCCCATCGACCACCTCAAGATCGACCGGTCGTTTATCAGCGGCGACGACGTCAACGGCGAAAGCCAGGAGATCGTCAAATCCATCATCGCCCTGGCCCGCAGCCTGGGGCTGACCGTCATCGCCGAGGGCGTGGAGCACCAGGACCAGCTCGACAAGCTGCGCAACGCCGACTGCGACAAGGCCCAAGGCTTCATGTTCTCGCGCCCGGTGGACAAGGACGCGGCCCTGGCCCTGCTGCACGCGGCCTTTGGCTGCGGCTGCGGTCCGGCCTAAGGCCTGCCCGCGCCCTCCCCATCTTCCCCAACCGGCCCGCGTCGCCCGACGCTGACCGCGCCCGACCAGTCCGACTGCGGCCCGACAGGCCGTGGCGCTCCCTCGACGCGCGTTGAAAACCGGTTGCCGTTGTAACCGGCTTCGCCGCGCCAGCGTCTTAGTTATAAGAGCCTGCCGCTGTCCGGGATACCCGGACGATACGGTGACACCCCCTTATTCTACAAGACCGAGACGTAATGAGCACTATGCTGACGCAGTGCTCTTATTGTATTTGTACTGTTCGCCCGTCGATATACGCAATGTCTTCGCAAAAGATACAAAATCTTCTCAAAATATATTTTACAACAAATGGCATTATGACCTAAACCTGCACATTTTACGTCCGATAGGTGGACATACACAAGGAGGTTGCCATGGCCGCCATAGACACCAGCCTAACGCTTTATGCCAATACGACGCAAACGGCGTCAGGATCGAGCCTCACTGCCACGACGAAAACGAGCGCCAGCGCTTCGACCGCATCGGCCACCGCCAGCGGCGACACCGTGACCATTTCCGACGAGGCCAAATCCCTGGCCGCCGCCCTGGCTTCTGGCCAGACCGCCAGCAACGCCGGGACCGCCGCCACCACGGGCGCGGCGGCGGCCACTGAAACCGAGGAAGCCTCCACCGCTGCCGCCGGCGGCCAGGCCCAGTCCGCCGGCGCGGCCCAGGGCGGCGGGGCCATGCAGGCCGGCTCGGCCGGTTCCTCCGGCTCGTCCGACGACGAGGAAGACGACGACGAGGACGACGCCGACGAGCTGGTGGAAAGCCTCAAGGAGCAGATCCAGCAGCTCCAGCAGGAAATCGAGAAGGTCGAAAGCGAGGCTATTTCCGAGGAAGAAAAGGACACCAAGAAGATGCAGTTGCAAAACGAGCTGGCCCAGCTGCAGACCCAGTACGCCCAGGCCTTGCAGGAGCAAAGCGAGTCGAGCTCGTCGTCGAGCAGCAACGGCAACACCGCTTCCACGGCCTACGGCGGGGCCTCCTGAGGCCGCCCGGCTTCCGGCGGCGGCAGCCTGACGCGTTGACCCGCCGCCGCCGGAGCGACGGCGAGAGACGATCCGGCCACCGCCGCCTCGGCGCTTTGTGCCGCTGCGAACAGCCCAGCCCAGCCAGGAGCAATCCCTTGGCGCGCCCAGGCCACGCCTGACGCCGTAAGGGTCTGACGCAAGGCGTTGGGGGCGTTTTCCCCAACGCGCGCCGTGCGAGACGCCGTCGTGCGGCGGCCTTGCGCTTGGCTGGCGCGCCATCGCCGGCCGTCATGTCGCTTTGCCATGTTAAGTTTTCCGATGCGCCGCCGATACGCCTGAGAACAAGGGGGTCGGTTGCCATGGATACCATTCTGCCTTCCCTGATCGACACCGCCGCCAGCCTGGGCCAGTCCGGGTCGGCCGCCGCCGGTCCCGGCGTGGCCGCGTCTTCCGTGGCCGAGACAGCCGGAGCCGCCGCGCCTGCATCCGCCCGGGGCGATACCGTGACTTTTTCCGCCGAAGGCCTGGCCAAGGCCGCCGCCATGGCCAGCAACGCCGGCGCCACCGGCCCCGCCGCCACGGCCAGCAACGCCGGAGCCGGCATCGACGCCAAGGGAAAGACCCTGGACGCGGACGGGACGTCCAAGGCCCAAAAGCAGGCCGAGGACGACAGTGACGCGACCTTGCAGGCGCTCAAGGCTCAGATCGAACGGATTCAGGCGGAGATCAAGGCCACGGAGGAGGACGACGCGCCCCGCGAGGAACGCGACGCCAAGCTGGCCGAGCTGCGCCTGTCCCTGCTTGAAGCCTAGACGGCCTATTACAAGGCCAAGCAGCAGGCCGGAAATGACCAGGGCGGCAGCGCCAGCCAGACAGCGGCGGCCATGGCCGGCCTGGCCTAGGGGCGCGTTCACGAAACGCGCAGAGGGCATTTCGTAAGCAACATCTTAAAATAATAAATTTTTCTTAAAAAATACTCTCGTATTTTTCAAGGGCCGCCACACGAGGGGCCAGGCCCTAACCCTTTTCTTCCGTCGGGGGGTCTGGGGGCCTCAGGCCCCCAGCCGCCGGAGGCTTCTTTTCTTACTGGCTGCCGCAGCAGCGGGCGGTGTGGAAGCTTGAGCAGGGCAGCGGATCGATGATGACCTGAACGCAGCCGGCGGCGTAATCCTTGACGATGCGCCCCGAGGGCATGCGGCCGTGCCAGACGCGGCTGGAAAAAACGGCCAGGTCGCCGTTTAACTGCACGTAGAAGTCGGCGAATCCCTTGGCGTAGTGGCTGTTGAACACGTAGACGCCGTCACGCACGCCCAGAAAGCTGTACTTGTCGGGCGTCTTGCAGGTGAGCATGGCCAGGGCCTGGCGGAAGGCGCAGATCATGACGGACTGTTCGTCAAAGGCCGCCGCCCGGCCGGGCAGGCCGGCCAGGACCAGCGCCGCGAGGAGGATAAGGGGGATAAGCCGTTTCATGCGCGCCTCCAGGGCCTGGATAAGAAACCCTCGCCATCCCTTCGGCCGTTCTGGTCGCGACTTAAGGGCCGGCGGTTTCGGACCTGTTGCCCTCCTTGTCGCGCAATCGTCGTCCGGCGTCTACCGGCCGGACACGAGGCGGGTCCATATCCCTGCAAAACTTGGAGGGATATGCTCATGGACCTGTCATTTGACCGTCGGGCGTTTCTGCGCCTTGGTCTGGCCGTCGGCGGCGTGGCCGTGGCCCGGGCCGCTTTTCCGACCCTGGCCCGGGCCGCCGCTTCCGGCCCCGCGGCTCTTGCCGCCGTCGCGGCCATGACGCCGCTGGAGATGGCCGACGCCTCGCCGCTGGTGGGAGCCTCCTGGCAATACCTGCGCGATGTGACCGCGACCATCGCCAACCCGGAGCTTCGGGCCAAGGTCGAGGCCGTTCTCGACAATCCCGCTCCGACCCTGGCCGCCAGGCTGGCCGATCCCAAGCACCGGGCCGCCGTGGCCGAGGAGCTGGCCGCCAAGGGGTGGCTCAAGGGCCAGACCGCCGACACCCTGCTGCCGCCCGTGGCCGATCCGGCCGCCTCGCCCCAGCCCTTTCGCAGCGCCCCGGGCAGCGGCTACCAGAGCCACCACGCCTATCCCGGCGGCCTGCCCGTGCACGTGGCCGCCAACATGCGCATCACCCTGGCGATTTTTGACGCCTACAAGGACGTCTACGGCTTTTCCCTGGACCGCGACACGGTGGTCGTCTCCCAGATGCTCCACGACCTGCACAAGCCCTGGGTCTTTGCCTGGAGCGAATCCGGCGCGTCGCGGCCCGAGCAGACCCTGGCCGGCACGGGCGAGCACCATGTGCTGAGCCTGGCCGAATCCATGGCGCGCGGCATCCCGGCCGAGGTCGTGGTGGCCCAGGCCTGCGCCCACAATCACCCCGGCTCGGAAAAAGACGAGGCCGAACCCGTGGCCTGGCTCAAGGCGGCGGCCATCCTGGCCGGCGTCGATGCGGTCAAGGCCGGGATCATCGCCCCTTCGGGCGACACGCTGCCCCTGCCCCGGCGCATGGAGGGGTTTGTCTGCCACTTGGGCGACCACGACTGGGTGCTGTCCGTGCCGGCCGGCAAATGGTCCATCGCCGCTCTGGCCGAGCTGGCCCGGGAACGCTACGGCATCGTCGACGACAAGTCGTCCCGGTTCAACGCGTTTCGCAACTACGTGTTTTCCCAGGCGACCATGATGGAACTCTACCAGACCCTGGCGGTTTCGGGCAAAGACGGCTTGGCCCGGGCCGTGGCGGCTATCGTGGTCCCGGCCTGACCGCCGGCGAGCCGTGGCGGCCGGGAGAGAGCCTGCCTCTCCCGGTCGCCGGGCTGCTCCACTGCCCGTCAGGCGCGGCTCCGAGCAGCATGGAGTCGCCCGGCAGGGCAAACGACGCCATTCAAGCGCTTTCGGCGACGACCTGGCCGTTGGCGGCATCGGTGGAAACGTCCTTGCCGTTGATGGCGACAAGCCGGCGGAGCTGGTCATGGGCCGCTGCGAGCGCCTGGGGCTCGTTATCGGGGCTGAGGCCTTGCCTCCAGCGAGACGCGCCTTGGCCGAAATCCTCGACCACAACAAAGGGGCGGCTCCCGTAAGCCGCCCCTGCGTGTTTCTCGTGAGGAAAAAGACCGGGGTTGGCCCGGCCCTTGGGTTAATACCGCTCGAACCGGCTGTCGCCCGGGTCCTCCTCGTCCAGACTGATCAGCGAACCGCCGGTCTTGCCGCCGCTCTGGCGCGGCAGGGCCTTGCCGGCCGTGGTCGGCGGCATGAAGGCGCGCCGGCTGGATGCGGCGGCCGGAAGGGAGGTTTCCTCGTCCCCGTCGCGTTCCACCCGGAAAAAGGCGCTGGTCTGCTGGAGTTGGGCGGCCTGGGCCGAAAGCTCCTCCGAGGTGGAGGCGATTTCCTCGGCGGCGGCGGCGTTTTGCTGGATGACCTGGTCGAGCTGCTGCAGGGCCTGGTTGACCTGGCTGGCTCCCTGGCTCTGCTCCTGGCTGGCGGCGTTTATTTCCTGGACCAGCTCGGCCGTGCGCTGGATGTCGGGCACGAGCTTTTCCAGCAGTTGGCCGGCGGTTTCGGCGATGTCGGTGGAGGTGGCGGCCAGATTGGTGATCTCGGCGGCGGCGGCCTGGCTGCGCTCGGCCAGCTTGCGCACCTCCGAGGCCACCACGGCGAAGCCGCGTCCGTGTTCGCCGGCCCGGGCCGCTTCCACGGCGGCGTTTAAGGCGAGCAGGTCGGTTTGCCGGGCGATCTCCTCGATGATGGAAATCTTGCCGGTGATGGCCTTCATGGCGGACTTGGTCTGGACCACGGCCTCGCCCGAGGCCTTGGCGTCCCGGGCAGCCTTGACGGCGATGGCCTCGGTCTGCTTGGCGTTGTCGGCGGTCTGGCCGATGCTGGAGGCCATCTGCTCCATGGCCGAGGAGGATTCCTCAATGGCGGCGGCCTGTTCGGTGGAGCCCTGGGACAGGGCCGAGGACGAGGCCGAGAGCTGTTCGCTGCCCGAGGCCACGTTCACCGAGCCGTCCTGGACTTCGCGGATGACGGCGCTGACCCGGGTGATCATGCCGCGCAGGGAATGGAGCAGCCGGTCGGCCGGGTCGCGCGGCGTGACGGCCACGGCCAGCTCGCCCTTGCTTAAGCGGCCCATGATGGCGGCGATGTCCTTTTCAGCGGCCACCAGCCGCTCGATGGCGGCCAACAGGCGGTCGTTTTCCGAACGTTTGGACACGGCCACGTCCAGGTCGCCCAGGGCCAGCTTGCCGGCCAGATCGGCGATGTCCTTTTCGGCGGCAATCAGCGTGGCCAGGGAGCGCATGAGGCCGTCGGCCTCGCAGCGCGGCGCGATGTTCACGTCCAGGTCGCCCTGGGCCAGCTTGGCCACGGCCTGGGCCACCTCGGCCGAGGAGGCCACCATGGCCCGCATGGCCGCGTAGATGCTCTGGGGATGCGCCCCGTCGTGGAAAGTCAGCGACAGGTCGCCCACGGCCACCTGGCGGGCCATGGCCGCGATCTCCTCGGGCTCGCCGCCAAGGCGGCGCAACAGTCCGCGCGTGATGAGCAGGCCGGTGATGGCGGCAAACAGGATCATGGCCCCGGTAAGAGAGGCGATGATCAGCTCGGTCTTTTCATACAACGCTTTGGACTCGGCGTTGCGGACCTCGGCGTAATTCAAATCGAGTTCGGTCAGTTTGTTGATGAACTCCCGCATGAATTCGAACTGCTCGTCGGCCTGGCCCATGGACAGGGCCATGGCCTCGGCCTTGGACGCCTCGGTGTCGGCCAGCCGGGCCTTGACCACCTTGGCGGAAGTCGCCTCCCACTTGGCCAGGGCCTGGTCGAACTGGCCGGCGAACTGTTTTTCCTCGGGCGTGGTCATGAGCGACTTGAATACGGCGAAGCGTTCCTTGGTCTGCTTGAGATTGTCGTCGTAAGCCTTCTGGAGTTTCTTGAAGCGCTCGTCGCCGGTGTCCGTAAAGAGCATGGAGCGTTCGGCCACAAGCAACTGGTGTAGATCGCGGTCGGCCTCAATGAGTTTGTCGATGCTCGGCAACAGCCGGGTAAAAAGCGTCTCCAGATTGCCGCTGATGACCTTGGCCGCGTAGTAGCCGGTAAAGCCCACCGCAACCAGGGCGACGACCAGCACGATGTAGCTGATCGACAGCTTGACGCTGACCCGTTGGAAAAATTTTGTGGTGTTCGCCATGACGCCTCTCCTTCAAGCTGCATGTCGCCGTCACACAAGCCCGACCTTGGCCGCCGCGCCACGCGCGCGTCCGCCTGTTGCCGCCGCGTCGCCCCTGCAAACGTCGACGCCTGTTCAGCCGCCTGCAACGCCGTGGCTGGGAATTGCTGGAGATTAATACAAACAGAACATGCTGAAAAGGTTTTTTGGGCTTTCAGCGCCAGACAAATCCTGAGGTCGCAACGCGTCGGCGACCCGCCGCGACGATTCGCCGGCCGATACGGCATGAAAAGCAGCGCGTGGCATCAGGCCCACGGGCTTTATCAAACACTGCTCTTCGGAACACGCGGCAAGCCCGCCCAGGCGGGACGAATCGGGCGGCCGGGGCGTTAATCCGGCAACATGCGATGCAACGTGTCCCGGCCGCCGTAGCTGTGCCAGACCGCGCCGTCCTTGACCACGTAACTGCTCGGTTCCGTGCCGCTTATGAGTTTATCCCCGTCGATGGTGAAGGCCATCCAGCCCTTGTGTTCCTCGCCGGACTTGCCGTCGCGCCAGTCATAGTACACGGCCCACTTGCCCTTTTTCTCCACCAGGCAATACCGGTAGCTGTTGGGCCGGGTGTATTCCGAAGGCCGCGAGCGCATGAAGCAGCCCACGAGCACGGGGTTTGGCGGCGAGACCACATCGGCGTAGACCGTGGGCGCGCCGGCCAGTTCCGGGCGCTGGGCCGCCTTGCCGGCGCAGCCGGCCAAAAGCAGCACGGCCAGGACAAGCGGGATGAGACGGGACATGAACACTCCTTGTTGCACGCATTTCAAGGACAGCCGCATGAGCCGGCCAAGCCTTCCTGCCCCGCCCGGTCTGGCCGCGGCAGGAAGGCTGCTGTCAGGAACGCGGCCTTAGCGGCCCGGCCGCCCCGGTCCAGGCCCCATGCCCGGACCAGGCCCCACCGGACCGATGGGCCCAACGGGGCCAATGGGCCCGACCGGCCCGGGACGCGGCCCGGGGCCAAACCCCGGCCCGGGCAGCGGGACCGGCGGCGGCCCCACCGGACGCGGCCCCGGCCCCGGACCGACGATGAACGGCCAGGGATTGATGACGATGCCCGGCCCCGGAGCCACGGGGGGCGGCGGCGGATACGGGTAGGGATACGGATAGGGGTAGGCGGGATAGCCTGGATAGGCCGGATAGTAGCCTGGGGGATAGACCACCACCGGCGGCGGTTGGGCCGCAGCCTCGCGGACCGCCAAACCGAGAGCCAGGCAACAGCACAGGGCGGCAAGCGCCAGAATGGCTCGATGACCGCGCATGGTTCGCCTCCTTGCCGGACATTGCCGACCATGCCACTGTGTCCCATTCCCGGAGCGATGACAAGGGGCGTAATTCATCATATGGTTTCATGACGGAGGCCCGGCCCATGCCGCATCATCCCAGTCCGCCAAGCGCTCCTTCCCGCCGTCTCACGGCCCTGGTGGCCGAGGCCGACCCGGCCGTGGCCGCGCTTTTGGCCGAGGCCCTTGGCCCCAGGTCCGCCCTGGTCACGGCCCGGACCCTGGCCGAGGCCAAAGCCGCCCTGGCCCTGGGCCGGCCCGATCTGGCCGTGGTGGCCGCGCGGCTGCCCGACGGCCCGTCGGCTCCGCTTCTGGCCTCCCTGGTCGGCGGCGAGCATCCGCCGGCCGTATTCCTGGCCGGCACGCCCGGGGACATTGCGGCGGTGCTGGCCGCCGTGGCCCTGCCGGGGCTGCGCCTGCTGCCCCTGCCGCTGTCGCCGGGGCTGGCCGAGGCCGCCCTGGACGAGGCCGCCGCCGACATCGCTGCCCGCCGCCACGCCGAGGACGGTTGGCGTCTGGCCAAGCGGCTTTTGGACGAAATCCCCCATCTTTCGGCCATCTTCGCCGGCGGCGAACTCCTTGGCCTCAACCGCTCCTTCCTGCGCTTTCTCGGCGTGGGGAGCCTTGGCGAATTCAAGGCCAAGGGGACGCCCCTGGAACGTTTCCTGGCCGAGCCGCCGGCCGAAGGCCTGGCCGCCTGGGCCGGCCGGCTGCCCGACGACGCCCTGGACCGCGACCACCGCCTGTACCTGGTGCATCCCGACCGGCCCGACGCCGCGCCCCACGTCTACCAGGCGGCCGTCAGCCGCCTGCCGGGACGTGCCCGCTGCCTGCTCATGCTGGCCGACGTCACCGAACTGGAGCTGGAGCGCCGGGAACTGCTCGACCTGGCCAACCGCGATCCCCTGACCCGCACCCTTAACCGGCGCAAGCTCGGCGACGTCCTGGAGGCCGAGACCGCCCGGGCCGCCCGCTATGCCACGCCGTTCTCCCTGGCCCTGCTGGACATCGACCACTTCAAGCACATAAACGATAGCCACGGCCACGACGCCGGCGACGCCGTGCTGGTGGAGCTGGCCCGACGCATCACGGCCAGCCTGCGCCAGGTGGACCGGCTGGCCCGGTTCGGCGGCGAGGAATTCGTGGTGGCCGCGCCCGGCATCGATCTGGCCGGCGCGGCCGAGCTGGCCGAGCGCCTGCGCCGGGCCGTGGCCGACGAACCCTTTGCCGGGGTCGGCCGGGTCACGGCCAGCTTCGGCCTAGCCGCCTGGCGGCCGGGCGACAAGCCCGAAGACCTCATCAAACGCGCCGACGCGGCCCTGTACCGGGCCAAGGACGGCGGACGCAACCGGGTGGAGCGCGAAACGCCCCCGCAAACCGAAGTACGGTAACCATGGACGCCACCGACAAGCGCATTCTCGACCTCATCCAGACCGGATTCCCCATTGCCCCGCGCCCCTATGCCGCCATTGGCGAACAGGTGGGCCTGACCGAAGCCGAAACCCTGGCCCGGGTGCGGGCGCTGCGGGCCTCGGGCATCATCCGCCGCATCGGGGCCAACTTCCAGTCGGCAAAAATCGGCTTCAAATCCACCCTGTGCGCCGCCTCGGTGCCCGAGGACAAGTTCGAGGCCTTCACCAAGGCCGTCAACGACCACCCCGGCGTCACCCACAACTACCTGCGCGCCCATGGCTACAACATCTGGTTCACCATGATCGGCGCTTCCCGGGAACAAATCCGCCAGGACCTGGCCGCCATCACCGACCAAACCGGCGTGGCCATCCTCAACCTGCCCGCCGACCGGCTGTTTAAAATCCGCGTGGACTTCGCCATGAGCGATTAGGCCGCCAGGGCTCTTGCTAACACGCGAGGCCGCATTATTTGTCTGGTTGGACGGGAGCTTAGCGAACACCCCAAGCCCCTGCCGGAGGACGCCATGTCTGAAGCCGACGCCATCCATGCCGTGTGCCCGGCCTGCCGGGCCGTCAATCGGGTGCAGACCGGCCGCCTGGACAGCGGGCCGGTCTGCGGCAAATGCCGCGCGCCCATCCTGTCGCCCCATCCCGTGACCCTGACTTCGGCCAACTTCGACGTGTTTCTGGCCAAGTCCGACCTGCCGGTGGTGGTGGATTTCTGGGCCCCCTGGTGCGGCCCCTGCCGGGGCATGGCTCCGGCCTTTGACCAGGCCGCGGCCATGCTCCACCCCCGGGTGATCCTGGCCAAGTGCGACACTGAGGCCGAGCCGGCCATCGCCTCGCGCCTGCGCATCCAGGGCGTGCCGACCCTGGCCCTGTTCCAGGGCGGCCGCGAAAAGGCCCGCATCTCCGGAGCGCGAAGCGCCGCCGACATTGTCGCCTGGGTGCGTCACAACGCCTGAGCCGGCGCGCCGCCGGCCCTGCCCCCGGGCCGGCGGCGGCATTGGTCCGCTCAGGCCCGGGCCAGACGTCGACCGCCCCCCCAAAGCAGCATGGCCCGTGGGCCGATGCATCACCGGTTTTCGCAAGCTTAGGCGTTGTGTCCTTGCCGGGACGCAACGCCAGCCCCTCCCACTGCCAGACCGCCGGAGCGCCGTTCCCGGCCCGGTGTTGTTGGTTCTCCGCCAGAATACAACGCCGCGCCACGGTTAGCCCTGGTTTGGCGACGGCCAAACCTTGGCGGTCTCGTCACAGCACCGCAAAATATTCAGACCATAATCGCGTCATGGGTCTTGGACAAAGCGCACATTTTCATTACCGTGCAGGAAACTGTTTCCTTCCTCTCGTTTTTCCGGTCCTGTTTTGCACAACGCCTGAGGCCCTTCGTCAGCCCGCAAGTCTCAAGGAGGCGGCATGTTTAAAAACGTCTGAGTCGGCTATAAGTTATGCGGCGGTTTTGCCCTGGTCATCGCCATTTTCATCGCCTTGGCCCTGCAACAGGCCCAGACCATGGAGCATCTGGGCGTGATCCAGGACGAGGGCGCGCAGCGCGCCAAGGACAGCAAGGCCGTCATGGACGTGTCCCTGCGGGTGAGCAATCTCTACGCCGTCATCGGCGACGCCCAGATCAACCGCGACCTGGCCGCCACCCGCCAGGACTTCGCCAAGGCCAGGGAACAGGGCAAAGCCGACATCCGCGCCGTCACGGCCCTGGTGGACACGCCCGAGGAACGGGAACTGGCTGCCCAGTTCTCGGAGAGTTACAAAGAATACCTCGATATTTTTGAAAGAAAGATGCTTCCTCGCCTGGAAGCCATCGTCCTGGCCCAGGCCAAAAACGAGCCTGTCGCAGCCCTGGAAACCGAAGTGCGCGAGCTTGACCATCAGGCGGACGAGTTGCGCGAGGCCACCCTCAAACCCCTGGGCGCCATCGCCGACTCCCTGGCCAAGGAAAATCTGGCCGGCGACGCGGCCTTTGACGCCGAACGCGCCATGTCCACCCGCGTGCTGATCGGCCTGACCGCCCTGGGGACCGTGCTTGCGCTCATCGTCTCCGTGCTGACCGCCCGGGGCATCACCAAGCCCCTGGCCGCCGGCATCGCCTATGCCCAGGCCCTGGCCCAGGGCGATCTGGAACAAAGCCTGGAGGTGCGCCAGCGCGACGAACTCGGCCGGCTGGCCGACGCCCTGCGGCTGGTGGCCGACTCCGAACGTCAAGTGGCCGAACAGGCCGGGCACATGGCCCGGGGCGACCTCTCGGCCGATCTTTCCCCGCGCGGACCCAAGGACAGCCTGCTCCTCTCCATGGCCAAGCTGGCCGCCTCGGAACGGGAAGTGGCCGAACAGGCCGGCCGCATCGCCGACGGCGACCTGCGGGTGGCCGTGGCCAAACGCTCGGAAAACGACATCCTGCTCGAAGCCTTCGGCAAAATGATCGACGCCCTGACCGGCATCGCCATCGACCTGCAAGCCGGGGCCGACAACGTGGCCGCCGGCAGCGAGGAACTCTCGGCCTCGGCCGAGGCCATTTCCCAAGGGGCCACCGAACAGGCCGCCGCCGTGGAACAGTCGTCCTCGTCCATGGAGGAAATGAGCGCCGGCATCCAGCAAAACGCCGAAAACGCCCGCCAGACCGAAGCCATCGCCGCCGCCGCCGCCCGCGATGCCAAAGCCTCGGGCGAAGCCATGACCCAGACCATGGCCGCCATGAAGGAAATTGCCGGCAAGATCAATATTATTGAGGAAATCGCCCGTCAGACCGATCTCTTGGCCTTAAACGCCGCCGTGGAAGCGGCCCGGGCCGGCGAACACGGACGCGGCTTCGCCGTGGTGGCCGCCGAGGTGCGCAAGCTGGCCGAACGCAGCCAGCAGGCCGCCTCGGAAATCACCAACCTGGCCAAGGACAGCACCGAGGTGGCCGTGGCCGCCAATGGGCTTTTAGCCCAACTCGTGCCCAACATCCAGCGCACCGCCGATCTGGTCCAGGAAATCAGCGCCGCCAGCCAGGAACAAAGCGCCGGCGTGGTCCAGATCAACAAAGCCTTGCAGCAGCTCGACCAGACCGTGCAGCAAAACGCCAGCTCCTCCGAGGAACTGGCCTCCACCGCCGAGGAGCTTTCCGGCCAGGCCGAACAGCTCCGGGCCACCATCGCCTTTTTCCAGATCGACCTGCCTCGGCATGCTCCGCCCGCGTCGTCGCGCCGGGCCATGCCGGGCCGGGCCAGGCCTGCCCTGGCTCCGGGCAAGAAAGCCACCCAGGGCGCGCGCATCGAACTGGCCGAGAAAGGCGAGGACAGCGATTTCGAGAGCTTCTAAACACGTGGGCCGGCCTGACGTCAACGTCAGGCCGGCCCGTGAGGGAAACGAAAGGGGTGGCCGGACCGCCCGGCGCTACAGCCGTTTCCCCGGCTCGCAGCACGACGATTTGTCCGGCCCCGCCCCGCCACCGCCGGAGCAGCCGCCGCCGGAACAGCCGCAACCGCACGAACCGCCCTTTTTCCCGAAAAACTTCCGCACCACGTACCAGGCCGCTACGGCCACGATCACGACAACAATCAACGTATCCATCAGCCTTCTCCTTGAGGTTGATAATCAACCTCGCAGAGGAGAATATCCCCTTTTCAAGCCGGCGCAAGATGTTTTATGCCATAAATCATAACCGCCCGTGTGTTTTGCACAAACCGGAGCACTGGAAACGGCTTTCGGGACGGGAAGGCAACACGCCGCAATCATGACGGGATTCCATGGGCCGCTCGCCCTCGTCACCGTCGGCGGACGCCTCCGGCCGTTTTGGCGCAACCCGCATCCCACGGGACATCTCGCCCAGGGGGCCAGGCCATGGACAAACATCTGCTGGTGACCGTCAGCGACGAGTACCACACGTCGCAAAGCCTGCGTTTCGTGCATAATTTCTTCACCAACCGCAGCGAACTCAAGCTGACGCTGTTCTACGTCGTGCCGCGCAAACCCGATTGGCGACTTGACCCCATCGACCTTGAGGCCAATCCCGAAGCCATCGTGCACATCGAGCACGACAAGGCCGTCCACGGCGTGCCGGCCATGGCCAAGGCCAAGGAATGGCTGCGCTCCATGGGATTTCGCGATGATCAGGTGGCGGTGAAATTTTCCAACGGCAAGCTCGGCACGGTCAAGGAGATCGTGCGCGAATCCGAGGAAGGCCTCTATGACGCGGCCGTGCTCGGCCGGCGCGGCCTGTCCTGGTTCGAGGAGATGGTCACGGATTCCATCTCCCATCGCATTTTGTGGGAATCGCTGACCTTCCCCATCTGGATCTGCCGCAATCCCGAACGGGGCCGCAAGAACGTGCTGGTGTGCGTGGACGGCTCCGAGGAGTGCATGCGCGTGGCCGACCACGCCGGCTTCATGGTCCGCAACGAACCCGACCACAACATTACCCTGCTCCATGTCTGCGGCGATGACCGTTGCATCGACGCCGAACAGATCTTCGGCCGCGCCCTGGCCGAGATCAAGGCCAACGGCGTGGACGACGGTCGCATTGCCCTCAAGGTGATGACGTCCGCCAACCCGGCCCGCACCATCCTGCACGAAGCAAACGAAGGCAAATACGCCGCCGTGGCCATCGGCCGCACCAGCCACAAGCCGTCGTCCCTGGAACACATCTTCGCCACCACCAGCCTCAAGATCCTGCGCGGCATCGACCGCGCCGCTTTATGGCTGTGCAAGTAGATGATGCGGGGGAGGAAACCCCTTTTTGAAAAAAGGGGTTTCCTCCCCCGCGCCTCCTCCTTCCCCAAAAACTTTCCATGGGGGCTCCCCCGGCTACAGATTGGCGCATGACAATAAAAATGGCCCCGCTTCGGGGCCATTTTTGGCGAGTTGGCGGCTGGAATCAGGCTTGGTCTTGGGGCGGCTTCCGCCCCAAGACCAAGCCTGATTCCAGCCGCCCTATTCTTCCGCCCGCCGACGCGGCACCACCCGACCGACCGCGCCCAGCCAAGGGGTCCGGGGGGCTTAGCCCCCCGGCCGCCGGAGGCATCTTTTCTCTTCGTCCTTGCCTTAATCCAGTTCGTATTCCCCGCGCCAGTCGCCGGATTCGGCGTATTCGGGCTGGTCGTCCTTGCCAAACAGGCAGTCGCCGACCACGAGGTAGTCCATTTCGGTGCGCATGAAGCAGCGGTAGGCGTCCTCGGGGGTGCAGACGATGGGTTCGCCGCGCACGTTGAAGCTGGTGTTGACCACCACCGGGCAGCCGTGGCGGTCGCGGAAGGTTTCGATGAGGCGGTGGTAGCGGGGATTGGTGTCCTTGTGCACGGTCTGGATGCGGGCCGAGAAGTCCACGTGGGTGATGGCCGGCAGGGTCGAGCGGTTGACGTAGAGCCGGTCGAACATGGGCTTTTGCCAGTAACCGTCAGGCAGGGGATGGCGCAGGGCCTGCGCTATCGGGGCCACCAGCAGCATGTAGGGCGAGGGGCGGTCCTGGATGAAGCATTCGGACACGGCCTCGGCCAGCACCGACGGGGCAAAGGGCCGGAAGCCTTCGCGGTATTTGATTTTGAGGTTGAGCTTTTTCTGCATCTCGGGATTGCGCGGATCGCCCAGGATGGAGCGGCCGCCAAGGGCCCGGGGGCCGTATTCCATACGGCCCTGGAACCAGCCCACGACCTTGCCGTCGGCCAGCAGGTCGGCGACCTGGGCGCACAGGGCGTCGAAGTCCTCGTAGAGCATGTGGGGCGCTTCGCGACGGGCGGCCAGGCGCAGGGCGTCGGCCCGGGTGAACTGCGGCCCGAGGTAGGAGCCTTCCATGCGGTCGCGGCAGCCGGCCGGCAGCGGCGTGCGCTCGTGGCCGCCCTGGATGTGCCAGGCGGCCAGGGCCGCGCCAAGCGCTCCGCCGGCGTCGCCGGCGGCCGGCTGAATCCAGACGTCGTCGAAGATGTTCTCGCGCAGCAGCTTGCCGTTGGCCACGCAGTTAAGGGCCACGCCGCCGGCCATGACGAGGTTTTTGCAGCCGGTGAGCGTGCGGGCGGTTTTGGCCAGGCGCAGGACCACTTCTTCGGTGACCTGCTGGATGGCCAGGGCCATGTCCATGTGCTCCTGGCCGAGTTCGGTCTCGGCGGCCCGGCGGGGCAGGCCGAAAAGCGCCTCCCACTTGCGGTCGCGGCACATGGTCAGGCCGGTGGCGTAATTGAAATAGGCCATGTTGAGGAGCAGCGAGCCGTCCTCGCGCAGGTCCACCAGTTCGCCAAGGATCTTGGCCTTGTAGTCCTCGACCCTCTCCGAGCCTTCGATGCCGTAGGGGGCCAGGCCCATGAGCTTGTATTCGCCGGAATTGACCTTGAAGCCGCAGTAGTAGGTAAAGGCCGAGTAGAGCAGGCCCACGGAATGGGGGAAATCGAGCTCACGCAGGAAGGTGATGTCCTTGCCGCGCCCGACGCCGATGGTGGTGGTGGACCATTCGCCCACGCCGTCGATGGTGAGGATGGCGGCCTCGTCAAAGGGCGAGGGGTAGAAGGCCGAGGCGGCGTGGGACAGGTGGTGTTCGGGAAAAAGCAGACGCGGCTTGCCCGGACCGAGTTCGGCCAGCTCCTCGCGCAGCATCTTTTTCATGAACAGCTTTTCCTTGATCCACACCGGAATGGCCGAAAGGAAGCTGCGCAGGCCGCTTGGGGCAAAGCCGTGGTAGGTTTCGAGCAGGCGCTCGAACTTGAGATAGGGCTTGTCGTAAAAAGCCACGGCCGACAGGTCGGCCAGATCGATACCGGCCTCGGCCAGCACGTAGGCGGCGGCTTGGCGTGGAAAATCCGCGTCGTGCTTCTTGCGGGTGAACCGCTCTTCGTGGGCGGCGGCGACCACCACGCCGTCGCGCAACAGCGCCGCGGCGGAGTCGTGGTAATAGGCGGATAAACCCAGGATGTATTCGGCCATGTGCTGTCCCGGCGGGGTTGCGTCCCCTGGGGCGGCCAGGCGGCCCAGGGGGGTGAAAGAGGCGCGGGGAAGGGCCGGGCGCGGTTGGCGCGCGACCCTTTCCGGGGCTCTTGTCGCGTTGTCGATAAACGCCTGAGGCGCTTTGCGGGCAGCAAGCGGCCTGCGTTCTTGCGCCAGGGGCGCGGCCTAGAAGAGCGTATAGATGAACGGGGCAACGGCCGAGCCGCTGGTCAGGACCACCAGCACGCCAAACAGCAGCAGCACCAGGATGATGGGCAGCAGCCAGAATTTTTTGCGCACCCGCAAAAAGCCCCAGAGTTCACGCAGAAATTCCATATCGCCTCCAAGTGGACCCGCGCGGGGCGCGGGAGTGATGTCAGAGCGGCCTTGGGCCGATGGTTAAAACGGCTGTTCGACGTCGGCGGCCGTGAAGGTGTGGTCGCGGACCCGGAACACGGAGTCCGTGCCCTGCTTGAACTGGCGCACCCGCATGGGGTCCTTGCCGAGCAGGGAACGCAGCAGGCCCATGGGCGTGAGCACCACAAAAAACGTCAGGGTCAGGATCACCTTGGACATGACCGTGCCAAGCACATGGGACAGGCCGAACCAGACCTTGGCCAGGGGCTTGAAAAAGGACGGCCAGATCATGTCCAGCAACAGGATGGCCGTGGCGATGGTCACGTAGCGGATTTCCCGGGTGACGAAAAAGACGATGAGCGCGACCAGGGTCAGGGCCATGCCGGTGTCGCGAGCTTGGTCGCGGCTGGCGGACAGCCAAAAAGAGGATTTCTGGCGCTTGTGTTCCAGTGAGGACATGCGGGGGTGCTCCGGATCAGGCGTTTGGCGGCGCTGCCGCCATGGCGGAAGTCTGGCTTCCCCTAGCCCAGGGCGCGGCCGGGCGTCAAGGCGCGAGGGTGAGGGAGGTGGTTCAGTCGCCGAGGTCCCGGCGCTGGCGCTTGCGTTCGCCTTGGCGCTTCTTGTCGTCCAGGCGGCGCAGTTTCGAGGCCAGGGTGGCCCGGGTCTTGCGGCGGGGCGGCCGGGGGGTCAGCGCCTCGCGCAGCAGCGCGGCGAAGCGTTCCAGGGCGATTTCCTTGTTGGCGAACTGGCTGCGGCTGGTCTGGGAAACCACGCGCAGCACGCCGTCCTTGCCGATGCGGCCGGTAAGCGCCTCGCGGATACGCGCCTTGTCGGCCTCGGTGAGGCTTGGCGAAGCGTCGAGGTCAAACAGCAGCGTCACCTTGGAGCTGGTGGTGTTGACGTGCTGGCCGCCGGGACCGCCGCTGCGGGCGGCGATATAATCAATCTCCGCCAGGGGGATGCTCACCCTTGAAGTCACAAACAGATCGTCCACATCCTTCTCCCGCTCATCCCTTACCCCCATTTGGGGGGTCCGGGGGCCTCAGACCCCGGCCGCCGGAGGCATCCCCCGCCCTCTCCTAAACTCTTGTCGTAATAGTCAAACGCGGCGCGGCGGCCTGGAGGCGGGCGACGAGGTCGGTCGGGAACACGGCCGGCCCGGCGGCGGCCAGATCAGCGTCGGCGCAGCCGTCGGGGCGGAAGGCCTGGATGACCCAGCGGCCGGCGTCGGCGGCAGCCAGTTCCCCGGCCAGGGTGGTCAGCTCGTCTTCGGTCAACAGCCCGGGATGCCAGGTGGTGCGGGTCTCGAAGGGCACGCGGCTTTTGAGGATGAGCGCCAGGCTTTCGAAGGCGGCCTCGCCGCCGCCGGCCACCCCGGCGATGCGGTCATAGGCGGCGCGGGGGGCTTTGACGTCGAGGCCAACCCAGTCGCACAGGGGCAGCACGGCGGAAAGCGCCTTGGGGAACATGCCGGTGGTGTGCAGGCCGGTGTGGAAGCCCATGGCGCGCACGGCGGCCAGCATGTCGGCCAGCCCGTCCTGGAGCGTGGGTTCGCCGCCGGAGAAGACGACGGCGTCGAGCAGGCCCTTGCGGCCTTCGAGCCAGGCCAGCACCGAGGCGCTGTCGTGCTCCACGGCGTCGGTGATTTCGCGCAGCGGTTCGTTGTGGCAGTAGGGGCAGCCCCAGGGGCAGCCCTGGCAGTAGATGACCGCGGCCAGGGCGTCGGGAAAGTCGAGGGTGGAGAGCGGCGTGACGCCGCCGATGATAAGACCGTTCATGTCGCGTCCCTTAGCCCTGTCGGCGGCGGCGCGCAAGGCCGGGCCAACGCAAACGGCGCGGCCATGGCCCATCGCCACAACCGCGCCGTCACGTGATCCCTCCTGTCGGGAGGGTCCGGGAGGGGGTGCCCCCCTCCCGGCCGCCGGAGGCATCTTGGTCTTATTCTTAATGATCCTTCGGTTCCTTAAAACAAACCCGCTCGTCGTACTCGCCCTGCTTGCCGACGTTGAACGCCGACTTGGGCCGGTAGTAGCCCATGACGCGGGTCCAGATTTCGCAGGCCTGGGTGCGGCCTTCGGCGGCGCAGGTCGGGCAGGTCTCGTGTTCGCCGGTCAGGTAGCCGTGGACGTCGCAGATGGAGAACGTCGGCGTCACGGTGACGTAGGGCAGGGCGAAGCCGGACAGCGACCGTTTGACGAGCTTCTTGCAGGCCTCGGCGCTGGTTACGCGCTCGCCGAGGTAGAGGTGGAGCACCGTGCCGCCGGTGTATTTGCGCTGGAGCTCTTCCTGGCGGGAGAGGGCTTCGAAGGGATCGTCGGTGAAGCCCACGGGCAGCTGGGAGGAGTTGGTGTAGTAGGGCTTCTCTGCCGGGCCGGCCTGAAGGATGCGCGGGTAGCGCTTTTTGTCCTCGCGGGCGAAGCGGTAGGTGGTGCCTTCGGCCGGGGTGGCTTCGAGGTTGTAGAGGTGGCCGGTCTGCTCCTGGAACTCGGTCATGCGGGCGCGCACGTGGTCGAGCAGGCGCACGGCCATGGCGTGGCCGGCCTCGGTGGCGATGTTCTCGGCATCGTTCGTGAAGTTGCGGATCATTTCGTTCACGCCGTTCACGCCGATGGTCGAGAAGTGGTTGCGTAGCGACCCCAGGTAGCGCTTGGTGTAGGGGAAAAGCCCGGCGTCCATGCGGCGGGTGATCTCCTTGCGCTTGATCTCAAGGGTGGTGCGGGCAATCTCCAGCAGCGCGTCGAGGCGGGCGAGCAGGGCGGTCTCGTCGCCGCGATGGGTGAAGCCCAGGCGGGCGCAGTTGATGGTGACCACGCCCACGGACCCGGTCTGCTCGGCGCTGCCGAAAAGCCCGTTGCCGCGCTTGAGCAGCTCGCGCAGGTCGAGCTGAAGCCGGCAGCACATGGAGCGCACCATGCCCGGGGTCAGGTCGGAATTGAGGAAGTTTTGGAAGTAGGGCAGCCCGTACTTGGCCGTCATCTCGAACAGGATGTCCACGTTGGGCGATTCCCAGGGGAAATCCTTGGTGATGTTGTAGGTCGGGATGGGGAAGGTGAACACGCGGCCCTTGGCGTCGCCGGCGGTCATGACCTCGATGTAGGCCCGGTTGATCATGTCCATTTCGGCTTGCAGTTCGCCGTAGGTAAACGGCATCTCCTCGCCGCCGATGACCGGATGGTCGCCGGCCAGATCCTCGGGGCAGGTCCAGTCGAAGGTGAGGTTGGTAAACGGCGTCTGGGTACCCCAGCGCGACGGGACGTTTAAGTTATAGATCAGCTCCTGGATGCACTGGCGCACTTCCTCATAGCCCAGGTTGTCCTTGCGGATAAACGGAGCCATGTAGGTGTCGAAGGAGGAAAAAGCCTGGGCGCCGGCCCATTCGTTTTGCAGCGTGCCGAGGAAATTGACGATCTGGCCCACGGCGCTGGAGAGGTGCTTGGGCGGCTTGGCTTCCACCTTGCCGGGCACGCCGTTAAGGCCTTCGCTCAAGAGCATCCGCAGGGACCAGCCGGCGCAGTAGCCCGAAAGCATGTCGAGATCGTGGATATGGAGATCGCCGTCGCGGTGGGCCGCGCCGGCTTCGGGCGGGTAGACGTGGGAGAGCCAGTAGTTGGCCACGACCTTGCCCGAGACGTTCAGGATAAGCCCGCCCAGGGAATAGCCCTGGTTGGCATTGGCGGCCACGCGCCAGTCCTGGCGGTCGAGGTATTCGTTGATGGAAGCGGCCACGTCCACCACGGTCTTTTTGTCTTCGCGAAGGCGGGCGCGCTGTTCGCGGTAGACGGAGTAGGCGCGCAGCGTCCGGAAATGGTTGGCCGAGACGAAAGCCTGCTCGACGATGTCCTGGATGCGTTCGATGTCCGGGATCTGGCCGATGAAGCGGTGGGAGAGGACCTTGACCACCTGGGCGGTCAACAGCCAGGCCTCGTCCTCGCCGAATTCGCCGGTGGCGGCTCCGGCGCGGCGGACGGCGGACAGGATCTTGTCGGCGTCAAAGGTGACGATCTGGCCGTCGCGCTTGCGGATGCGCGAGGGGATGGCGGCCACTACGGGCTGGTCGACGGCGGCGTCGACGGCGTCGTGGCGGTCGGAGGTGGGGGTAAGGGCCAAATTGCCGTGTTCCATCGGCTCGGACATGCGTTTCTCCCTGGGCAGGACTGTCGTCGGGCAGGGGAGGGGCGACGGCGGCCGCAAAACGCGTGGCGCGAAACGGCAGGCCGGGCAGCCCTCCCGCGAGGCTCCCTGGTTCATGCGCCGGACGGGTGCGTCCGGCGGGCGTCGGCAGGTGTTCGGACTTGCGAACGCGTCGGCCCGGTGTGGGCCGGTTTCCTAGTTCCCGCGGCTTCCCGGGCGGATGTCGCCCAGTGCCTGGTTGCGGGGTTCGTTTTCGCTTACCGCTGCGGGGCAGTTCCGGACTTGCACCGGATTCCCTCTTACGGCTGCCCGCCGCCGCCTGGAGCGGGGCGGGCCAACGCCAACGTCGCAGCATATATGCGAGGATGCGGCCAAAGAGTCAATCGAGGCAAAAAGAAGTGAGATACGGGGGGCTTGAGGGAATTAGGAACGTTCCAAGGAGGCTTCTGGTCAACCGCGCATGGCAAAAATATCTGATATTATTGATCTTTTTTCGAGGCTCTTGCGGCGGCGCAATGAAAATTTCCGGTCCAAGGGTTGTGGTTCGTTGCCGGATGGGCTGCTTCGCTGGCGGCGTACGAAACGACGACGTTCGCTTGCACCTGGACAGCGACGCCTGTCGGGGGAGACCGCCAGGACCGCTGGGGCGCTCGATAGGCTGGCGTTATGCCAGCCTGTATCGGCATAGGGTTTTCCGGCTAGGCCATGGCGCGTCACTGGGCCGGAATAACGACGCTGTCGTCGTCGAAGCGGGCGCTTGCCGCCCCTGGGTGACAGGCGATGCAATTGGCCAGGGAATTTATGCTGTTGCGCGAGAACACCGCCGGGGAAATGCCCTGATGCTTGTGGAGGATGTAGGGAATCGCTCGGATTTGCAGCGGTGCGACGCCGTTGAGGCTGCGCATGATTTTTCGGCCGAGTTTCAGGGATGTCGCATCCGCTGCGTTTGCCGACAAATATCCGGACAGAACGCTTTTGTCCTGCGGCGACAGGGCGAGCGCATTGCCGAAGTGATCCTCCGACTGGGCCAGGATGGTTTCCCAAGACGCACGAGGCAGGAGTTGCGGCACGTAGGCCCAATGACACCCGCCGCAGGCCGCGACATACGTGTCGTTCGCAACAAACGCCTCGGCGCGGCCACCCTGATGGCGTTTCCCGTGTTTGGGGGACCAGTCCTGGGACTGTCCGTATCCGTTGCCATTTTCAAAATGGCGACCGGCCAGAGAAAACGTTGGGTTGAGGAACATGGTTGCAACACAGACTAGATGGATCATAACGCTTCTGATAACCATGGGGCAAGCCTCGTGCTTTTTACCGCCTGCTTCATACCTTTTGCGGTGGCCTTGTTACGTCGTCGACCATTTTTCCAAACACTGCTTCAAGAACATTTGACAATAATTCCCGAACGATCTCCTCCACGATCCTCGGGATCGTTTCTGCCACATAGGTCAGCGCTCCGGTCACGCTCGTAAAACCTTTGATGCCGTCGTTCTCCTGGAGCTTGGTGGGCGATGGCCAAAGCCTGTAGATGGCAAGCGATTTGTCCGTCAGATAGGCAAAAGTGTTTTTGTCAAAAAGATCGGTATATTGCTGTTCGATGCAGACGGAGACTTGACAGAGTTGGGTGCGCTCGTCCTTGGCTGCCCGGATTTTGCCGATGGGTGTGCCATTTGTTGTGACGGGGTAACTGTCAAGGCTGCAATCCTTCACGGAATCAATACGATACAATTTACATGAATCCTGCGCCTCTGCCCGGCCAGCGCACAGGAGGCAAGCGATGAGAAAAAAGGCTAGGCCCAAGAAAGCATGAATTGATTTCACAATGGCCCTTCTCGTTCATGTTTACAGGAAATGATGATTTTCAAGCTCTACATCTTCTCTTCGTATACGCAAGAAAAATATTATTATGCCAATGACATTCAAAATCATTGAAGATGATGCAGGTGATTGTCAGTTTCATTTTAGCGTGTGTGAATTTTGCGGCCGCTGTATTTTGTCTTTGAAGTGAGAATGAGCCGCGGCAAGGACATGAAACAATTTCTCCAGGCCAGTGTTCGGAGGCGCTGTTGGAGGCGTCCGGTCGTCGGATCGACTGCGCGCTACGACAGTCTGTTGGAGGCGGAATTGGCTGTTGCCGGCGGTCCGGGAGGTGAAGGCCGGCTCGGCAGTCCCGGGCCGAGGGAACGGAACAGACCGTAGTGCGACGCGGTGACCGCCGGCAGGTTCGGCGTGACGGCCAGGGAGAGGGGCCGGCCGCGGATGACCCGCTGGCTGCGGGCTTCAGGACCGCAGCAGCAACGCGGAGACACAGACGAGAACGGGGAGCCCCGTTTCCGCGGCTCCCCGTTCGTTGCGTCGAAATCTGGCGTTGGCGCTAATCGTCTAAGCAGTTGTGCCCGTGGGCCATGCACAGTTCGTCGCGGTCCTTGAGGGTTCCGGCGAGATAGGCCGCCGCCGCCTCATGGACCGGGCCGGACGCGCCGCGCACCACGGTCATGCCGGACTGGCGCAGCTTGTTGACCGCGCCCTGGCCCATGTTGCCGGCGACAAGCGCCGTGACGCCCATGGCGAGCAGGTCGTTGACCAGATTGGACTTGCAGCCGCACTCGGCCGGCGGGGAAAAGGTCTCCTCGGCGACGACGGCCTTGTCCGGGCCGATGGTCAGCACCGTGAAATAGCCGCAGTGGCCGAAATGCTCGTCCACCTGCCCGTCGCGGGAGGGAATGGCGATCTTGGTCATGTTCGTGACTCCTTGGGAAACTCCGGCCCAGGGCCGCAGGAATTTACCCCCGCCTCGTACCGGAAATAGCCAGGGCTGGGAAGCCCCGGCCGGGCCGGCGAACGCGCCGGCCCAGGGCCCGGCGTCAGCTCCATGGGCCGCGTCCGAGTGGCCGGGGCCATATTGAGTCGGTCCGCCGCGCCTGCGCTCAAGGGCGTCAGGAATCACGCGTCGGCGGCTGTCCCCTGAATCCGGGCGGCGGGCCTCAGCCCTCGCCGCCGAGGCAGACGGCGGCGAAACCGCCCATGGCCTCCAGCTCCCGGGCCGTGGAGGCCGCGTCGCGGTGGACCACGCCGCGAACGCCCAGGGTTGCGGCCACTTCCACGAAAAGCGCCCGGTCGTCGATGTAGACCGCGTCGGCCGGGTCGCACTGGGCCACGTCCAGGGCCAGGCGGAAAATGCCGGCGTCAGGCTTGCGCATGCCCACAAAGCACGAGGACACAAAGGCGTCGACAAAACAGCCCAGGCCGAAGGCCCGGATGCGGTACTCGTTGAGTTCGCGGCCTTCGTTGTTGACGACGACAATGCGGATGCCGTGCCTGGCCTTGAGTCCGCGCACATAGGCCAGCATGTCGGACAGCGGCGCAGAGCGCGACAGCATGAAATCCCGGAAGGTCGCCTTGTCAAAGGCACGCGGCGCGTAAAACACCGTGCGGTCGAGATACTCGTCCAGGGAGAGCTTGCCCTCTTCGTAGGCGTCGAAGGTGAGGTGGTGGCGTTCGTCGGTCTCGGCCGCGTCCAGGCCGAAGCGCTTGGCCGCCTCGGCCCGGGCCTGCCGGTCCCAGCCGTTGGTGAGCATGACGCCGCCGACGTCGCACAAAAGCGTGGTGATGGGTCGTTTCACGGACATTCCCCCTGGCTTGCGGATGGGGCCGCCGGTTGCGGACCCTCATCCTTTATAGACGCGGCCGGGGAGGCGGCGTCAAGCCACGGGCGGATTGCGGCGGCGAAACAGGCCATGGTCGCGCACGGGGACGGTGCGCCAGTTGCGGGTGATGGCCAGCACACGCAGCAAAAAGGTGAAGGCGATGGTGACCAGGGCCGAGGTGAGCGGCGGCAGGCCGAAGGTCTGGCGCAGGAAGGGGTAAGTCAGGCAGCCGAGCAGGGCGGCCAGGCCGTAGAACTGGCCCGGGCGAAACACCATGGGCTCCTCGCGCATGAGCACGTCGCGCAGGATGCCGCCGCCGCAGGCGTTGACCGTGCCCACCAGCACGGCCGGGGCGAAATCTAGGCCAAAGGCCAGGGATTTTTCCATGCCGACCACGGCGTAAGCCCCCAGGGCGGCGGCGTCGACCAGGGCCACGAACCGCTCGGACAACACCGCCCGGCGGCCGAAGATGAGGCAAGCCACGGCAGCAGCCGCCACGGCGTAGAGATAGTCCTGATTGCGCACCACGGCCGGCACGCCGGCCTGGAGGAAGATGCCGTCGCGTATAAGCGCCCCGCCCACGCCCGTGGCAAAGGACAGGCCGAGCAGGCCCACGAGGTCAAACTCGCGGCGGATGGCCTCGATGGCCCCGGTGGCGGCCATGAGGAACACGGCGAACAGGTCGAGGTAGATGGGCAGGGCAAACGTCTGGTCCATGGCGGCGGACCTCCTGGCGGCGGTTCCCGCCCCGGAGGGCTGCTCCGGGGCGGGCGGGTTCCATAGGGCCGGGCCGGCCCGGCGTCAAGAGGCGCTGTGGCGCGCGGGGCGGACAAGGGCCAGCAGGTGGCGGCCGGTGCGCGGCAGCATGAGGGCGAAGACCCCGATGTACAGGAAGGTGAAGAGGAAGTGTACTTCGTTGCCGTCGAGGTGGCCCGGGAAGAGGTTCCAGAAGGCCTCCGGCACGGCCGGGGCCAGGAACTGGCCGAGGAACAGGCCGAAAAGGAGCAGCGCGCCCCGGATGTCCAGGCGCAGGCCGGCCAGCAGGCCCACGGCCAGCAGGGACTGGGCGGCGGTCAGCATGATCTCGTGCATCTGCACGCCGTCCAAGGGAATGGGCACGGCAAAGCTGCCCGACGACACGCCGTAGACGCCGGGGATCATGCCGACCAAGAGCGTCCATTGGTTGAGCTTGGAGGAAATAAGGCTCCCCAGGGCCAGCCCGCCCATGCCGCGCAGGGCGAACATGACCGCCACGATGACCTCCGGGGCTTCCGAGGCGATGGGGGCTAGCCACTGGACGAGCAGGAATTCGTTGACCCCGAAGATGCGGCCGGTGGCGACGAGGCCCTCGCTAAAGGCCTCGGCATTGGCCACAATGACGCCGGCGGCGAAAAGAAACAGGGCGAGCGTCGAGAGGCGGCGAAGGCCCTTGGGCAGCGCGCCGATGACGCAGGCCACGCCCTCAAGCTCGGGTTCCTCGCATTCGCGCCGGGCGACAATGGCGATGTAGACGACGTAGAGGCCGATAAGCACCGCGCCGTCCACCCAGGTCAGCGACCCGGACAGGGGAATGGTGATGGCGTAGGCCGTGGCCAGGCCCAGGAACAGCACGTCGGTGCGGCGTTCGCCCTCCAGGATGACGGGCTTCCGCGTACGCCACCAGATCAGGAAAGCGACCAGGCTCCAGGCCACGCCGATCAGCAGCCGATTGGCCCCGGTCATGTTGGCGATGGCGAAGTGGGCGTAGTCGGAATCCGGGTTCTTGCCGGCCATCCAGGTGAAGTACATGTCCACGGCGTATTCGGGCAAAACGGCGATGAGCGCCACAACGGCCAGGGCCAGGGCTTGCGGGATGTCGTTTTGGGCCACGTCGCAGGCCCACAGGAGCAGAAACGACGCGCCCAGGATGGCCGCGCCGGCGATGGCGGCGGTGGCCGGCGGTGAGGGGTGGACGGAAAGCAGGAAGCAGAAAAGCCCCGGCAGGGTGGCGGCCACGGCAATGTAGAGAGGAAGCAGTTTTTTCATGGAATCTCCTCGGTGTTGACGCGGCCAAAAAAAAGACCTTGGCACGCGTAGGCATGCCAAAGGTCTCGCCGATCGGTTCCGAGGGACCGACGACAGGGCCAGGCGGCTGACGTGCCGCAGTGATGTTGACCCTGCCCGAAACAGCTACTCCCCTTTGGGAAGGCCACCATAGTCACGGGAGCCGGGGGGCGTCAAGGGCTTGCTAGCCCGTCTCTCCGGTCAGCTGCAGCTGTATTTTCTCGGAGAAGATATACAGTGCGTCGATGACGAAGGCGTATTCCGGCGCTTCCTCGCGCCACAGGACCATGAGGTCCTTGATCTGGGTCCGCGCCGCCGCCAGCTCGGCCGGGTTCTCGGCGTTGTTGACCGCCGCCAGGGCTTCCAAATATTCGTCGCTCAAAAAGGCCGTGACCATGGCCTTGGCCACCCGGTCCTTGTCGAGGCCATCCCACACGCCTGCCGCCATATCGCCCTCCTTGCCGGCCCTTCCGCCCGTTTGAAATCCACCAACCTCCCTCACCCCATACGGGGTTTCCAAAGGGGCTCAGCCCCTTTGGCCGCCGGAGGCATTCTTCCCTCTTCGTCTTCCATCTCAACTACATTCTATCCATCGGCACATTGGCGTACACTTCGTCCATGTCGTCGCCGAGCTGGGCGGCGAAGCGGGCCGGATCGTGGCGTTTGCCGCAGCCCCGGCAGGCCAGCATGACGGCCAGGCAGGAGCGTTCGAAGACCAGGACGCCGCCGCAGTCCGGGCAGGTGACGCCCTTGACCGGGGCGGCCTCGAATTTGATGCGCGAGAAAAAGGCCATGCCGTCTCCTTACACCATTTTGGCGTCGCTTAAGATGAGCACCAGCCGCTTGAAGGCGTCCATATCGAAGTGGTTGGACATCTCCTCGCGCATGAGGCGCAGCGCCTGGAAGGGCGGCAGGGCCTCGGCGTAGGGCCGTTTGCTGGTGAGCGCGTCGTAGACGTCGGCCACGGTCAGCACCTTGACGTGGTCGGGGATAAGCGTGTCGGTGAGGCCGCCGGGGTAGCCCGAGCCGTCCACCCGCTCGTGGTGCAGGAGGATGCCCTGCATGGCCGTGGGGGTCAGCCCGGCGTCCTGGCACAGGGCCACGCCCTTGACCGGGTGGGTGTTGATGACCAGCCGTTCGTCCGGGGTCAGGGGACCGGGTTTGGACAGGATTTCGTTGGGCACCCGGGTCTTGCCGATGTCGTGGAGCAGCGCGCCGATGCCGGCCTGGACCATGGTGTATTCGTCGACCTTCATGGTTTGCAGCATGGCGGCGGTGTAGACGAAGACCTGCACGTTGTGGGTATGCACCGAATAGTCGTGGGAGGTCAGGGCGGCGATGGCCCGCAGGGATTCGTTGGAGGCCAGAAATTCCAGGGCGCGTTCCACCAGGCTGACGACCCGGGAGTATTCGCGCTTGCCCAGGCCCTTGGGCAGGCGGGTTTCGAACACGTCGCGCACCACGGATTCGGCCGTGCCGTAGAGCACCTTGGCCCGCTCGGGCACGGGTATTTTTTCGTCGGTGAGGATTTGCGGCAGGTGCTTTTCGATATAGTGGTTGAAATCCGGGCGCTGCTCGCCCCGGATGTAGACTTCGGTCACGCCGGCGTCGTGGAGCTTTTGGCGATGGCGCGGAGTGAATTGTTCGTTTTCGGCGGCGTAGAGCACGAACCGGCCGGCCTGGCGGATGTAGACCCGAAACCGGCCCAGGGTCTGGGGGAAGATCATCATGGGCGAGACAGCGAAAAACTGCTCTTCCTGCATCGACGCCTTGCTCAACATGCCGTGTGTGCTCCTGTGCGCCCGGTCTTTTCCGTGACGGCGTCCGTACTGCTTTATCCGACCGTCGCGGTTAGGCTTGGGCCGGCATGTCGGGCTTGTCCGGGACGGGCGGCGCGTCGCGGCGCGTGAGCGTCAGCCGGCCGTTGTCGTCGCGCACGGCTTCGATGAAAAAGTCGAAGGCGTCAAGGGTCAGGCACAGGTCGAAATCGGCTTCGGGCACGATGGCCGTGTCGCCAAAAAATATTTCGGCGCTGGCCGTGCCGCGCAAAAATTTGGGGATGGCGGCAAAGGCGTTGGGCACGTCCTGGAGCAGGTTGGCCAGGTACATGCCGCACAACTTGTCTTCCGGGGCCGGGGCCAGGCCGGCCTTGCCCATGGCCACGATGGAGACGACCTCGGGGTTGGCCGCCGCGATGGCCCGGGCCGTGGCTCCCATGTTGGCGAACGAACAGGTGATGACCCGGTCCGCGCTGCCCATGGCCGCGACGATGCCCCGCGTGCCGGCGCTGGTGGCGTGGATGACCGTGCGCCCGGCCAGGTCGAAGGCGGCCAGTTCGCTGGGCGAGTTGCCGCAGTCAAAGCCGGCGGGCTTTATGCACTGCCGCTCCCCGGCCAAAATGGCCTCGGGAAGGGCAGCCTTTAGCGCCAGGGCTTCCTCGATGCTGTCCACGGGAAGAATGCGCGCCGCGCCGCCGCCCAGGGCGTGGCAGGCCACGGTGCAGGCCCGAAACACGTCGATGACCACGGCCAGGCCCGAAGCCTCGGCCGCGCCGGTCAAAAGCTCCAACATCCGTATGCGCACGACAAATCCTCCCGGCCCAAGCTCTAGCAGCGCCGGCCCGGTTTGAAAAGCGGCCCGGCCCCGCCTTGCCGGGGGGCGGGCGAGGTTGTAGAAGAGAGCAACGCCCCAAGGCAGGGAGCCGCCCCATGGCCGACACGCCCAAGCCGTTGCCGCCCCTTTTGCCCGTGATCCCCGAGTACAAGCCCTGGCTTGACCGGGTGATCAAGGAGACCGCCGCCGACGCCGGCGCGGCCGACGCCACTTTTGCCGCCCGCCACGGGGCGGCCAGCGGTCCCGAGGGAGCGGCCCGGGCGCGGGTGGATGCCCAGGTCGAGCTGGCGCGCGGCGTCATTGCCGATGAAAAGGCCTGAAAGTCGTAACCAACAAGGCGACGCGCCGCGTCGTCATTCCCCGGCGGGCAGCCCCGCCAGCCAAGCGAGAAGGAGGGCCCATGGCCCAGAGCGACTGGCGCGAGAAGCGCCGGCAAGTCATGTCCCAGGCCCGCCGGGTGGTCATCAAGGTCGGCAGCGCCGTCCTGGCCGGCCCGGATGGCGTGGAATCCCTGGTCATTGCCTCCCTGGCCCGCCAGATCGCCGAACTGGTGGCCTCGGGGCGCGAAGTGCTGCTGGTCTCCAGCGGCGCGGTGGCCGCCGGCCGGGCCGTGCTGGCCGGGCGCTACGATCCGTCGTTTCTGCCCCACCGGCAGGCCGCCTCGGCCATCGGCCAAAGCCGCATCATGCACGCCTATGACCAGGAATTCTCCCGCCACGGCCGAATCGCCGCCCAGGTGCTCCTCACCCGCGACGACCTGGACAACCGCGAGCGCTACCTCAACTTGCGCAACACCCTGTCCACGCTGTTCGATCTCGGCGCGGTGCCGGTCATCAACGAAAACGACTCCGTGGCCATCTCCGAACTGGTCTACGGCGACAACGATTGCCTGGCCGGCCTGCTCGTCGGCACGGTGGGGGCCGATCTCTTCGTCAACCTGACCTCGGCCCGGGGCGTGTTCGCCGAAAACCCGGACGAGAACCCGGCAGCCAAGCCCATGGAATGCATCGACAACATCGCCGACCTCGACCTTGACGCCATGTGCGGGGCCAAGACCACGCTGGGCACCGGCGGCATGTATTCCAAGCTGCTCTCGGCCCGGCGCGTGGCCCAGCTCGGCGTGCCGACGCTGATCCTGGCCGGCCGCGAGGACGGGGCGCTCACCCAGGCCTTTGGCGACGAGGGCGTGGGCACCTTTATCGTCTCGGGCTGCAAGCCCATCACCAGGCGCAAGTTCTGGCTGGCCTACCACCATGAGCCCCAAGGCACGCTCACCGTGGACGACGGCGCGGTGCGGGCGCTCAAGGACAAGGGCAAAAGCCTGCTGCCGGCCGGCATCGTGGACGTGGCCGGGGAGTTCCCGGTGGGCTCCATGGTGCGGGTGGCGGCGGTGTCCGGCGAAGTCGTGGCCCTGGGGCTGTGCAACTACGCTTCCGGCGATCTGCGCAAAATCATGGGCCTCAAAAGCACGCGCATCGCCCAGGTGCTCGGCGAAGCCGCCTACGAAGAAGCCGTGCACCGCGACAACCTGCTTCTCGACCCGGCCATCTAGTGGCGCGCCCCTTAAAAAATACGAGAGTATTTTTTAAGAAAAAGTAATGGTTTTAGTTCGTTGTCTGCGAAGTGCCAGATGCGCTTTTCGTGGACGCGACACGAGCAGAACGCTGCCAGGGCGCTGCCCTGGACCCGCCGGGGGGATTATCCCCCCGGCCCCCCTGGCTGTCTGTGGCGGGCGGGGGCGCCACAAGCGGGGGAAAGGATTGAGCGAGGACGGCAGGCGAGGGAATGCGTCGGCTGAACCGGCGCGAGGGAGAAACGCCATGGACGCGGAAGCCAAATGCCGGGAATGGAATGTCTTCGAGACCGACGGGTTGTGCTCGGTCTGCGGTCAGAAGGCGGTTTTTTCGCCGATCAAGCCCGGTTTCAGCCTGCGCGAAACGCGCTGCTCGTCCTGCCGGGCCAGCCGCCGCACCCGCGACCTGGCCCGGGTGGTGGCCCAGCTGGCCGCCGGCGAGCCGGCCCGGCGGCTGCCCGAGGCCCTGCCGGCCATGATGGGCTGGCGGGTGTTCGAGGCCCAGGCGGCCGGCCCGCTCCATGACCGCTTGCGCTGCCTGCCGGGCTATGTCTGTTCGGAATACGTGCCCGAGCTGGCCCAGCCCGGGTCCTGCGACCAGTCGGGGCTACGCTGCGAGGACCTGGAGCGCCTGAGCTTTCCCGACGCGTCCTTCGATCTGGTCGTCACCCAGGACGTGTTCGAACATGTGGCCGATCCCTGGCGGGCTTTCGCCGAGGTCTGGCGGGTGCTGGCTCCGGGCGGTCGCCATGTCTTCACCGTGCCCTTAAACGAGGGCCACCCCACCACCGCGCGGGTGCGCTTTAGCGCGTCGGGCCGGGTGGACGTGCTGCCGCCGGTGCACCACGGCGATCCGGTGCACCAGGGAGGGTCGCTTGTGGTGACGGATTTCGGCGACGACCTGCCGCAATTGCTGACCGGACGCGGCCAGCCCACCATCGTGGCCAGCCATGTGGCCTTCTACAAGCCCTCCGAGATGCCGGGCATCATCGACGGCGACCTCCACGCCCTCTACGAAGCGGCCTGGAAAGCCGGCGAAAAGGGCGGCTTTTTGCGCTATAATTCCGTGGTGTTCCTGACGCAAAAGCCGGTCTGACAAACGGCGTTTCCCCGCTGCCAGACCGGCCCGTGAAGCGATTGCGCGGCTAAATCGCTTCAGAGGATGAAGCGATTAACCGGAGCTTAAAACAGACTCAGCCCCATCTCGTTGCCCCGGGCGGCGCATTCCTCGGCGTGGGCGGTCAAAAACGCCTCTTCCCAGCGGAACACGTGGGCCACCACGTTGTGCAGGATCTTGGGCAGGATGTCCGGAAAACGCTCGGCCGTTTTCAAAAACTTCTCCTTGGACAGGGTGAGGCACTGGGTCGGCGCGGCCGCGCGAACCGTGTACAGGGCCTTGGCCGAGGCCAGGAGCCCCAGGCCCCCGAAGAAAAAGCCCGGGCCGCGCGTCAGCATGGGCGCGTCGCAGCCCTCGACGTGGCGCAGCACGTGCACCTCGCCGCACAGCACGTAAAACGACCGGTCGAGCGCCTCGCCCTGGTCGCACAGCGATTCGCCGGCCGAAAAGCTTTCGGCCGTGGACAGGTAGGCCAGCACCTTCACCACGTCCAAGGGCACGCCGTTATAGATCGGCAACTCCCGCAACAGGTCCAGATGGTCGTTGAACCCGCAGGCCGCCAGGTTAGGCCCTTGCGGCCGCTCCGTAGACGAGCTCATAGAGCATCCCCTTTTTGTCCATGAGATCGGCGTAGGAACCGACCTCGACGATGCGGCCGGCCTTCATGACCGCCACCTTGTCGTAGTTCTTGATGGTGTCCAGCCGGTGCACCACGGCGATGACCGTGGAGCGCCCCCGCCACTTGTTTTCCAGCAGGTTCTGGATGCGGGCCTGGGAGGCGTTGTCCAGGGCCGCCGTGGCCTCGTCGAGAATGAGCACCGGCGGTTCCTTGAGAAACGCCCGGGCCAGGGCCACCTTCTGGCGCTGGCCGCCGGACAGGCGGTCGCCCATGGATCCGACCTGGAAGTCGAGGCCGATTTCCAACACCCGCTCCAGCATGTCCTCTTCGATGAGCAGGCTGACGATGGTCTTCTGGATCTGGTCCACCACCTTGGCGCTGGTGGTTTTCAGGCGGCCAAACAGGATGTTGTCCATGACGGTCATGGAATAGAGATAATCCTTGCGGCGCAGGAACGTCACCGCGCCCGGCAGGTCCGAGGCCACGCGCTCGGCGAACATGGCCCGGCCCTGGAGCAGCAGGCCCTCCAGGATGTGGGACAGCCCGACGATGGTGTGTTTGCCCGGGGTGAAACGCAGGGCCAGGGTGAGGAGCAGCCGCTCGTCCTCGGGGGAGAGCTTGTGCAGCCGCACTCGGCCCAGCCGCCCGGCCAGATCGCGGTAGGCCTCGAACTCGTCCACGGTGATGGGCGATTGCTCGAAAAAGGTGGCGTCCGGGGAGGGCACGTCTTTCAAGATGTCCACGGTGCGGGCGGCCAGCTCGGCCCCGGTCTGGACCAGCAGCATCTTCAGGCCCGCGTCGTGGAGGAAGCCGATGAAAAACGGATTGGCCGGCAGATTCTCCGGGGCCAGATCGTCCCGGTTGGGCGTGCCGAAGACGATGTTCTCGGCCACGCTGCTGTAGTAGAGGTATTGGGTGGGATCGAAAAATTCGACCCAGTCGGCCAGACTCTCGGCGTGGCCGGCATGGTAGGCCTCGCGCACCCGCACCACCTTCTTGACGAGATTTTCCTTTTTGCCTTCCTTGAAGACCGAATTGAGGCCAAAACGCAGGATGTCGGCAAAAAGCCCGACCTGCTGCACCACGGCGATGATCTCGTCCACCGTGGGCAGGCCGTCCTCGCCCGTGACGCCGTGGGCCTCGCGCCGGGCGTTGATGGAATAGAGCAGATTGGCCCGGATGGTGCCTTCGAAGATGAAGGGATGCTGGGACACCACGCCCATGTTGTCGGCGATGTCGGACTTGGGCAGGGCGTCGATGTCGTTGCCGTCAAAGGTGGCCTGGCCGCCGGTGTATTTGAGGTTCTGGCACAGGCAAAGGGCCAGGGTGGACTTGCCCGAGCCGGAAAAACCGACCAGGGCCGTGAGTTCGCCCGGCGCGATGTCCAGGGACACGCCCTTTAAGAGTTGGATGCCGCCCGGCACTTCCATCACCAGATTGTTGGCCGAAAACGCCCCGGCCAGGACCAGGGGCGGGCGCGGGTCGGCCGGTTCTTCGATGAACTCCGGGTCGCCCTGGAAATATTCCATGATGCGCTCGTAGCTGACCGAGGCGTCCTGGTAGGTCTGGTAGAAATCCATCAGCTCCTTCCAGGGATCGTAGAGCTTCTCGTTGGCCGAGAGAAAAGCCACCAGCGCGCCGAGGTCGAAGCGGCCGTTTATGGCCAGATAGCCGCCCACGAGAAACAGCACGAAGGGGCCGAGGTTCTGGAAAAAGTTGTTGGAGACCTTGATGGCGAACTTATACAGGTTCCAGACCACGCGCACCTTGAAGAGCTTGTCGGCCATGGCCCCAAAGCGCTTGTTTTCCAGGCGGAAGCTGGCGTTGGCGTGGACTTCGTGGATGCCGGAAACGGTTTCGCTGATGAGCGTCGAGAGCTGGCGGCCGGTGTCCACCCGCTGCTTGTTGGCGGCGTTGGCCCGTTTTTGCAGGGCCGGGATGACCAGGATGGCGATGGGATAAAGCGCCATGCTGATGACGGCCATGAGGGGGTTCAAATAGAAGAGGTAGCCGGCGAAAGCGAACAGCGTCAGCACGTTGGTGACGGGCACGGCAATGGCCTGGCCCACGAATTCACCGGTGTTGGCCACCTCGGCAATGAGCGAGGAGACCACCATGCCGGGCGAGGCCTTGCGGAAAAACGACATGGGGAGTTTTAAGATGTGGGCGTAGAGCTGCTTGCGCAGGTCGGTGAGCGACTGTTGGCCGATGTAGTTCTGCAGGGCGTTTATGGCGAGCTTAAGCCCCGAGGCGGCCACCACGCAGGCCAGATAGTAGCCGCAGTACATGAGGAGCAGATCCAGGCGCTTGAGCGATATTGCCTGGTTGATGATCTTTTTTTGCATCTCCAGGGGCAGCACCCGCACGGCCACGGTGACCACGATGATGATGAGCAGGATGCCCTGGAGCTTCAAATTGCTGGTCCAGACCCAGGAGAACAGCGACCGTTTGTACAGGGCGTCTGGAATGTCGGGGCGCAGCTTCATGCGACGGTCCGCCTTGGCTCGGATATTTGGAGGACTGTGCCCCGGTTTGCCGGTGAAGGCAATCTAGTCGGCCAGGGTGCGGCGCTTTTCGATCAACTCCATGGCCAGTCGGGCTAGGTCGCCGAACTGGGGCTTGGAGATCTGTTCGTCGGCTCCGACCGACTGTCCCTTGTGGCGCAGTTCGTCGGTGATGAGCGAGGAGAACAGGATGACCGGCAGCCGGGCCAGGGCCGGCGTCTCGCGGATGTGTCGGGTCAGGGTATAGCCGTCCAGACGCGGCATTTCGATGTCCGAGATGACGATGTCCGGGCGCACGCCCTCCGGGTCCAGAAGCAGGTCCAGGGCCTGCTGGCCGTCGCCGACCAGCGCCGTCTCGAAATTGGCGGCTTCCAGGCGCTCGCGGATCATGTGGCGCATGATGCCGGAATCCTCGGCCACCAGGGCCCGTAGGCGTTTTGCCGAGGGCGGCGGGGCGTCGTCGTCCTGGGGCAGGCCGGCGTCGAGTTCGAAGATAATCTTTTCGAGGTCCAAAAGCAGGATGAAGCGGCCTTCGTGGCGCACAAGCCCGGTGACGGCGTTGGTGGCCAGGGCGGAAATGGCCTGATGGGGCGGTTCCACGTCGCGCCAGTGGAAGCGGTGGATGTTGGTGACGCCGGTGGCCAGGAAGCCGGTGGTGCGGCTGTTGAACCGGGTGACCAGAATGATTTCGTGGGGGCGGCGCACCCGGGGCAGGCCCAGCCACACGGCCAGGTCCAGCACCGGCAGCACGATGTCGCGAAGCGGAATGGCCCCCATGAAGCAGGGATGCGGCGCGCCGGGCAACGGTTCCAGTCCCGGCGATTCGATGACTTCCAGCACCTTGGCCACGTTGACGCCGTAGTTGGTGAGGCCGCGCTCGGGTCCTTCATCAATGAAGAATTCGATGATTTCGAGTTCGTTGGTTCCGGCTTCGAGCAGAATATCGGACTGGGCCATGGCGGCTCCCGGCGTAGGCAAGAGGTTGGCGGCGAGCTTTTGACGATAGACAAGACGCGGCAGCCTGTAAATCAAATCCGCCCCGGCCCGGGCTGCCCTTGGTTGACAGCGGCTGAGGGCATCTTATAGCCAAAGTAGAAGCCGGCACATGCCGGATCGGCCCCGGGCGCGGCAAAGCCCGGCGGCAAGGAGGAGTCGTCATGCGTCTTTGCGCCCTAATCCTGGCCGTGTCCCTGCTCCCGGCTCCGGCCATGGCCGCCTCGTGGAGCTTTTCCACTCCCTACGGCTCGACCTCGGGTTCCCTGGACCCCAATGCCGTGACCGTGAGCAGCACCGGCAGCTTGTCCTTGTCCTCCACCGCGCTTGATTGGAGTTTTTCCCTGGACAAGCCCACCACCAGCCTGTCCGGGTCGGCCACGGTCAACGGCCAGGCCTATTCCGGTTCCTTTGACTGGAGCGACCTGTTCGCCTGGCTCTTTGGCTAGCCGCGCCCCGTTCTTGCCGTCCCCTCGCTCCCCCATCCAGGGGGTCCGGGGGGCTTAGCCCCCCGGCCGCCGGAGGCATCTTCGTCTTTTCTCTTTCGCCCCATGCTCGAACGCGAACTCGAAATATTCCTCCACGGCCCGGGCGGCATCCGTCGGCTGTTCATCTATCGGCGCTGGATGTTTCTCGCCCCGGCCCTGGTCCTTTTGACCCTGGCCTCGGCCGGGGCCTGGCTGTGGCGGTTCGAGGCCGGCTACGAGACCCTGGCCGCCCGGCGTCAGGCCGCCTTGGGGCGGCTTGTGGCCCAGAAGGCGGCGGCCATGCGCCTGCGCGAACGGATGCGGCTTTTGGGGGAGGAGGCCGGACGCATCGCGTCCTTTAACGCCAAGCTCGGCATCATGCTCGACCAGCCGGCGAGCGACCCCGGCACCATGGGCGAGACCCGTGCCCCCCGGCTGCCGGGCACGGCCATGGGCGAGGCGCTGGGGCGGCGGCTGTTCGATTTCCTGGAGGCCTTAAGCGGGCGCATGGCTCGGGAGGAGGCGGCCCAGCAGGAACTGGCCCGAAGCCTGATCGACCGCAAGCTGGAGTTTCTGGCCAAGCCCACCCTGTGGCCGGCCCGGGGGTATGTCACTTCCGGTTTCGGCTCGCGGCGCTCGCCCTTTGGCCGAGGCGGCGATTTCCACAACGGCGTGGACATCAAGGTGCCCCTGGGCAGCCCGGTCTATGCCGCCGGGGCCGGGCGGGTGGTCGAGGCCGGGACCGTGGCCGGCTATGGCTTCATCGTCATCATCGCCCACGATTACGGCCTGGAGACGGTCTACGCCCACCTCAAGAAGTTCGACGTCAAGGTCGGCCAGGAAGTCAAGCGCGGCCAGTTAATCGCCCAGTCCGGCAACTCCGGCCGCAGCACCGGCGCGCACCTGCACTACGAAGTCCGGGCCGGCGGCACGCCGATCAATCCCCGGCAGTATCTCCTCGACTAATCGGCAAGTCGCTGGCGTACCGCGGCAAAGGCCGTGGCCAGGGAGGCCCAGGCCAGGTCCAGGTCGCGCCCGGCGGCTTGTTCCATGGCCTGCCGGGAGAAAAGCCCGTCGAGCTTGGCGCGCGCGCCCAGGAGTTGGCCCACGGCGGCGGCGCTTTTGGCCTGGCCCGGCCCGGCGTGCTGGCGATGGGCTACGGCGACGGTTCCAACATAGACGGCCCGGCACCCGGCCATGAAGCCGGTCAGATCCCGGGCCAGATCGTCGAACTGGCTGGGCGAGAAGCGGATGTCGAAGGGCGCGGCCGGCCCGGTGAGGGCGCGGGAACGCAGCAGGTGGCAGCAGCCGGAAACCGAGGCGCAGGGACGAACGACCGCCAAAAGGCCAAGGTCCGGTCCTGGTCCGGCATTGACCAGCGGGCGCACGGCGTGGGCCTTGTCCGGGGGCAAAAGCCGTACGTCGGCGGCCTGGGCGACCCGGGCCGCGCCGGGCGCGTCGGCTACCACCCGGGCGCCGGCCACGTCGGCCTCGGGATCGGCGGCCAAGGCCCCGGCGAGCTGTTCCAGCCAGTCCGGCGCGACCAGGGCGTCGTCGTCAAGATAGGCGGCCAGATCGTTTGGCCTAAGGCCAGCCGCGCGGGCCAGCCAGTTGCGGGCGGCCGGCGCGCCGATGTTGACGGGCAGGGGCAAGCAGGCAAACCGCCCCGGGGCGAAGCGTTCGGCCATGGCCCGGCACACCGCCGCCGTGTCGTCGGTTCCGCCGTTGTCCAGCACCGTGACCCGGGCCGGCCCCAGGCGGCTGCCTGCCAGCCGCTCCAGGGTCGGGCGCAGCAGGGTGGCCCGGTTCCAGGTATAGACGAAGACGTGGAGCGCCCCGGGCAGGGCGTCAAGGTCGGCGGCCGGCGGCGGGGCCAGGAGCGCGGCCAGCCGGGCCGTGAGATCGGGATGCCAGTTGTCCTCGCGCCACAGCGTCGCCAGGACCTCGGCCGCTGCGTTGGGCTGGCCGGTCTCGGCCAGCAGATGGGCCTGGGCCAGGGCGGCGTAACGCGGGAAGCAGTCCCGGTCCAGGCGGGAAAGGGCCTCCGACCAGGCGGCCGGGCCGTCCCAGGCCAGGGCGGCTTCCAGGGCCAGACGCGCGCCAAGGGGCGTCAAGGCGGAATCGGCCAGAAGCGGGGCGACGGCCTGCCGGGCCAGCTCCGGCAGCCCACGGACCAGGGCCAGGGCAAAGGCCTTGCCGCGCCAGTAGAGGCCATGCCGGGGATCGTCCATGGCGGCAGCCAGAAAGGCCAGGGCCGGGCCGGGGTCCGGGGCCTGGGCCAGTGGGGCCAGAGCCGGGGCGTTGGCCGGCCGGATCAGTCGCCGGGCCAGTTCCCGGGTGAGCGCCCGGCGGGCCGGTGCGTCGTCCAGGGGCCGTCCGGCCTCGCGGGCGGCGGCGGCCAGGGCCGGGTCCAGGGGCGCGCGCTCGAAGCCCCAGGCGGCCAGCCTGGCGGACAGGAGCGAAAATTTGGGCGCGCCGGCGGCCAGGGCGGCCAGACCGGCGGCCTGATGGCGCAGGAGCCAGTCGCCTTCCAGGCCGTAAGCCCACAGCGGCAGATGGGGCCGTAGGCCGGCGGCGGGCGGATGGGGCGCGAGGCGGTGCTTCATGGCGTCCGGTGCTGGCAAGTTTTGGCGGTTTGACGAAAGGCGCGTTACAGGGCATGTAACGCTCGCTTCCCGACATGAAAAGGCCTGGCCCGGAAACGGACCCGCCAGGGCATGAGGACCCGAGATGCTTCGAGGAACACCCACGGTCATTCTGCTTGTCGCCCTTGCGGGCGCGGCTCTCGGCCTGACGGCCGGGTGCAGCAAATACGACGGGCTTGAACGCAATATGCAGTACGTGTCCGACGACTTGGCGCGCAAGGACGCGGCCCTTGCCTGGCAGCAGGTCACGGCCGCCCACGCCGCCTGGCAAAAAGCCGGTCAGAGCCACGATCCGGCCGACGCCGCTTTTGCCGCCTATCAGGACGCGTATGCCCGCTATGCCGTGACCTACAACGAATTGCTGGACCGCACCAACGCGCCCGGCGGGTTTTCCAGTCGGCTGCGCAGCCCCACCGACACCCTGCCGCCGCCTCCTCCGGGCGTGTCCATGCCGTCGGCCCAGGCCTCGCCGGCCCCGGCCCCGGAGATGGGGCCGGCCGGCCGCGAACTGACCGACACGACGCCTGCCCGTCCCCTGGCCGGAGGCGCGGCCACACCCGCTCCGACGCCGACCCCGACCGCCGTCGTCCCGGCGGCTCCGGCTCCGGCCGTGACGCCGACCGCCGCACCGGTCCCCGGCAAGGCCAAGGTCGTGCCGGCCGGACCGGGTTCCTACATCATTCAGCCCGGGGATACGCTGTATTCCATCGCCAAACGCCACGGCCTGAGCGAAAAGCGGCTGGCCGAGGCCAACGGCATCACCGATCCGACCAAGATCGCCGTGGGCAAGGCCCTGACCATCCCGGCCCCGTAGACCCCGACGCCCACTTCTTCCGCCAAGCCAAGGCCTTCGGTTATCCGCCGAAGGCCTTTTTCATGGCCAAGGCCAGCTTGGCCAGACGGTGTTCGTAGGTGTGCTCGGCCAGGATGCGTTCCCGGGCCGCCTGGCTCACGCGCTCACGTTCGGCCGGATGGGCCAAGTAATGCCGGGCCAGTGCCTCGATCTCGCCGGGTTCGGCGTAGACGGCCGCCTCGCAGCCGGGCGTGAACAGCGCCGCCAACTGCTCCCGGGCGTCGGTGAGGACAAAGCCGCCGGCCGCCGGCACGTCGAAAACCCGCTGGTTGACCGCGCCCTTCATCTGCAGGCTGGTGGCGTTGAGGCTGACGTCGCTTTGGGGGTAAAATAGCGGCAGATCGTCGTAATAATCCAGGGGCGGCAACCGATTCCAGGCCGTGCCGCAGCCCGGGTAGACCGTTTCCCAGCCGTCGTCCCCGGCAATGAGCGGCCTAAGTGGCAGCAGGCGCGACACGCAGTCCTGGCGGTAGCGCCGGGTGGCCTCCCAGGTCAGGGCCAGTTCGGCCTCCAGGCGTTTTTCGCTGTTTTCCAGATCGACGAACAGGGCGGCCGTGGCCGGATGGCCGGCCAGGAAGCGCCCGGCGTCGCGCTCGGGCGAGGCGGCAAAGGCGTCGGCCGCCGCCGCGACCCCCCGGGCCAGGGCAGGGGACAGCCGGGCCAGGGACTGGGCCGCTTGACCGTTCATGGAGGCGCCGACGAAAGACGCCGCCGCCCGCCAGGGATGGCCGGGAGTCGGGGCGCGCAGGGCGAAACGGGCCGGGTCCGTGGCCAGGGGCAGCCAGGCGGTGTGGGCAAATCCTTGCTCGGCCATGGCGTCGGCCAAGTCGGCGTCGTAGGAAAAAAGCATGACCCCGGGGCCGGCCAGACCGGCGAAATCGTGGAGCACCAGGCGCGGGCTGTCCACGAACCAGGAGGCCAGGGGCAGCCCGATCTCGGCCAGCAGGGCGGTCAGCCGGCCTTCCCGGTCCAGGCCGAGGTGGTTGACGGTCAGCGCGAAGTCGGGCCGAAACCGGGCCACGGCGGCGAGAAGCCCCTCGACCACGGCGGTCTCGCCGCGCTGGCCCCGGCCCATGTCCAGGCGTTCGTGGGGCATGTCCAGGCGGTCAAGCGCCGTTTCGATCTCGCGGTAGAGGAAATAGGGCCGCCACAGGAGCAGGATGCGCGGCTTGGGCGAGGCAAACTTTTTGTAGCCGATCTCCCGGCGCAGGGCTTCGTAGCGGGCGCAACCGGCGGCCACGCCGGCCTGCCAGTCCGGGTCCAGGCGCGGATAGGCCGGGTGGACGACGAGGCACAGCCGGGCGAATCCGGCCGCCCGGGCGGCGTCGGCGGCGGCTGCGGCAGCGGCCAGGGGATCGGCGTCGTCCCGGAAGACGACCCTCGGTTCATCGGCAAACCGTTCCCGCACGCCGGTGGCTTCCTGGATGGCGGCCTGTCGGTCAAGGACATAGACGGCCGGACAGCCGGCCTCAAGAGCGGCCACGATGCCGTGTCCCAGGCCCGCGCCAAAAAGGACGGCCACCGGCGGCCGGTTGTCGGTCCCATCGGGGGCGGGAGCGGCCAAGGCGGCCCGCACCCGGGCGGCCTCGGCCTGGCCGCCGCCCCGGCCGGCCAGATGCCGGACCTTGCCGTCGGCCTCCAAGCACACATCGACCACCGTGCCGTCCAGAGCGGTCAGGGCCGTGGCCCGGTAGGCCGGGGGCTTGGGCGGCGCGGGCGGCATGGGTCAGCGTCCGGGCAAGTTGAGGATGCGGGTGACGGCCCGGCCGGGGATGCTGAAAAAGCCCTGGAGCACCCGGTAGACCACGTCGCCGATGATGCGGCTGCGGTCGATGGTGACCTTGGGGCCGTCCAGGGGGCCGATGATGGTGGCCGGCACCTGGCTGCCGCTGGGCAGGGTGGCCATGAGGTTCAAGTCGATGGTCTCGTGGCGCAGGTCGCATTCGCCCCGGCCGGCCACCACCATGCGCGGGCTTTCGATGCGGAAATCGTCGCTGTGGGCCACGCCGCCCTTGGCGTTCCAGCTGGAGGAAAACATCTCGAAGGGCAGGCGCTCTTCCTGGGGCTTGCCGTTCACGAGCTTGTCCGGGTCGCGGACCTTGATCTCGCCGCGCGTGATCTGCAAGTGGCCGGTGCCGGTCAGGTTGCCGCGCAGTTCCTCTTCGGTGGCCCCGCTGGTGCGGGCGGCCACCACGAAGGTGCAGGCCCCGGAGGCCAGGGTGTCGCCCTCGGCCCAGTCGTGCAGGAATCGGGCGATTTCGATGCCTTCGAGCTTGAGTTCGATGGCGGTTTTGAGCGCCGTGTCCCGGGCGTCGCCGCGCACCTCCACGAACAGCCGGCCGGCGTAGAAGCGCGGCGATTCCTGGCGAAAGGTGAAAAGTCCGTTTTTGGCGTTAAACGAGGCCGTGCCGGCGTCGAAGGTCACGTTGCCCTTTTTGAGCCAGCCGAAATGGAGCTTGAGGTCCAAGGCGGCCTCGCGCAGGCCCTTGAAGTCGATCCTCTGGCGTCGTTCGGCCAGGGGCGGCGGGCCGGCGGCCGGCTTGTGCGGGGCGTAGGCGTCAAGGTCGAGGCGGTCCACCGTGAACTCCCACTTGCCCCGGGCCGGATCGAAACGCTCGAAGCTGCCGTGGCCGGTCACATGGGTCTCGTCCAGGCTGGCGGCCAGTTTCGAGACGACCACGCCCTTGTCGTCCACGGCTGCGGCCACGGCCAGGGAGGCCTTGGCCAGAAGCGTGGCCGGGGCTTGGGCCGGCAGGGAAAAGCCCAGGGCCGGCAGCACCTGGCGCGGCGAAAACGTGCCCGTCTCCAGGCTGCACTGCACCGGCGCGGCCTCGCCGCCTTTGCGCCAGACCCGGGCCGTGGCCGAGGCCCCGGCAAAGCCCAGGGACAGTTCGCCCAGGGAAAAGGCGCCGCCGGACTCGGCCGCTACCGGTCCGGAAAGGGTGAGCCGCGACTCGCCGCCGCCGGACAGCCGGGCCAGGGCCGAGGCCTCCAGTTTGGCCTGGAAGGCCTCGCGCAGCCGGCCTTCGCGGTCCAGGGCCATGGGGCCGGCCAGGGCCGCCCGCAGGTCGCGCAGATTCGGGCCGTCCGGTCCGCCGTCAAAGGACGCGGCGGCCAGGCTGGCGTTTGCCTCGCCCTCAAGGCCGTCGGCTCCGTCCGTGCCCTTGAAGGTCAGGTTGGCCTTGGGCGTGGTCAGGGTCTGGCGCGAACCGGCCCGGCCCAGGGCCAGCCGGGGCGCTTCGGCTTCCACGGCGGCGCTGACCGCGCCAAACCGGCCCTTGGGGCCGCCGGCCGCTTCCAGACCGAGCTTGGCGGCAATGGGCCCGGACAGGCCCGATTTGGGGAGCAGCTTGCCGGCTTCTGCTCCGGCCAGCTGCAAGGCCCCGGTCAGACGGCCGGTGGTCTGGCGTTCCAGGGAGCCGGAGAGTCGCCCGCCCCAGGCCTCGGCGGTTTCCACGGCGGCGGTGATCCCTTTTTCCCCCAGAGAAAGATCAAGAACGGCGTTTTTGAGGTCCAGGCCCCGCCCGGTAACCTGCTCCAGGCGCAGCCGGCCCTTGGCCCGGGGCAGGGAGGCGGCCGGCCCCGAAGGGCCTGATTGCCCCGGCTGGCCGGCTGGGCCGGTCAGGCCGGCCAGACGGTCGAGGTCCAGGTGGTCCACGGCGAGATCGAAGCCCAGGCCCGGCCCGCCGCCCGGGGCGGGGCCGATCTGGCCGCGAAGGACCAGCCCCCCGGCCTTGGCCTCCAGGCCCGAAAGCTGCCATTTGCCCGAGGGTTCGGCCAAAAGCGTGAGCTGGCCCTTGGCCGCCACCGGCCCGGCCGGCAGGCTGCCCAGGCCCAAGGCCTTGGCAGCCGCCGCCGCGTCCGGGCTGGCCAGGGTCCAGGAGCCGGCCGCGCCCGTGGCGTCCAGGCGGCCGGAAAAGCGGGTGGTAAGCCCCAGGGGTTCCAGGGCGGCCTGGATGTCGTAGCCCGGGCCGCCGTCCGGGCCGCCGTTGGGCGAGAGCCGGGCGTCCAGGCTGGCCACCTGGCCGCCGGGCAGCACGGCCGTGGCCGGCCCCAGGCGCACCAGCCCGGGTGCGCCGCGCAGGGTGGCGGCGGCTTCGGCCAAGGTCAGGCCGCCGACGACGCAGCGGGAGCAGGCGACTTGCGCGTCGAGATCAAGGCCGAAGATCCACGGCCCGGGCACGGGCCAGCCGCCCCCGCCGCCAAGGTCCAGGGCGTCGAAATCGACGTCCTCGGCTTTGATCTGCCCGGACAGGGCCGGTCGGTCGCCGGGAACGAGCCGGGCCGATCCGTGGGCCGTGCCCCGGGGCAGGCGGGCTGTGAGATCGGTCAGATGCAAACCGTCCTTGTCCCCGGCCAGGGTCAGGGCGGCCGTGAGGCGATTGGGCAGGGGGGCGGTCAGCGCGGCATCGGCCGGAGTGGATGAGCCGGCCGGAGACGTGGCCGGGGCTTGGGGCTCTTGCGGAGCGGCCACCAGGCTTTCCGGGCTTCCGGGCTTGGCCAACCCTAAAATGGCCCGCCAGCCGCCGAGCAGATCGGCGTCCAGGGTCAGCTTGGCGGCCAGACGCGGCGCGCCGGGCAGGTCGGAGACCCCGGCCGTGCCGGTGAGCCGCAGCCCGTCGGCCCGGGCGTCGATGTCGGACAGGGTCAGCGCGGCGGCGGACGCGTCGTAATCAAGGATGAGGCGCGAGACCACCCGGGTCGGCACGGCCCCGCCGGGGACCAGGGGCGCGTCGATGACAAGCCCGCTCTCCACCCGCACGCCGTGCAGCCCCAGCCGGCCGGAGCCGGGGTCGAAGGAGGCCCGGCCCTGGAGGTGGCACTGGAGTTGGCCGTTCGGCACAAGGCCCATGGCCTCGAAGCTGGCCGCGAAATCAAAGGGCTGGCCCAGGCCCGTGCGCAGCCGCGCGCCGGTGACGGAAAGGACCTTGCCCGTGGCCGCGTCGTCGTAGCGCACGGCGACGTTGTCCAGGTGCACGGCCCGGGGCTGGGGCACGACGGTCCAGCCCGAGCCGGCCTGGGCGTCCTGGGGCGCGGCCAGGTCGTCCCAGTTGGTCCGGCCGTCGGCGGCCCGGGCCAGATGCACGGTCACGTCCCTGGCCCGCACCGAACCCGGCGAGATGACCTTGGCCAACAGCGGGGCCATGCGGATGGTCATCTCCACCTTGCGGGCGGCGAACATGGGGTCGTCGCCAAAACCCGGGGCCTGGGCCACGGCCACCGGCCCCATGGAAAGCCCAAGCCAGGGCGTGAGCGTGATGGAGACGTCGCCGGACAGCACGGTGTCCCGGCCCAAGGCGTCGGTAAGGGCTTTTTGGGCCATTTCCCGTAGCCGCTGCGGGCCGATGATCTGCTGGGCCAGGGGCGGCAGGGCCAGGACCACAAGGAGCAGGGCCACGGCCAGGGCGGCGGCCAGTTTGAGCAGGCGGCGCTTGGCCGGCGGGGCGACGGGGTTGTCCATAGGGCGGGAAGCGGGAGTCCTACAGCGTGACGTTTAGGCCCGTGCGGCCGGGCAGGCCGCGCTGGGCTTCCACGGTGAGGCGGCGGCCGTTTTTGACGGCCAGCAGAAACGACGCGCCGTCGGTGACGTCGTTGACTTCGACCTTCCAGCCGCGCGACGTGACGTCCTTGGCGTAAAAGGCGCTGACTTCGGCCGGGCTGGCTCCGGTTTCAAAGATGACCGTGGCCGCCTTGGGAAAGCGGATCACGCGCTTGAATTCCGCCCCCGGGAACACCCCGGCCTCGTTGCCGAGCACGGCCCGGTAGTCATCCTGGGCGGCTGCCGAGGCGGCAATGAGGGCGAAACAACAGGCAAAAAAGAGCAAGCGCGCCCAAACGGTCCTGGCCACGGCCAACCTCCTTTGGAATCGGGCTTCCTTGTGCTACGAGACCGGCCCGAAGTCAAAGGCGGCCGGGGTTGCCGTTTTGGCCGATCCGTGAAAAAAAGCGCCGAGAACTTTTCAGCAAGGAAACGCACATGCCAAGGACACTCCGGGCCGCTCTGGCCCTGGCGGCGCTGGCCGTCGCCCTGACCGGCTGCAACCGCGACACCGGCGGCGGCGAAGCCAAATATCTGCATCTGTTCAATACCGCCTGGGCCAAGACCAGCAGCTTTGGGCTGTACGAGGTCAAGGTGGCCTCGGTTATGCCCCTGCCCGACGGCATGAAGGTCGTGACTGTCAATTACCTCTTTAATAACGGCATGGTGCCGGACCAGGGCCGGGCCGCCATGCTCGTGTCGCCGGAAAACCGGCTGGCCGATCCCTGCGTGGTCGATCTGGAGATCGACCAGTGCCTGGGCGGCGGCGCGCCGATCTGGCACGCCAAACCGTAGCCGCGCGACCCGTAAAAAATACGAGAGTATTTTTTAAAAAAGAGAATGGTTTTCGCTTGTTGTCGGTGAAACGGCTTGGTGCTTTTCCCAGGCGGCACATGCCCGATCCGTTTCATGGGAGACAAGCGGCCTGGAGCGCGCCGTCCGCATGATGGGCGGACGCGGATCGTCAAAATGCAAGGCCAGGGAGTCCGGGGCGCGGCGTCGCTTGTAAGGCCGGCCGCTTTCCGGCAGGCCCCCGGGCCGAAATGATACTGCCAACCACCAAAGGCGGGTGCATGTCCAAAGTCTATCTCATCGGCGCCGGGCCGGGCGATCCGGGCCTTTTGACCCTTCGCGCCAAGGAACTCCTCGAAACGGCCGACGTCGTGGTCTACGACTATCTGGCCAACAAGGCCTTCCTGGATTTCTGCCGCAAGGACGCGGAAATCTACTACGTCGGCAAGAAGGGCGGCGACCACACCCTGCCCCAGGACAAGATCAACGACCTGCTGGTGGACATGGCCAAGGCCGGCAAGGTGGTGGCCCGCCTCAAAGGCGGCGATCCCTTTGTCTTCGGCCGTGGCGGCGAGGAAGCCGAGGAGCTCATCGCCGCCGGCTGCGACTTCGAGGTCGTGCCCGGCGTCACCTCGGCCGTGGCCGCGCCGGCCTATGCCGGCATCCCCATCACCCACCGCTCGTTCACCTCGTCGGTGTCGTTTATCACCGGCCACGAGGACCCGACCAAGACCGAAAGCTCGCTCAATTGGGAAGCTTTCGCCAAGTCCGGCTCCACCCTGGTCTTTTTCATGGGTGTGAAAAACCTGCCGCACATCACCGAAAATCTCATGAAAGCCGGGATGCCCGGCGACACCCCGGCCGCCCTGGTGCGCTGGGGCACCACCTGCCGCCATCGCAGCCTGGTGGCCACCGTGGCCACCATGCCCGAGGAAGCCCAGAAACACGGCTTCGCCCCGCCGTCGCTTTTCGTGGTCGGCGGCGTGGCCACGCTGCACGACAAGCTGGCCTGGTACGAAAAGCGCGCGCTTTTGGGTAAGGGCGTGGTCGTCACCCGTAGCCGCGAGCAGGCCAGTGATTTGACCCGCCTGCTGGGGGCCGAAGGGGCCTGCTGCTACGAGTTCCCGGCCATCGAGATCGCGCCGCTCACCGACGTCGCCCCGGTGGACGCGGCCATCGACAGCCTCTACGACAACGACTGGGTCGTCTTCACCTCGGCCAACGGCGTGGACTGCTTTTTCGAGCGTATTGACGCCAAGGGCCTGGACGCCCGGGCCTTCGCCGGCATCCGCATCGCCGCCATCGGGCCGGCCACGGCCAAAAAGCTCGCCGAACGGGGGCTTCGGGCCGATTTCATCCCCGAGCGCTTCGTGGCCGAATCCGTGGTCGAAGGCCTGCTCGCCCAGGACGTGGCCGGCAAGAAGGTGCTCATCCCCCGCGCCCGCGAAGCCCGGGATGTGCTGCCCGAGAAGCTGGCCGAAGCCGGTTGCACGGTCACCGTGCTGCCGGTCTACGACACCCGGCCCGTGGACCAGGACCCGGCCGAGATCATCCAGGCCGTGAAAAATGGCGAGATCCACTACGTCACCTTCACCTCGTCCTCGACGGTGAAGAACTTCTTCGCCCAGATTCCGCCCGAGGTGCTCAAGGCCTCGGCCGTCAAGACCGCCTGCATCGGCCCCATCACGGCCGCCACCCTGGCCGAATACGGGTTCACGCCGGACGTCAACGCCGCCGCCTACACCGTGCCGGCCCTGGCCCAGGCCGTCATCGACGACGCGAGGCGCGGCGCGTGACGCTCCCCCTTGCCATCCTCGCGTCCGGCGGCGGGTCCAACCTGCAAGCCATCATCGACCGCATCGAGGAAGGCAAGATCGCGGCCCGCATCACGGCCGTGGTATCCAACAAACCCCAGGCGCGGGCGCTTTCGCGCGCCCGCGCCCACGGCATCCCGGCCATCGCCCTGCCCCAGGACGACTACCCGGACCGGGCCGCCTACGACGCGGCGCTTTTGGCCGCCGTTCAGGACTCCGGGGCCCAGGCCGTCGTCCTGGCCGGCTACCTGCGCCTGCTTGCGCCGCCCTTTATCGCCGCTTTTAAAAACCGCATCCTCAACATCCACCCGGCGCTTTTGCCAAGCTTCCCCGGCCTGCGCGTCCAGGCCGCCGCCGCCGCCTACGGCGTCACCATCGCCGGGGCCACCGTGCATTTCGTGGACGAGGAAATGGACAACGGCCCCATCGTCATCCAGGCCGCCGTGCCGGCCGGCCCAGACGATGACGGCGAAAGCCTCGCCGCGCGCATCCTGACCCTGGAACACCGCATCTATCCCCAGGCCGTAGCCTGGCTGGCCGCCGGCCGGCTGGCCATCGCCGGCCGCAAGACGCGCCTGGCCCCGTCCTCCCTGCCGCCCGCCGACCTGGCCTTGGTGTCGCCATGCCTGGTGAACCCGATGCTGGAAGAAGGCTTTTAGTGAGGGAGGGAGGCGGATTGGGAGAGGGAGAGGAAGAGGGAAGATGCCTCCGGCGGCTGGGGGCCTGAGGCCCCCAGACCCCCCATATGGGGAAAAGTTTAAAGGGGTTGGGTGAGGGCACGCCAGAGTGTGGCGACAAGACGATTTCGATCTGAACAACGACTCGCATGACAAAATGTAATACGAACCAGCCCCTCCCCCCGTCCAGGGGGTCCGGGGGGGATGATCCCCCCCGGCGGGTCCAGGGCAGAGCCCTGGTCTTCCTCTTTCTTATCCCCCTTGCCGTCGTCGCGGCCTTCGCGCTGCTCTCCTGGCGCGGCATCCTCTGGACGCCGGGACACGTCTACCAGAACTGGGACCGGGTGCCGACGCCCTACGCCGAGGAGATGCGCCAGGTCGCCGACATCTCCAAGCACGCCTGGGCCTCCAAGTACGACATGGGCGCACCGGGCGCGTTTTCCGGCATCACCCGCTGGTTCGACCTCGTCACCCGCGACGCCGGGTCGTACCTGGGCGGGCCGTTTATCGTGCGCTGGGAAGGGCCGGTCTACGCCGTGGTCGGAGCCGGCGGCGTGGCCGCCTTGTGCCGCCTCATGGGCCTGGGGCTGTGCCCCACGGTCTTGGCCGCCATGGTCTTTGCCTTCAATCCGCGCCAGTTTTCCATGGCCGTGGCCGGCCATGTGGAAGAGAGCGGTTTTGCCCTGGCCATCGTCCCTTGGGTGCTGGCCTTGCTCTTTCGGGCGGCGGCCGATCCGTCCGCGCGCCGGTTTCTCGCCTGTACGCTTGCGGCCGGCCTGCTCGGAGCCTTGGCCTGCTCGGCCTCGCCCTTTGGCATCGTGTTTTACGGCTCGTTCACCGCGCTTTTCACCCTAGGCCAGACCGTTGCCCGGCGAAGCGTCCGTCCGGCCCTGGCCTTTGCCCTGGCCGGGGGCGTGGCGCTTTTCCTGCATCTGCACTGGCTGGTTCCGGCGGCCAGCTCCATCATCCACGCCGCCGATTTCAAGCACCACCAGACCAAGGAAGAGATCAACGACCATTACCAGGGCATCTACCGCCGCTATTCCGCGCCGCTGCGCCAAGCCATGCTCGGCCACACCGACAATTACGGCATGGGCACGGAATACGCCTATCCGGTGACCATAAAGGACAATCCCGAATGGGTGGCCGCGGCCCTGGCCTTGCTCGGGCTGGCGATTCTGGGCGGCTTCGGCCGGGTTTCGAACCGGGGCATCAAATATTTCGCTGCCTTGTGCCTGTTCATGGGGTTCATCTGCCTGGCCGGCAACAAGACGCTCGCCGGCGCGGTGTTTTACGAGAAGTTTTTAAACCGCGTGCCCATCCTGTTTTTCCAAATGGCCCGGCCGGCCCGTTGGCTGCCGGTCTATTATTTCGGCCTGTCGTTGCTGGCCGGCCTGGGGCTGGCCCGCTTGCTCGAATGGAGCAAGGGCAGCCGCCTCAACCAGGCGACGACCATGGCCTTTGCCGCCGCCGTCCTGGCCGTCTACCTGCACCCCTACTGGACCGGCCAGTTGACCCGGCCCCAAAACGCCACCTCCCAGACCATGGCCATGGTGCCCCAGCCGCTGTCCCCGGCCGAGGGCACCCTCTCGAAATATTTCACCAATGACCCCGACGACTACCGGGTCACGGTCTGGCCCACCATCGCCGGCCCCACCGGCGACGTGCCCGATCCGCCGACCAACGGCCTGACCCGCAATTTCGCCCTGCTCGGCAAGGACGGCATCATCGGCCCCACCTACATCGGCGAACCCTACAGCATGTACCTGCTGGGGCTGTTGCACCGGCCCTGGCCGGTCACCGACGCCTTTGGCCGGCTGCTCGGGCTGGCCGCCGTCAAGCGGGTCATCTACAACCAGACCAACCCCTACCTGTCCTACGGCTCGTTCGGCTGGATGCCGACCACCAAGCGCGGGCCGGAAACGCTGTTCGACCCGGGCGATATTATCGGCCCCTTCATCGCCGCCCAGCGCGACCTGGTGGTCGATCCCGATCTGGCCGCGCCGCCCGAGGCGGTTTACCGCAACACCGACTTCCTGCCGCGCCTGCGTCTGACGAAAGGGGCGCGTCTGGCCGCCGGCGGCTTTCCGCTGCTGCTGTCCCTGGCCAACGCCAGCCGGCCCGACTGGGCCGACGAGGCGCTGTTGTTCGGGGCTGACGTCGCCGAGGCCGAACTCAAAACGCTGGGGCCGGGCTTGGGCGGCCTGACCGTGGCCGGCGGGGCCACGCCCGAACTGCTGCTGCCCTTCCTGCCGGCCGACGCCTACCAGGGCGCAACGGCCGCCACCCTGGAAGGCTCCTTTGGGCCGTTGGCCCCGCGCCAGCTCGACGATCCCCGCCATGGCGGCTCGGTGCTGGAAAAGGCCGCCCGCATAAGCGAAGGTCCGGGCGTGGTCCGGTTTGCGCGCATCGGCCATGGGACCATGCGCCTGTTCCTGCGGGCCGGGGCCGAGAGCTTTGCCGGCACGGCCAAGGTGAGCCTGGACGGCGCGCCCGTGGCCGAGCTGGCCGCCGGTCCGCTGGGGCGCGGCATCGACTGGATCGACTGCGGCACGGCCACCTTCGAGCCGGGCCCGCCCCATGAGCTGGCCGTGGAAATTCCCGGCCGGGGCGTTATCGTTTCGGGGCTGCTGGCCGTGCCCGAGGAAGCTTACGCTGCCGCCCGGGACCAGTTGGCCGCCCTGGCCGGCGGCAAGGTCCGGGTGGTGGCCGAGGCCGAGGAAGCGGCCATCGCGCCGGTCTCGCCCATGGCCCCCAAGCTCTACGTGCCGCTTTTGGCCCAGGGCGCGGACGTGACCGTGGCCAGCGAAAACGCCCGTCTCGATCTCGCCGATTCGCGCGGGGCCGGGGTGGTGGCCGTGGAAGGCGACGCCCCGGGCGAGGTGGTCTATACCGTGCGCTTCCCCGAGCCGGTTGTGGGCCTGACGCTCGAAAGCTATCCCCGCCTTTTTGGCGACAAGGTCGAGACCTCCTACGTGGCCGTTTCGGCCTCGGTGGACGGCGGCCCGTCCAAGCTTCTCTACCGCGTGGAGGGGAGCCACGACGACCGCTGGGAGGACGTCTACAAGCGCCGCATGGTTTCCGAGATCAAGGGGCCGGCGACTACCGTCACCATTCGTTTCGCCATGCGTCAGGCCCAGCTGTCCTCCCAGGTCAATTCCCCCAACCAGCCCATGCGGCTGGTGGCCGACACCCCCGTGCCCGGCCGGGCCGTGCTGTCCTTTGGCGCGGCGGCCCGGCTGCCGGCCACCTTGGCCGTGGCCGTGCCCGTGGCCGGGGACTACGCCGCCACCTTGCGGCTGGTGGGCAAGGCCGGGGACACGGTCAAACTGCCGGAGGGCCGTTCGGTGGTCCTGGCCAGGGACGGCCGCAATAACGTCTCGGCCGGGACGGTACGCCCTGGGGACGATGGCCTGATCCGTCTGGCCCTGGACGGCCCGGCCGCCGTGGCCTGCGACGCCGTGGAGCTGACCCTGGGCGAGGCGGGCGGCCCGGTTGCCGGCGCGGACGTCGCCTACAAGCGCCAAAACGCCGGCCGCTACGACCTGACCCTGCCGGAGGGCGGCGGCTTCCTGGTCTTTTCCGAAGCCTTCCATCCTGGTTGGGGGCTGGCCGTCGGCGGCAAGACGCTGACGCCGCTCAAGGGTCTGGGATTCATCAATGTCTACAACCTGCCGCCCGGCGCGTCCGGCTCGGCCGAGCTGCTCTACCGTGACGAGGCCATCATGGCCAGGCTCGTGCCCGTCATGAACGCCGGCTGGATCGTGCTGACGCTTGTAACCCTGGCCCTTTTCGCGCCAGACCTGCTGCCCGGCCGGCGAAAGGCCCCCCGGGCCGATTGAAGCCCGGGGCGATCCCGGCTATGGTCCGGCCTCCCGGCGAGGCCGGTTGGAGCGCTATGCCGAAAACCACGTCGCGGACCGCCGCCTACTTGAAGCTGGCCCGGCCGCACCAGTACGTCAAAAACGCCTTTGTCTTCCTGCCGCTGTTTTTTGGCTGGAAGCTCACCGACCCGGCGGCGCTGTGGAGCGCCTGCTTGGCCTTTGCCGCGTTCTGTCTGGCCGCCAGCGCCGTTTACGTCATAAATGACCTAAAAGACGTCGAGGAAGACCGGGCCCACCCCACCAAGCGCAACCGCCCCCTGGCCTCGGGCGCGTTGACCCCGGCCCAAGGCCTGCGGTTCGCCGGGGCGCTGCTTGGCGGCGCGTCCGTGCTGACCCTCGTGCTCGGCTCGAGCGGCTTTGCCGTCATCCTGGCCGGCTATCTCGTCATTAACGCCCTCTACAGCTTTGGCCTCAAGCACAAGGCGCTCATTGATCTGGCCTGCATCGCCGTGGGCTTCGTGCTGCGGGTGTTTGCCGGCGGCGTGGTCACGGCCGTGACCCCCAGCCACTGGATCGTGCTCATGACCTTCCTGCTGGCGCTGTTTCTCGGCTTCGCCAAGCGCCGCGACGATCTGCTGCTGTCCGCCGCCGGCTGCGAGAAAACGCGGCGGTCGCTGGACGGCTACAACCTGGAGTTCGTCTCGGCCTCCATGATCATCATGGCGGCGGTTGTCATCGTCAGCTACATCCTCTACACGCTTTCCCCCGAGGTCATCGCCAAGCATGGCTCGGACAAGCTGTATCTGACCGCCATTTTCGTCATCCTCGGCGTCCTGCGCTACTTGCAGATTACCCTGGTCGAGTGCAAAAGCGGTTCACCGACGTTGGTGCTTTTGCGTGACGGCTTCATCCAGGCCTCCCTGGGGCTGTGGATTGTCAGCTTTTACCTTATCCTCTATGTGGAGCGTGTCCGGAATCCATGAAGAAAATCATGCTGTTCTATCCGCCGGGGCGGTTTTACCAACGCGGCGAGGACCGTTCCCAGGGCAACGTGGAGCAGTCCACGGCCACGTCCATGCGCGCGCCCAACGACCTGGGCTACGCCGCCGCCACCCTCAAGCAGGAAGGGTTCGCCGTTTTCCTGCGCGACTACCAGACCGAGCGCTGCGCCCCGGCCGATCTGCTGGCCGATTTCGACCGCGAGGCCCCGGACGGCATCTTCGTCAGCATCACCAACTCCACGATTTTCAACGATCTGACCCTGGTGCGGCAGCTGAGGGCCAAAAAGCCCGATCTCTTGGTCATGCTCAAGGGCGCGATCTTTTTCGATCCCGACGAGGCGCTCCTGGCCCAGCTTGATCTGGCCGACGTCACCTATTTGATCGGCCTGGAATCCGACTTCATCGTCGGCAAGCTCGCCAAGGCCCATTTCGACGATCCGTCCGGCGTGCCGGCCATTCGCGGCATCCTCTACAAAAAGGACGGCGTCTGGACCAAGACCGACTTCGCCTCCTGGGAGACCGACCTCGACAGCCTGCCGTTTCCCGACCGCAGCCTGATCAAAAACGCCCTCTACGTGCGCCCCGACACCGGCGAACCCCAGGCCACCATCGCCACCTCGCGCGGCTGCCCCTCAGCCTGCATCTTCTGCATGACGCCGAAGATTTCCGGCAAAAAGCTACGCCTGCGCTCGCCGGAAAACATCCTGGCCGAACTCACCGACTGCTACGCCAACCACGGCATCCGCGACTTCTTCTTCAAGTCCGACACCTTCACCTTTGATCCGGCCTGGACCCAGGCCGTGTGCCAGGCCATTCTCGCTTCCCCCCTGGCCGGCAAGATCCGCTGGGTGGCCAACTCCAAGGTCAAACCCCTGGACAAGGACACGCTGGTCCTCATGAAAAAGGCCGGTTGCTGGCTGGTGGCCTTTGGCTACGAGTCGGGCAGCCCGGAGACGCTGTCGCGCATCCGCAAGAACACAACAATCCACGACAACATCCAGGCCACCAAATGGGCCAAGGAAGCGGGGCTCCTCACCTTCGGCTTCTTCCTCATCGGCCTGCCCTGGGAAACCAGGGAACACCTCGAAGCCACGCGCAAGCACATCTTCGAGCTGGACAACGATTTCCTGGAACTCCACATTGCCATTCCCTATTACGGCACCCGGCTCAACGAAATCGCCCGCGAGGAAGGGCTTTTGCCCGGTTCGGTCCTGGGCAAGGACTATTTCAACGCCCCAACCGTCGGCACCAGCACCCTGTCCATGGAAGAAATCGAGGCCTTCCGCAAAAAAACGCTCCTCGATTTCCACCTGCGCCCGTCCTACATCACCCGCAAGCTCGTCCAGGCCGGCGGCAACCCCAAAATCATCGCCAACTACGCCCGCTTCGGCCTGCGGCTGCTCAAAAACACCCTCATGCCGCCCAAACGCCCGCGCGCTTTGACCCCGGACGGCGCGCCGCCCCACGTTGCCATTCTCGGCGCCAATTCCGACATCGCCCTGGCCCTGGCCCGCCAGTTGGCCGCGCAGGACCACGCCTCCCTGGTGCTGGCCTCCCGCGACCAGGATCGGCTCAATGTCGCCGCCGTGGATCTGGCCAAGGACTGCGACACGGACGTCAGCGTGCGCCATTTCGACGCCCTGGATTTCGCCGGCCACGCCGCCTTTTTCGATTCCCTGGACCCCATGCCCGATGTCCTCGTCCTGGCCTTCGGGCTGCTCGGCGACCAGGCAGCCGGCCAGCGCGATTTCGCCGCCGCCCGCACGGTCATCGACACCAACTTCACCGCCGCCGTCTCCATCCTGGAAATCGCCGCCGACCGCTTCGCCAAGCGCGGCCACGGAACCATCGTGGGGCTGACTTCCCCGGCCGGCGAGCGCGGCCGCAAGAGCAACTACCTCTACGGCGCGGCCAAGGCCGGGCTGACCACGCTGCTTTCCGGCCTGCGCCACCGCCTGGCCGGCACGAGCGTGCGCGTCGTCACCGTCATCCCCGGCTGGACCAAGACCCGCATGACCGCCGCCGCGCCCACCCCCGCGCGCCTCACCGCCTCGCCCGAGCGCGTGGCCGGCGACATCCGCAAAGCCCTTAACGGCAAGGCTGACGTCCTCTATACCCCGTGGTTCTGGCGGCCCATCATGGCCCTGGTGCGCGCGCTCCCCGAAAAACTCTTCGTCAAAACGAATCTCTAATGAACATACTCTTCCTCAATCACAATCCCGAGCGCTACGGCACCTACTTCCGCTGCTACCACCTGGGGCGGCATCTGGCCGATCGCGGCCACAACGTGACGCTGGTGTGCGCCTCCCGCGAGGCCACCCTGCGCACCACCGAACGCAAGGAAGGCGGCCTGCGCATCCGCTTCCTGCCGCGCGTCAACCTGGCTACCTACCACACCGGCCATACCCTGCGGATGCTGCTCAATACCCACGAATGCCTGCGCACGCCCATGGACATCCTGCACAGCTTCGCCTTTCCGCTGCATCCCATCAGCTTCCCCACCCTGGTGACCAGCCTCCTCAAGCCCCAGGTCAAGATCGTGCTGGACCACGACGACATGTGGAAAGGCGGCTTCATCGATCAGCATCCCGGACCGGTAAGGCTGCTCTACAATTACACCGAGGACCACCTGCCGCGCATCGCCGACCAGGCCACCGCCGCCAGCGACATCCTCATCGGCAAATTCCGCGGCGCCGGCCTGCCAGCGGACAAAATCCACTATATCCCCAACTGCCCGACCATCCGCCTGGACATGCCGCCCAAGCACGAGGCCCGGGCCGCCCTGGGGCTGGCCCCGGACGACAAGGTGCTGCTCTCCATGGGCCACACCTACACCGAATCGCTTTTTGCGCTGCTCGACGCCTACGCCGCCGCCCGCGACACCCTGCCGGGCCTCAAGCTCCTGTTCCTCGGCAAGATGCACATTTCCGACGACTTCAAGGCCCGCATGAAGCCCTACGAGGAACGCTTCGCCCCGGACATCGTCAAGATCGGCGAAAAACCGCCCACCGACGTGCCGCGCTATCTGGCCGCCGCCGACGCGCTGCTGTTGCCCATGGACGACGATCCCATCGAAAAGGCCCGCTTCCCCATCCGCTTCGGCGACTATCTCGCCTCGGGCGTGCCCGTCGTCTCCAACGCCGTGGGCGAAATCAAACGCATCATGGAGTCCCGCGACTGCGGCTACACCGCGCCCGTGGGCAACGCCGCCGCCTTCGGCCGGGCCATCGTCACCGCCCTCACCGACGAGGCCGGCCGGCAGCGCAAACGCGAAAACGCCAGACGCCTCATCGCCGAGGAACTCAACTGGCCCGCCGTGGCCGCGCGCCTCGAAGCCGTCTACGAAAAGACGTTAAGCGAATAACCCGGTCCAGGGCGCTGCCCTGGACCCGCACGGGCGCGGCCAGTGACCCGGCAGGGCGCTGCCCTGCACCCGCTGGGACGCTGTCCCAGACCCTGCCAGGGCGCTGCCCTGGACCCGCCGGGGGGATAATCCCCCCGGACCCCCTGATCGTCTGCGGCGGGCGGGGGAGCCGGCAGGGAGGCCGGGCGGCAGGCGGACGCCGAAGAAGGGGCCGGAATCGCGCCCGGCGATGCCGCCGCTGGCGCGGCAGGCTCGCCGGACCCGATTCCGGCCCCTACCACGCCACGGCCCCCAAAGCGGGGCCGTAAGGATAGATTTTCTGCTGACAGGATAGGGTTGCCCGGCGTGAACAGATACCTTGGATGAAATGGGCCGTCGGCACATCCCGTGAAAAGTTTTTGGGGAAGGAGGGGGCTCGGGGGAGGAAACCCCTTTTTTCAAAAAGGGGTTTCTTCCCCCGATTCCTCTTCTCTCCATCTTCTCCAAAAGGACAACCATATGCGTATATTTGTGCCGGCGATGGGGCGGGTGAACACGAAGAACCGGGACGGCAGCGAGGTCAGGTTCGCCGAGATCGCCAAGCGGTGGCTGGCGGAGGGCGTGACGCTGGAGATGTTGTTGCCGCGCCGGGAGATCGGCGTGCTGGAGTCTCAGGGCGTGCGCGCCTCCTGGCACGTGCATTGGGAGCCGTTCACCAGCGAATCCGACCGGCTGTGGAACGTGCTGGCAGTGTATTTGTGGCGGATGCTGACCTGTCCGCTGGCCCGGTATCCCAAGGGCGTGGACGCGGTCTACGCGCCATCGGACTTTTTGTTCGATCTGCTGCCGGCCCTCTTGTGCCGTTGGAAAAATCCGGCGGCCAGGCTCGTCGTGTGCGTGTTTCTCATCGCCCCGAACCCCTTTAAGGGCTACGAGAACGTCTTTGGCGGCAAGTGGAAGCTGCCGTCGGTGCGCGGGGTGCTCTATTACTGCGCCCAGTGGCTGAGCGTCTGGCTGGCCCGCAAGGCCGGCGCGACCCTGCTCGTGCTCAATTCCCTGGACAAGGATTCGCTGATCGCCATGGGCGCGGACCCGGCCACGGTCCATGTAGTGACCATGGGCGTGGACGCCGGCTTTTTCGACGGCGTGGACGTGGCGGCCGACACGCCGCGTTATGACGGCATCTTTCTGGGGCGGCTGCATCCGCAAAAGGGGCTTTTCGATCTGGTGCGCATCTGGAAGCGGGTAAGCGAAAAGCGTCCCGGCAGCCGGCTGGGCGTCATCGGCGGCGGCAGCGACTGGTGGTTCGGCAAGCTCAAGCAGGAGATCGCCGCAGCCGGGCTGACCGGCCAGGTCGATCTGCTCGGCTTTCGCCAGGGCGAGGACAAGGTGCGGCTGCTCAAGGCCGCCGGCGTGTTTTTGATGCCCAGCCACTACGAGAGCTTCGGCCAGGTGGCCGTGGAGGCCATGGCCAGCGGCTTGCCGGTTGTCGCCTACGATCTGCCCATTTATCGAGAGATTTTCCCCACCGGCATGATCAAGACCGCCCTTGAGGACGAGGCGACCTTCGCCGCCGAGGTGCTGTCCCTGCTGGAGGACCCGGCCCGCCGCGAGCGTGCTGTGGCCGAGGCTCGCGCCCGCGCCGCCGTCTTCGACTGGGCGGCCATCGCCGAGCGCGAAATGGGGTTTGTGACGCAGCGGTAGGGCGATTGGCGACCGGTCACGACTCGCGTCTCAGGGATGCGTGATTTTTTAAGAAAATTGGTGTGTTAAATTCTTTGCCTGGGAAAAGCCCTAAGCGCTTTTCGCGGATGCGGCACTAACGGGCGTCGTCGATGAGCCGGTAGCGGTTGCCCGTTTTACAGATCAGCCCGAGGCGTTCCAGATTCTTGATGTCGCGCCGGATCGTTTTGTCGCTCACCTGCCGATAGAGCAGCTTGAAGGGGTTGGTCTGCCTGAGGTCATGGCTGTCGAACGCCGTGTCGCCTGCGGCCAACAACAGTTCGACGAGCTGATGCTGGCGCGGGGAAAGCTCTCGGGCCTGGTTCTTGAGATACGCGACATAGTCTCGATACAGCAGCGGTTTGACGCCCTCGACGATTCGTGCCCTGAACTCTTCCAGGGAAGCATTCAATGATTTGAAAAAGAACTCCAGAAACGGCTGCACGCTGTCGTCAGCGTTGTTTTCCGATTTCGAAAACGCGATGTAGTAGGCGTGCATGTCCCGATAGTAGGCGTTCCACAGCGTGCTCGGGATAAGCCGATAGCCGGCCGCCGCCAGAATCATGGCCTCGATCATGCGGGCCGTGCGCCCGTTGCCGTCCCGAAAGGGATGGATTTTCGCCAGATGATAATGCGCCAGGGCCGCCCGGATGACCGGGTCGGTCCGCAGCAGTGCATCGCTGTTTATCCAATCCACGAACGCCGCCATGAGCGTCTTGATGTCTTCCAGGATTTTTGGGGGCACATACGTGCCGCCATGCTCCGGGTTGCCGACCTGCACGGGCGTGTTGCGATAAAGACCCGGCGAGATGGCCGCGTCGTTGACGCCGATAGTGATGGCGGCGTGGACGGCCTTGATAAGATCCTCGCTGAGCAGAAGGGGTTTGGCGTCCTTGGCTTTATTGGCAGCGAGGATAAACTTGTCGTGGGTAGCCTTGAGGTTGAGGATTTCCCGCTCGAAATCGTTGGCGGCCGTTGCCGGGCCTTCTCTTCCCAGCAAGGCGCCCACAGCCTTTTCGTCCAGGGGATTGCCTTCCAGCGCCGCCGTGCTGAAGATGGACTTGCGGATCAGGTCGGCGTCGAGAAACGCCGCCAGATGCGGCGGGGTCGGCAATGAGGCGATGATGTCGTAGCAGGCGTGGAAGACCTTGAGTTCGGTAGCGATGTTGTCTTGATCGAAGCGGCGGGAGAAGACGAAATTGCCGGACTTGAACGTCAGGACCTTGTGGATTTCCCGGGCTGTCGTGGGCATGATTTTGTCCAGCTTAAAAGTAATGAAATCGTACTGATAAAATTATTCATGTCCTTTAGTTTGTCCAGGGAATTTGCCCAGAAAAGTCCTTATTCGTCCCGCAGCACCGCCAGCACCTCGACATTGGAGGCCTGCCAGGCCGGATAGGCCCCGGCCAGGATGCCCAGGGCCGCCGAGCCGATGAGCGTGCCGCCAATCAGCGCCGGGTGGTAGACCTGGGGAAATTCGCCCACCCGGTAGACCACGGCCAGCACGCCCAGGGCCACCACCGTCCCGGCCGCACCGCCGGCCGAGGCCATCATGCCGGATTCGATGAGAAACTGGCGCACGATGTCCTTTTTGCGCGCTCCCACCGCCCGCCGGATGCCGATCTCCAGACGCCTGGCCCGCACGAGCAGGATCATGATGGAGAGGATGCCCAGGCCGCCGATGCCAAAGGACAGCGACGAGCTGATAAACCCCAGGGTCTGCACCAGATCCAGCGCCTGTTGCTTGACCTCCATGGTGTCCTTGGCGGTCAGCACCTTGAAATCGTCGGGCTGCCCCTTGTCGGTCTTGATGTCGTGGCGCTTGCGCAGGATGTGGACGGCGGCTTCCCGCGAGGCGTCGAAATCCGCCCCGTCGGCCAGGCGCACGTACACCCCGTGGATGTAGGTCTTGTTCGACATGCGCCGCATGAAGGTGGAAAGCGGCACGAAAATCTGTTCGTCCTGGTTGGCCCCGGACACGTCCGAGCCTTTTTCCTCCATGACGCCGACGACGGTGAGCCTGGCCCGGAAGATGAAGACCGACTGGCCCACTGCCGCCTCGGGCGTGCCGAAAAGCCGCCGGGCAATGGCCGGTCCCAGGGCGCAGACCAGCTCCCGCTCGTCCTCTTCGGCCTGGTCGAAGAAACGCCCGAACTGGGGCGTGGCGCCGCGTATGGACGGATAGGCCGGCCAGGTGGCCACGAGTTGGCACATGACCTTCTTGTCTCCGGCCCGGATGGGCATGGGGAAGCTGAGAAACGGCACGCCGTCCACGGCCGAGGGCAGCCCGCGCAGCAGGGCCACGGCGTCGGGGAGCTTCAGATTGGTGTTGCCGGCGTCGGGGCGGATGTCGCCCCGGCGGAAACGGATGTTGCCGGTCATGGCCATGAGCAGGTTGGGCCCGAGCTTTTCCGTCTCGATGACGGCCTTGCGCTCCATGGCCAGGGTCACGTGCAGCACGCCCGTGAGCGCGAACGCACCGAGAAAGACACCGAGCATGGCCAGCACCGTGCGCATCTTGTGGGTCGCCAGGGACTTCAGCGCGATACGCAGGCTAAAAAGCACCGGCAGGCCTCAGGAAGAAGAGGGGGCTTTGGGGTGTTCTTCGTTGTACGGTTCGGTTGGCCAGGGGAAAAGCTCCTTGGCCCGGGCCACGGCAAAGGCTTCCACATCCTTGTGCCAGACGCGAAAAAGCTGCACCAAGTCATGGCCAAGGGGGGTCAAGCGAAAGCCTTTTTTGGGGCCCGAACGCTCCACCAGCGGTTCGCCGATGACGGTTTCCGTCTGCTTCATGCGGCCCCAGGCGGCGCGGTAGGACATGCCCATGGCCGAGGCCGCCTTGTTGAGCGACCCCAGTTCCTCCACAAGTTCGAGAAGTTGAATCCGGCCCAGTCCGAGCAGCATGCCGTCTCCGGTTTCGAGCCATAAATGCAGCCGCTGCACGGCGTTGATCGTGTGCATCCGCTTTCCTCACGAGTCCGCTCTGGCGTTATGTCAAAGCTGTCTTATCCTTAGCCGGCCGCTGTTGCCAAGGGGGAGTTGACCGCGAAGGCCGGCTCCCGTATCGCCAGACGCCTTAAGCGCGACGGCGGAGGTTGCATGGAGAAAAAAAGCGGACTGCTGGCCGCCGGCGTCGGCTTCGGGACCATCTGGTCCCTGGCCTGGCCGCAGATCCTCATGATGTTTTTGACGTTTTGCATCGGCTTCGTCGATGTCTACGTGGGCGGCCGCATCGACCGCGAAACCCAGGCGGCGGTGGGCGTTTTGGCCCAGGCCATGTTCTTTTTCCAGGTCGTTGCCGCTGCCGTGGCCAACGGGGCCGTGGCCGCCGTCAGCCAGTCCGAGGGCGCGGGGCGTCTGGCCCGGGCCGGGCGCTATGTCTGGCTGTGCCTGCTGGCCGGCGTGGCCGCCTCGGTGGCCGTCATGGCTCTGGGGCTGGTCTTTCGTGACGCCTTTCTCGGCTTGCTCCAGATGCCGGCCCCCATCTGGGACACGGCCCGCTATTTCCTGACCGTCCTGTTGCTGCTGCTGCCCATCCAGTCGTTTTTCATCATCGCCAATGCGCTCTTTCGGGCGCGCCGGCTGGTCATGACGCCGCTTTTCGCCTGGGGGCTGGCCGCCGTGCTCAACACCCTGGGTGATTTCGGCTTTGGCCTGGGGCGCTTTGGCCTGCCGGACTTCGGCTATGCCGGCGTGGCCTGGAGCACGTTTTTTTCGGTCACGGCCGGCATGGCCTTCAACCTGGCCGCGCTCATCCACGTCGGGATGCTGCGGCGCGACCAGTTCCCCCGCTGGCGCTGGGTGCGCTGCGCCAGCCGCTATCTCTTGAAGGTCGCCTGGCCGTCGGGGCTGATGCAGATCGTGTGGCATACCGGCTATCTGCTGCTTTTTTCTGTGGTCGGCTCGCTGCCCACGGGCAGCGTGGCTGCCCTGGCCGGCATGTCAGCCGGCATGCGCCTGGAATCTATCCTGTTTTTGCCGCCCATGGCGTTTAATTTCACGGCCTCCATCCTGGTCGGCAATCTGATCGGGGCCGGCCGGCCCGACGAGGCCCGGCGGGTGGGCTACCGCATCGCCTGGGCGGGCGTGGCCGCCATCAGTCTCATGGGGCTTTGCCTGTGGCCGTTTCTGCCGGCTGCGGCCGCGTTTGTCTCCCCGGACCCCGAGGCGGCGGCTCAGGCGGTTTCCTACCTGCGATACAACGTCGCGGCCATTCCCTTTACCGTGGCCGGTCTTATTCTCATCGGGGCCATGACCGGAGCCGGGGCGACGCTCCTCACCATGTTCGTCACCGGCGGTTCCGTTTGGCTTGTGCGGTTGCCCTTGGCGTTTTTATTGGGGCATAGCCTCCTTGGCCGGGCCGAGGGGGTGTGGATTTCCATGTTTGTGTCCCAGGCCGTGCAGTCGCTGGCCTGCCTGGGGGTGTACCGCTACGCGGATTGGACGCGTTTCGGCATGGGCGGCGGCAAGACGAGGAAGTAACGATGCGAGAAGGTTTTGAGGCTATTTCCCTGGAACGGCGCGACGAATACCTGGAGCGCCTGGCCCGGTGCCCCGAAAAGGTATCGGACTACAGCTTCGGCAACCTCTGGGGCTGGGCCGAGGAGTACGGCCTGTCCTGGCGGTTTGGCGAAAGCCATGTCTGGATTTTGCAAACCAAACCCTACGAAGTCTTTTGGGCGCCGGTGGGACCGTGGACCAACGTCGACTGGAGCGCCTGCCCGTGCCTGGCCCAGGGGCTCGACTTCATCCGGGTGCCCGAAATGTTGTGCGGCATCCTCTCCGACGCCATGCCCGACCGGGTGACGACCCAGGAGGCCCGGGACCACGACGACTACGTCTACAGCGTGCCCGAACTGGTCGAGCTTCGGGGCAACAAGTTCCACAAAAAGAAAAATCTGCTCAGCCAGTTCCAGCGCACCTACGACTACGAATACAAGCCGCTGACCCCGGACTGCGTGGAAGAAACCCTGGAACTCCAGCGACAGTGGTTCGCCTGGCGCGATCCCGAGGATTCCGGGGCGCTTTTGGCCGAAAACCAAGCCATCGTGCGGGTGCTCCAGAGTTGGGACCGTTTCCCCGGCCTCATGGGCGGGGCCATCCGGGTGGACGGCGAGATGATCGCCTACACCGTGGCCGAGGCGCTCACCCAGGAAATGCTGGTGATCCACTTCGAAAAAGGCCGGCCGGGCTTCAAGGGCGTGTATCAGGCCATCAATCAAATGTTCCTGGCCGACGCCGGCGTTCCCTATGCCTTGGTCAACCGCGAGCAGGACTTGGGCGACGAGGGGCTGCGTAAGGCCAAACTCTCCTACAACCCCTGCATGTATCTCAAAAAATGCAAGGTTTCCGTGGCGGCGGCCGGATAAGGCTTATGCGGTCTTCGTCTGGCGCAGACAGGATCGGCCGCGAGCGCCGTCGTGGCAGGAAGGTTTTGTGCCGTTGCAGTGTGGGTTTGGCTTGCCTTTTCGGGCAAAACAACCAACATTGGTCGGTGCTGTTTTGTTGCTGATCCTGTACCGGTTGGGGCGAAAGCATGAATAAGACGCTTCGTATTCTCGTCGTTGACGACTCCAAGGTCATGCGCGGGGTGCTGCGCAAGATGCTCGGTTGTGACGGAACCGAAGTGCTGGAAGCCCACGACGGCAAGCACGCCCTGGAAGTGCTGGCCGTCGAGCCGGTGGACTGCGTCATCTCCGACTGGAACATGCCGCGCATGAAGGGCATCGATCTGTTGCGCCAGGTCCGGCAGGACGCCGCCCTGGCCCACCTGCCCTTTGTCATGGTCACGGCCGAGGCCATGGCCCAGAACGTGGCCGAGGCCGACGCCGCCAGTGTCAGCGCCTACCTCACCAAGCCCTTCACCGCCGAGGACCTCTGGACCACCCTGCGCGGCATCCTGCCGGGGGCCGCGTCGGCTTGACGCTCCACCCGAGCTTGCCCCGGCGCAGGCTCGTGTCGCCCCTGGCGAGAAATCCATGCCGTTTCCTGCCAACAGGTGAAAGCCGGGAGCTCTTCTCAAAAATACCGTCGTATTTTTTGAAAACCCAGGACCGCCCGCCGCCAAACCTTTTCTTTCCTGCCGCACCGTCAGCCAACCAAGGTCTCACCCATGTCGTACCGTATTTCGCCCAAGGCGCTGCTGCGCCTGCCGCAGTGGTTTTTCTTCTTGGCAACGGTCTATATCGGGGTGGAGTTCGCCCGCTTCTGTCTGTCCGTGACCGCCGGCCAGGCCGGCACGGTGGCCCGCCCGGCCGGCGTGGAAGGCTTTTTGCCCATAAGCGCCCTGCTTGGGCTGCGCCGGCTGCTGGCCACCGGCTCTTTTGATCCGGTGCATCCGGCCGGGTTGTGGATTCTTCTGGCCGCCCTGGCCATGGGGCTGGTCTTTCGCAAAGGCTTTTGCGGCCATGTCTGCCCCGTCGGCTTCCTGGCCGCGCGCCTGGGCCGTCTGGGCCAGCGCCTGGGCCTGGCCCGCAGCCTGCCCCCGCGCCTGGACGCCGTCCTGGGCCTGCCCAAATACCTGCTGCTGGCCTTTTTCCTCTTCACCACGTTCTTCGGCATGGACTTGGCCGGCATCGAAGCCTTCCTGCGCTCGCCCTACAACATCACGGCCGATGCCCGGATGCTGCTGTTTTTCGCCCACCCCAGCCTCACCGCCGTCGTGGTCCTGACCGTCCTGGCCCTGCTCGGGCTCGTCTATCGCGGCTCGTTTTGCCGTTGGCTGTGCCCCTATGGCGCGCTGCTCGGGCTGCTCGCCCGTCTTGGCCCCACGACGCTCACTCGCGACGCCGATGGCTGCACCGGCTGCGGCCGCTGCCGCGCCGCCTGTCCGGTGGATCTGCCCATAACGGCCGGTCCGCGCCCCATGACCTGCTCGGGCTGCGGCTCCTGCGTGGTCGCCTGCCCCCGCCGGACCTCAGCCGTACGCTTCGCCTTTGCCGGCATCCCCGCGCCCTGGTGGCTCACCGCCACCGGTTCGGCCGGCGTCTTCGCCCTGGTCTATATCGCGGCCAACGCTCTGGGCCTGTGGCAAAACGCCCTGCCGCTGAACATGCTGGCCCGGCTCTACGCCATGGCCCTGGGCGGCTGACGCTTCAGGCACGCCGTGGGGGCCGTCGCATCCTCAAGGCGGATTTGTTGATTATCCGCCAGCCTCCTGTCGATTCCGCTCGGGCATGGCCTGGAACCCCGGCCGTTAGCCCAGCTGGAATGCCGGTTAGCGCAGAAAGTCGACTGTGTACTTGATGCCCGTGTACAAGAGCACGGCCACGAGGAAGAGCTTGATGTATTTCGAGGGAACGAACTTTTGGCAGCGCGCGCCCAGATACATCCCGCCCATGCCGCCAAGGCCGAAAAGCAAGCCCAGCATCCAGTCCGGGGCAACCGACATGGTCGGATAGAAGGGCGCCAGAACTTGATAGAAGGCTACACCGGCGACGGAGGTGACAAATGTGCCCATAAGGGCCGCTCCGGCTACGGTATAAACGGGCAACTTCCAGAAGGAGATGAAGAAAGGGGCCACGATGGAACCGCCGCCAATGCCGTAAATCCCTCCCACGATGCCTACGATGAAGCAGAGGCTGAAGATGCCGATGGTCGAGACGGTATAAGTTTCTTCGTAAAATGAATAGGATAGGTGCTTTACAGTGAAGGACAGCACGCGGACAGAGGGGGCGGGGCTGTCGGCGTCCTGGCGGCCTTGGCGTCGGGCCATGGCTTGGAACCGCTTTTCGTTGGCCGCCGCCGCATCCTTGTCGGCGCTGGAGAAAAACAGGCTTTTGACCATCCGCGCGCCGATATAGAGCATGACCAAGCCCACAAACAGCTTGAAGTCGCGTGGATCAGGCAACCAGGCCACGCGCACCACCGCGCCGATAAGCACCCCAGGCAGCGTGCCGACGATAACCATCCAGGTCAGCGGCCAAACCATGCGCCCCTCTTTCACATAGCGGTAAACGCCGCTGGGGATGGCCACGATATTGAAAAGTTGGTTGGTGGCGCTAACGGACGGGTGGGCATAGCCCAAAAACGACATTTGAAAGGGCAGCAGGAGAAAGGCCCCGGATACGCCTCCCATGGAGGTGAAAAAGGAGATGGCAAAGGCGACGACGGGAGGAAGCCAGAGCGCGGTCTCGATTCCGGCGGTCGGGAAGTACATGGGAGCCTCCTGGATTTAACTCACACCGGTTTTATAATATACGTGTCAGTGATGTTTGCCAAGCCGGTAGCAAAGTTAAATGCCAAGGCGTCTTCCCCCTCACCGCGCACGGCGGCGGGTGTCACGGTTTGCTCCTGCCACGTTGCCTCTTGCGCGCTATGCTCTCCAAGGATATACCGACAATTATCCTATATTCAAACTAATCGAAGAGAGGGCGCAATGAGCAAACTCATCCGTGAACAGGCCGAAGGCGGCCGCCTGCATATCGACTCGCCGCTCATGGGCGAATCCCTGGTCAGCCGGGCGCTTTTGGCTACCCAGGGCCAGCGCGAAGTCTTCCGTATGCACCCCGACGTCAACGTGCTCAAAATCGGCGGCCAGTCCATCATGGACCGGGGAGCCAAGGCCCTGCTGCCAATCCTCGACGAACTGCTCAAGGCCAAGGAACAGCACAAGATCATCCTCATGACCGGCGGCGGCACCCGGGCGCGCCATATCTACAACATCGGCCTGGAACTCGGCATGCCCACGGGCGTGCTGTCCAAGCTCGGCGACAAGGTGGCCTCCCAGAACGCCGAAATCCTCTCCGTGCTCCTGGCCAAACACGGCGGCGTGCGCATCGGCCACGGCGATCACCTCGAACAGCTCACCATGTTCTGCCAGCTCGGCTACCTGCCCATCACCCCGGGCATCCCGCCCTACGGCTTCTTCGAACACCCGGCCGAAGAGGGCATGATTCCGCCCCACCGCACCGATTCCGGCGCGTTCCTCCTGGCCGAAAATATCGGCGCGAAATCGCTCATTTACCTCAAGGACGAAAAGGGCCTCTACAGCGACGATCCCAAAAAGGCCAAGGACCGCGAAAAACTCGAATTCTACGGCCGCATCTCCGTCAGCGAACTGACCGCGCTCAACCTCGACGACCTCATCGTGGAACGGCCCGTGCTGCGCTTCCTCAAGCACAGCAAGGTCATCAAACAATTCCAGGTCATCGACGCCCTGCGCCATCCCGAGCACATCCTCGCGGCCCTCAACGGCGAACACGTCGGCACTATCGTCTACAAGGACGAGTAGCGTGGGGTGAGTAGGCGAGGCAGAGAAGACGGAGACAAAGACGAAGACGAAGAGCGGGCTCTGCCCGCACCCGCCGGGGGGCTCAGCCCCCCGGACCCCTGACCTGGGCGACGGGCGACGGGCGACGGACGGGCGCAGCGGCGGACGGCGGCAGTCAGGCCTGCGGCGTGGCGCTGCGCGCGAAGATGGGGTCGGGATTTTGGCTGGGAATAACGGCGCGGGAGCGCCGTTATTCCCAGCCAAAATCCCGACCCCACCCGGGCCCTCGGCCCCGAAGACGGGGCCGAAGTGGTGGAGAAAGAGCGACAGGATGGGCTACGACGAGAGTTGTTTCTGGCTCCCATTGGCTTGGGGGGCGTGATGGCGGCGAGGGCTTCCCTCGCCGCCATCACGCCCCCCAAATCAAGGGGGTCCGGGGGGGATTATCCCCCCCGGCCGCCGGAGGCATCTTCCTCTTTTCTTCTCTCTCTACTCTTCCACCTTCTCACCGCCGACGCCGGCGGGGTCGGTGGGCAGGTAGACCACCTGCGCGCCGATTTCCTTGGCGATGGCTTCGAGTTCACGCTTGCGGATATGTTCGGCGAAAAACTTGATGTCGCCTTGGGCGGCGACCACGCGGAAGCGGGGTTTTTTCTCGCCCTTTTCGATCTTGCGGCGTTCGCGGGCAAATATCTTGGCCATGGCGTCCTCCTGGGGGCACGCGCCCTCGGTTGATGTTAAGATTAACCTATGTGCTTGACGTATATATGTCAAGGGGTGTGAAGCCATGTCGGAAAAAGCGGGGCCGGGTAAACAGGACCGCTACATGCAGCCGTCGATCCTGATGGCGTTGCTGGACGGCCGGTCGCACGGCTATGAGCTGTTGCAACAGATTGGCGAGTATGGATTTTTGAAGGGCGACGCGCCGCCGGGGATGATTTACCGGCACTTGCGCCAGATGGAGGACGAGGGGTTGGTGGCGTCCCAGTGGGACGCGTCCGGGTCTGGTCCGGCCAAGCGGGTGTACGCGATCACGGACGAGGGGCGGGAGGTTTTGGACGCCTGGGTGGGCTACATGGAGCGCCACGCCGCCAGCCTGCTGGCTTTCGTGGAGCGCTACAAAAAACGGTAAGGCCTCTTCCCGCCGAGGGGGCCGGGGGCTCAGCCCCCCGGCGGGCGCGGGCAGAGCCCGCTCTGGTCGTGCTGTTTTCCTTCCCTTAAGCCGCCTTGTCCCGGCGTTTGGCCAGGGCGGCGACCCAGCGGCCGTCGCCGTCGGCGCGCACTTGCAGCACGGCCTGGCCGGCCATGAGCGAGGGCCGCAGCCAGCCGCCGGTGGCCACGGTATGGCCGGGCAGCGGCGTGAGGGGGTCGCGGTCCACGCTGGCCACCTGGATGCCGCGCGCCAGCAGGTCGCCCACGGTCACGGTGTTTGGCAGGGAGCGCATGTCGCCCAGTTCGATGAACCGGCCGCACCAGCCGTGGCGAGTGAGGCCGATGGCCGCGGCCGCGCCGATGATGCCGTCATTGGTGCCGCCAAGGCCGGCCAGGAAGACGCCCGAGGCGGCGGCCATGGCCTGGTCCTGGCGCATGACGCCGCCGTTGCAGGCCAGGGCGAAGCCGACCAGGGCGTCGGATACGGCCCGGCGTTCGGCCAGGCACACGCCCGGATCGCTGCCCTCCGGGGCGCATTCGGTCAGATAGGCGGCGGCGCGGTCGAAAAGAATCCGGCCCAGGGACGCATCGTCGGTTTCGATGACGGCGCAGGCCGAGCTGTTGTTGCTGGTGAAGGGGATTTCCGGCCGTTTGGGCAGTTGGTGGCGCAGCACGGCGCGCAGCCGGTAGGTTTCGGGCAGGGTGGCGCAGAAATCGCGGATGGTGCGGCCGGTGCCCTTGGGCGACGTCTTGGTGTCGGTGTCGTCAAAGCCCAGGTAGAAAGTGAACACGTCCTCGCGGGTGGTCATGGCTGCTCCTTGGGGCGAGCCGCCGCGCTCGCCGATTGGAGGGCCTTTTACCATGGGCCGTTGGGTCGGGCAATGCTAACTGCTAAAAATAACTTGTATTATTTTTAGCACAAATGGCTAGCGCCCCTTGGCCCCGCCCGGCGGCAGGGTTTCCTTGCCCGTGACGTGGTTCATGGAAAAGCCGTTTTGGTAGATCACGCCCGTGGCCGTGTCCATGACGTATTCCTGCTCGCCGTTGGCAATGTATTGGTAACGCCCGACGCTGCGGCCTTCGCCGTAAAAGAACAGGAAGCAGGCCAAGGCGGCCAGCACGGCCAGCTTGAAGGCGATGTCGATGAAGTCTTTCAGTCCCTGGGGCATGGCCGGTCTCCGATCAGACGTCTTCCTCGCCCTCGCGGGCCAGGCCGTATTTGCGGATGCGGTAGCCGATCTGGCGCAGGGTGAGCCCCAGCTCCCGGGCGGCCCGCGACTGCACCCAGCCGTGGCGCTCCAGGGCGTTTAAGACCTGCTGGCGCTCCATGTCGCGCAGTTCGGCCGCGTCCTCGGGCAGAACCGGCGGCCGTTCGCCCTCGGCCAGCACCTCGGGGGGGATGTCGGCGATGTCGATGCGCTCTTCCGGGGCGGTCACGGCCAGCCGCGAGGCCATGAGTTCCATCTCGCGGATGTTGCCCGGCCAGTCGTAGGTCTCCAGCGCCCGCAGCGCCTTGGACGTGAGCGTCATGCGCCGGCCGCCGCGCGCGGCTTCCACCGAAAAAAGATGGTCCAGGAGTGCTGGGATGTCCTCGGGGCGCTCCCGCAGGCTCGGCACGCGGATGGCGGTCAGGGTGGCCACGGCGGTCAGTTCCGGGGACAGCGCCTGTTCGCTGGGGGCCTGGAAGGCCAGCCGCGCCGTGCCCCGGCGCTCCCGGCCGCCGCCCAGGCGGGTGTACGTGCCCGTGGCCAGGTAGGCCGCCAGACGCTGGGCCAGCTCTGGATGCAGACGGTGGGCGTCCTCGATGAGCACCATGCCGCCCTCGGCCTCTTCCAGAAGTCCCGGGCCGCTGCCCCCGGCATAGCCCCGCGCCCCGCCGAAAAGCCGGCGGCCGGCTTCGGCCGGGTCGGACTGCTCCCCGGCTGCGAACACCGTAAACGGATGCACCGCCCGGGGCGAAAGCTCATGGATGAGCCGGGCCAGCACCGCCCGGCCCGAGCCGTCCTCGCCGACCAGGGCCAACGGCGCGTCGGACAGGGCCGCCCGGTCGGCCTCGGCCCGCAACTGGCGCATCACCGGGCTTTGGCCGTCCGAAAACACATGGCGGTAGCGCAACGACACCTTGGAGCGCAAAAACGTCAGTTCCCGGGTGAGGGCCGTTCCGCGCGACACGGCCACCCCGGCCATGTCCGCCAGCCGGCCGATAAGCCCGGCAATGAGCACCGCCGCGCGCAGTTCGTCGGCCAGGGACGCCTCACCGCCCAGGAGCGCGTCGGCAAAAAAAACGCCCGCGCAGGCGCCGCCCACCACCACCGGCGCGGCCAGCATGGCCGCCTCGTCGCGGGAAACCACCACCTCGCCGCTGTCGTCGGCCGCAACCGCCGCCGCGCCGCGCCGCAACACCCGCGCCCGGCCCGCGTCCTGGCCGCGCTCCAGCGTCGCCGACAGGATAAGCCCCATGTCCGGCGATCCCAGGCTGGCCCGTATGGCCGGCCGCTCGTCGGCGTCGAGCAGCACCACGGCGGCATGGGTCAAGGCCGGCGTCTCGGCCAAAACAGCCAACAACCCGGCCAGCACGGCATCCAGGCTGCGGCCCGTGTCCTCGGCAAGGGCCAGACAATCCACAGCCCGACGCAGGACGGCGAAACTCACGGCATCCATAAACAATCGATCTCCCTGGCAACGGCATCACGGCGCGGCAAAACGCTCGCGTCCGTGCCCTTGTTCCCGTTTTGCCGCCGGGAAGTCAATGCCGGGTGAGGGGGGCAGGTGGGGAGTGAATGGGGGAGGGGGAGGCCTCCGGCGGCTGGGGGCCTGAGGCCCCCAGGCCCCCCAGAGGGAAGAAAGGGGGTAAGGGGGGCGATATTGGTCGAAAGGGGTTGAGGAAACGGCGTTTGCCGTCTTTAGGGCGTCGGCTGGCCGGGGCTTGCGACCCCGGCCGGCCGGTGCGTCGGTTATTCGTATTTCTTGGCGTAGGCCGCGTCGTTGTAGAGCGCTTCGCCGTGGGCGTCCTTGCCAAAGGCCCGGATGATGTCCTGCCCCTTTGGGGAGGCCACGAAGGCGATGAAGCCGGCGGCCAGCTCCGAGGCCGGCTTGCCGTCGGTCTGGCGGCACAGGGCGTGGTAGGTGTTGACGAGCTTCTTGTCGCCGGAAAACAGGATTTGCAGCTTGGGGGTGTTTTTCTTTTCGGCCACCCAGGTGCTGCTGTCGGTCATGAAGTAGCCGGCCTCGTCATTGGCCCGCTTGAGGGTGGCGGTCATGAAGGCCTTGGTCACGACGTACCAGTCGCCCGAGGGGGTGATGCCGGCATCCTTCCAGGTGTCGGTTTCCTTTTTGTGGGTGCCGGAGTTGTCCCCGCGCGAGAAGAACTTGGCCTGGGCCTGGGCGATTTTGCGGTAGGCGTCGGCGGCCGAGGTCGCCTTGGCGATGCCGGCCGGGTCGGCGGCCGGGCCGACGATGAAGAATTCGTTGGAGCCAATGAGCGTCGAGCAGCCGGCCCAGCCCTCGGCCACGGCTTTTTTCTCGGCCGCCGGAGCGTGGACCATGATCATGTCCACTTCGCCTTTCTGGAGCATGTCCAGGGACTGGCCCGAACCGGCCTTGATCCAGTCCAGCCGGCAGCCGGCCTGGGCGCAGTAGCCCTCGCCAAGCAGTTTTAACAGGCCGAGTTCGCCGGGGCTGCCGGTGGCCAGGGAAAAGGTCTTGGGGCCGGGGCCGTAGCTTTCCTCGACGGTGGGGCCGGCCAGGGCCGAGCCGGCGGCCAGGATCAGGGCCAGGAAAACGGGGATGATGGCGCGCATGGGTCACTCTCCTGTGCTTTTGGGGCATGATGCTATTCCCATATGTCGGCGATGAGTCAAGATCGGCTGTGTTTTTATGAAGATGTGTTATTTGTGACATGCGTTAAAAAGGACCGGTCCCAGGCCTTTACACGTAATGCTGTTACGTGTTTTTATCATTCCAACAGCATTGACGCTTGTTGGGGTCGTTCATGGATCGAACGGACTTTGCACCACTTTTCGGGCGCAGGCTGCGCCATGTCCGGCGGCTGTGCGGCCTTACCCAGGCTCGGCTTGCCGAGCGGTCCGGCGTGTCCCTTGAGCATTGCAACAAGATCGAGCGCGGGGCGGCCGCACCATCCCTGGCTGTCATTCACGCCTTCAGCCGGGCCCTTGGGGTGGAGCCGGCCACCTTGTTCTTGCCTGAACGCGACGCCGCCGACGAAGCCGGCGAGGCCGGCATCGACTGGGCGGCGGTCCATGGCCGCCAAGGGCTTTTTCTCTGGACGCCGGGCACGGGCATGGTGCGGTTGGCCGCGTCCTTGCGCCGGTTGCTGGGCTATGCCGGCAAGGCCCGCAAGGAGGCCTGGGATGTTTTTTTTCAGGCGGTTTTCGGAAGCGCCGACGGCGAGGCCGCCCGGGCTGCCGCAGCCCTGGCCGGCCTCGGCGACCGCCAGGGCCTTGGCGTGCGGTTTTTCCGGCGCGACGGCGAGACGCGGCGCGGCTCCCTTGTGCTGGAGCTGGCGAGCGCCGGCCGCGACAAGCTCTACTGCATCGGCGTGCTCACCGACGTGTCCGAACCAAGCCGCCTGGAGCGGGTGGTGCGGGCCGAGGCGGCGCTCATTGACCGCCGGGTGCGCGAGCGCACGGCCCGGCTGGAGCGGGAAGCCGACCGCCAGCGCCGGGAGATCGCCGATCTGGCCGAACGCGAGGCCCGCTACCGGGGCGTGTTCGAACATGCCCCTCTGGGCGTGGCCCTGACCACGCCGGGCGGCCGCTATATCGAGGCCAACCCGGCCCTGGCCCGGATGTACGGCTACGCCTCGCCCCGGGAACTGGCCCGGGCGGTGCGCGACATCGCCGGCCAGCTCTACGCCGAACCCGGCCGGCGCGAAGCCATGGAGCAGGAACTGGCCGATTCCGGGGCCGTCAGCCGCTTCGAAGCCACGGTGCGTCGCCGCGACGGCAGCCTGCTCGCCACCCGGCGCGACGTGCGGGCCATTCCCGACGCCGAGGGCAACCCCCTTTATTACGAGCATTTCGTTCAGGATAGTTCGGCCATGGACACGGCCGAGCATTCGCTTCGCCGCTATGCCCGCATCATCGCCGCTTCCACGGACATGGTCGCCCTGGTGACGCCCGACGGCCGCTACGTGTTCGTCAACGATGCCTATGTAGCGGCTTTTGGCCACGCCCGCGAAGCCATCGTCGGCCACCATGCCACGGATTTTCTCGATCCCGACTATTTCGACCGGGAGGTGGCCCCGCGCCTGGCCTCCTGCGCCGCCGGCGAAGTCGTGCATTTCGAATATTGGGTGGAACTTCCAGCCCGGGGCCGTCGCTATCTGTCCATCCACTATTCGCCCTGGGTCGAGGAAGGCTCCGACGAACGCTATATCGTGGCCAGCCTGCGCGATATGACCGACGCCCGGTTGGCCGTGGACGAACTGCGCGAGAGCGAAAAAACCACTTCCATTCTCTACCGGGTGTCCAGCGCCGTGGCCTCGGAAGAGCACATGGACAGCCTGTTTCGGGCCGTGCGCAACATCCTGGCCGAAGCCGTGGATGTGGACGAATTTCTCATCGCCCTGGTCGACCGAGAGGCCGACGCCCTGAACCATGCCCTTTGCATCGGCCAGGACGGCCCGCCGCCGCCCATCCATGAGCTTTCCAAACGGCTGACGCCGCTGACTCGCGAAAATTTCAACGATTTTCGGGAAACAAGCGTCCTTGTCGAGGTCATGCGCACGGCCCACCCCCTGCTCGTCACCCGGCGGGGAATGCGCCTGACCGGTCTGACCTGGCCCGGCCGCACCCCGGAGGTCTGGCTTGGGGTGCCCATCCGGGTGCGCCAGGAAGTGCTCGGGGTCATGGCCGTGATGCATTTTGCCGATTCCGGGCGCTACGGCAAGAAAGAAGCCGATCTGCTCCTGTCCGTGGCCGAGCAACTGGCCCTTGGCGTGGAGCGGCGGCGCAACCTCGACGCCCTGCGCGCCGCCAAGGAGGAGGCCGACCGGGCCAATCAGGCCAAAAGCCGATTTCTGGCCAGCATGAGCCACGAAATCCGCACGCCCATGAACGCCATCCTGGGGCTTACCGACGTGACCCTTCGCACCGAGCTGACCCCGGAGCAGCGCGACTATCTGGAAACCGTCCAGGATTCGGCCCGCCATCTGCTCGGCATCTTAAACGACATCCTCGACTTCTCGAAAATCGAGGCCCGGCAGATGGAACTGGAGGTCGTGGACTACGATCTCCACGAGCTGGCCCGGTCGGTGGTCAAGACCCTGGGCGTCTCGGCCCGGACCAAGGGCCTGTGGCTGTCCCTGGACATCACCCCGGGCGTGCCCCGGCATGTGCGGGGCGACCCGGGCAAGGTCCGCCAGATCCTCGTCAACCTCGTCGGCAACGCCGTCAAATTCACGGCCGCTGGCGGCGTGTCCCTGCGCCTGGCCCATGCCGAGGCCCACCCGGATACGCCGCCCCATCTGGAACTGGCCGTGGCCGACACCGGCATCGGCATCGAACCGTCGCTGCTCTCGGCCATTTTCGAGAGCTTCCGCCAGGCCGACAATTCCACGGCCCGGCGCTACGGCGGCACCGGCCTGGGCCTGGCCATCAGCCGGGAGATGGCCCAGCTCATGGGCGGCGACATCACCGTGGAATCCGTGCCCGGCAACGGCAGCCGGTTCGTGCTGTCCATCCCCTTCGAGGCCGGCCGGCCGCCGGCGTCGGCCTTTGGCCAGGTCCCGGCCCTCGGCTCTCCGGGCGGCGGCCTGCGGGTCCTGGTGGCCGAGGACAACCCGGTCAACATCAAGCTCATGACCATCCATCTGCACAAGCTCGGCCATCAGGTCGCCGTGGCCACCTCCGGCGAGGCCGCCCTGGACAAGCTCGCCCACGCCCCCTTCGACCTCGTGCTCATGGACATCGAAATGCCGTCCATGGACGGACTCACCGCCGCCCGGCTCATTCGGGCCGGCGGCCGCCCGGACCTGCCCATCGTCGCCGCCGACGTGCCCATCGTGGCCGTCACCGCCCACGTGTCGCCGGAGGTGCGCGAGGCGTGCGCAGCCGCCGGCATGGACGCCTACATCGGCAAACCCATCAATCTTGAGGAACTGGCCTCGGTGATCCGTTCCCTGGACCGTCGCCAGGACACCCAATACCTCCGGGCGGCAAGCCTCGCGGCGGCTCTGGCCCCGGCTGCGCAAGCGGTTCCCGGACCATCGGTCGCCGCGCCCTTGGCCGACGGCCCCCAGGGCGTGCTGGACACCGGTTGGGCCCTGGCCCGGCTCGGCATCGACCAGCTGCTGTTCGACCCCATTCTGACCATTTCCCTGGACGAACTGCGCCGCCGTCTGGACCTGGCCGAACAGGCCCTGGCCGGCCGGGACCTGGCCGGGCTGGCCTTGCACGCCCACACCATCAAATCCGCCGCCGCCACCATCGGCGCGGCCCGCTGCCAGGAACTGGCCGCCGCCCTGGAGCAGGCCGGCAATGCCCGCGACGAGGCCGAAGCCCGCAAGCTCGCCTTGGGCCTTCGCGACGCCTGCCAGGACGTGTTCGAGGCGGCTTCGTCCCGGCCTTGACGCCACGGCCGGCTTTTGCCAACACAACAGACGCAAGACACTTTAGATCAGCCCGTCGTAGGAAACACCGCCATGCCCATGCTCATCGTCGCCGACGACTCCATGTTTCAGCGTTTTCAGTCTGCCAAGACCGCCAAGGAAGCCGGCTTCGAGGTCATCGAAGCCAAGGACGGGGCCGAGTGCCTGCGACTTTTGCGCGAGCACCACCCCGACGTGCTGCTGCTTGACCTCAACATGCCCGATCCCGGCGGCGTGGCCGTGCTGGAGGCCCTGGCCGCCGAGGCGGCGGACGTTCGCGTCTGCGTGGTCACGGCCGACATCCAGGAAACCACCAAGGCGCGCTGCCTGGAGCTCGGAGCCAGGGCCTTCCTCAACAAACCCGTGGACCACGACGTGTTGCGCCGGATGCTGGCCGACCTGCTCGCGGAGTGCGGCTGCTAGCCCATGTCGGAACGTTTGGCTGTAAAGCGCAATCGCAACCCTGCCGCCGGCCGCCCGCCTCGGGCCTGGCCGCGCGCCGCGAATTCAAGATGGGGGCATCGGCATGTCGCTTAGCTCGCTCCAGCTCGACATCATGCAGGAGCTCATCAACATCGGGGTGGGCCGGGCCGCCGGCATGCTCAACCAGATGGTCAACACCCACATCCAGCTCCAGGTGCCGGTGCTGCGGGTGCTGACGCCGGTCCAACTGGCCGCCCTCTACGCCACACGGCCCAATTCCGTTTTTTCGGCGGTACAACTCAGCTTCACCGGCGAATTTGCCGGCCTTAGCGCACTCATTTTCCCGCCCACCTCGGCCGACAAGCTTGTGTCCGTCATCCTCGGCAACGGCAACATGCCGGCCGACGCCGCAGCCATGCGCACCGGCACCCTGCAAGAGGTCGGCAACATCGTCCTCAATGGCGTCATGGGCTCCATCGCCAACATCCTGCGCGAACCCCTGCGCTATTCCCCGCCCGATTACCTCGAAGCCGACATCGGCTCCATCATCGGCCAAAGCCAGGGCATGGTGCTGGTGGCCAGCACCCAGTTCAGCATGAAGGATCACTTGATCGACGGCGAGGTGCTCATCATCTTCAGCCTGTCCTCCTTCGACTCCCTCCTTGGCGCCATCGACGCCCTGGCGGCGGGGTAGCCCCGCACCCCTTGAAAAGGCGGAAGATGCCTCCGGCGGCTGGGGGCCTGAGGCCCCCAGACCCCCCATATGGGGAAAAGGTTTAAGGGTTTTGGGCATGGCGCGGTTCTCTGACCGGGACGCCCAAGGGGCGGCGTCGGTCAGAACGACCAGCCCAGGCGCAGGGACGCGCCGGGCGCGCCGCCCGTGTCGTAGCGCTTGAGCCGGGAACCGCTCTCCCGGTAAAACGTCATGGTTCCAGGCAGGGCGTAATGCGCGCCAAGGCTGGCCTTCAGGCCGGCCATGGGCGTGAGGTCCACGAAAAGCCCGGCCCGGGGCGCGAAAAACGCCACCGTGCCCTTGGGCGCGGCCAGGTTGTCGTCGGCCAGATGATAGTGGGCGCCGTCGATTTCCCCGGTCAGGCGCAGGGTCCACCAGGAGCCGCCACGCCAGCGCGCCTCGGTGCGCGGCAGGCCCAGGTCCACGACGATGCCGGTGTCGGCCGGGGCTTCGTAGCGCAGGGCAACTATGGGCACGGGCTGGACGTCCACCGGCGTGACCGACGCGCCGCCGCCCAGGGTCAACAGCCAGCTTCGCCCCATGGGCACGACCAGGCCGGCCATGGCTGTGCCGCCAAGCCCCCGGACGTCGGGGGCGTCCTCGTAGCCGAGATCGCCCCGCAGCCCCAGAAATCCCGATACGTCGGACCACAGGCCGCCCTGGACGGCCAGCCCGCCCTCGAAGCGGGAGAGGTTCTCAAACGGGGCGCGTCCGCCAAAAGGCAACCGCCCGGTCCGGGTGAAGTCGTACTGGCCGGTCTCGAAGCCCATATCCAGGGCCAGATGGTCGGTTTCGTAATAGGCTCGCACCTCTTCCCGGGCCATGGCAAACCGCGCCTTGGACACGGTTTGCGGCGCGGTCCAGCCGCCGCGGGCCTCGATGCGAATCGTTCCCTGCCCGTTTTTGGCCGCGTCCAGGTCTTCCAGATCGCGCACCAGCCCCGTGCCGGCCTCGTCGGCGGCCCGGGCCTCGCCCAAAACGGCCAGCAGCAAGGCGGCCAAGAGCAGCCCCAGTCCCAACAACCACGGCCCAAAAACCGGCTCGCGCTGCCCGGTCGGCGTCACGTTTTCCCGCGTCAGTTCGTCCGTCATGGCCCTTCTCCTTGCCGGCCGGACCCGGGGTGGCCGGGTCGGGCGCGGATTTTGTCACCTTGTGGTGACATTAGTTCCCCAAAAAAGGGCGCAGGCTGCGCCCACTGGAGGCTTCGACGGCTTTGGCCGGCTGCGTCGGCCGCATGGCTTCAGGTGGCCTGAACAACCGTCGTTTCCGTCAAGAACAGTGCCGCTTTGTCTTCCCAACAAACCGGCCGAAAGACCAATCTGCGCCGAAATCCCCTTCGCAATTTTCCCAGTTGGGGGGTCTGGGGGCCTCAGGCCCCCAGCGGAGAGGTCCAGGAGAGGCAGCGCCTCTCCTGGCCGCCGGAGGCCTCTTATTTATCCCAGCACGGCGAGCACCATGCGGTCGAGCATGGCTTCGACGCGTTCCCAGGTGGCCGGGTCGTCCAGGGGCAAGCCGGCGAAGACCGGTTCGCGGTCCTGGCGCACGGCCAGGTGGTTGATGGCCGCGCCGAGCAGCACGTGCAGTGCCGGCAGATCAACGTCCGGCCGCTGCACGCCCTCCCCGGCCAGGGCCAGGATGGCCGCGCCGGCTTCGGCCCGGGCCGTGTCCAGGGCGTCGGTGAGGTCGTTTTTCTCCAGAAACCGCCAGGCCAGGATTTCCCGGGTCAGCGGCCGGGAGCGCACGGCCCGCAGGTAGTTGCGCACGGCCAGGGACATCCGCTGGGCAAAGGGCAGGGCCAGGAAAGCCGGGCGGTCGCCGCCGCACAGTTCGTCGAGGTCGGGCCAGAAGCCACCCTCCCGGGCAAAGGCCGCCACCAGCCCGGGCAACCCGTCGAAGTAGCGGTAGATGAGCACCTTATCCACCCCGGCCTCCCGGGCCACGGTGTTGACGCCCACGGCCTGGAAACCCTGCCGGGCCAGCACCCGGCCCACGGCTTCGATGAGCCGGCGCTTGGTGGCTTCCCGGTCCTTGGCCGTGGCGGCGGAGGTTTTGCGGGCTGGAGCGTTCATGGCTGCTTGATAGTCGCCGGCAAGTGACATTGTCAACGGCTTTTTGGCCCACGGGCAAGCCGGGCCAGGGACAACGGCGAATCGTCTGCAGTCGGCGCAGGGGGAAGGGCACTGTTTGCGCGGTTTCCAGGTGGCTGGAGCAACGGTGGTTCCCGGCAGTTACGGTGAACGCTCGCTTGGCGCTCCGGTGGACAGAGCGCCGCTCCCCGCTGAAAACCCTTTTACCCCTTTCTTCCATCTGGGGGGTCTGGGGGCCTCAGGCCCCCAGCCGCCGGAGGCCTCTTTTTCGTGGCCTACTTCACCAGCCGCCGCCGCATGCCGGCCAGGGACAGGGGGATGAAGAGGGCGGCGCAGGCGGCCAGGGCCAGCATGTGCCAGAGGGAAGACGCGTCGAGGAGCCCCAGGCAGGCGGAACGGGTGAGTTCGGCCAGATGGTAGAGCGGCAGGCCCTGGGCCAGGCCCACGGCCCAGGCCGGCAGGCCGGTCAAGGGGAAAAACGTGCCGGAAAACAGGAACATGGGCGTGATAACCAGGAAGATCGGCAGGTTGAACATGTCGATGGACGAGGTGACGCTGGTGGTGGCCATGCCCATGGCGCCGAAGGCCAGGCCGCCAAGGAAGGCGATGGGCAGGATGGCCAGGGCGTGCAGGCTCGGGACGTAGCCGAGCAGGGCGATGACCACGAGCATGAGCACGGCGGCGATGACCGCCCGGGTCGCGCCCCAGACGATCTCGGCAATGATGATTTCTTCGACGGTCAGCGGCGTGGCCAGCAGGGCGTCGTAGGTTTTTTGGTAGAACATGCGCACGAACGAGGCGTAGGAAGTCTCCAGAAAGGCCTGCCACATGACGGTGGCGGCCAGCATGGAGGGGGCGAAGAACTCGGTGTAGGACAGGGTCTGGCCGTTCCAGTGGACCTCCCGCACCAGCCCGGAAAAGCCCAGGCCAAAGGCCAGCAGGTAGAAGACCGGCTCCAGCATGGGCGGCAGGAAGTTGACCGTCCAGATGCGGCGGTAGACCAGCAGGTTGCGCCGCCAGACGGTCCAAAAAAGCCAGGTGAAGCGGGGATCGGTGGTCATTCGCGAAGCTCCCGGCCGGTTGCGCGCAGGAACACGTCTTCCAGGGTGGCCGGCCGCAGAAAGCCCGACTCGGCGCAAAAGCGCTCGCGAAGGGCGAGGAGCGCCGCCTTGTCGTCGCCGTAGACGATGAGCCGGCGGCCCGAGCGGTCGAACCGCGCCCCGGCGGCGGCCAGATGTTCGGCCATGGCCGGTTCCGGGGATTCCACTTCCAGGGCGTGGCGTCCGGCATGGGCGGCCACCAGTCCGGCCGGGTCGCCTTCGGTGACCACCCGGCCGTGGTCGATGATGCACAGCCGGTCGCAAAATCGCTCGGCCTCTTCCATGGCATGGGTGGTGAGGAGAATCGTCATGCCCTGGCGTTTGAGGTCCAGCAGCCGGTCCCACAGGGTGTTGCGCGACTGGGGGTCCAGGCCGGTGGTGGGTTCGTCGAGGATGAGCAGTTCCGGCCGGTTGACGATGGCCCGGGCCAGCATGAGCCGGCGGGCCATGCCGCCGGAGAGTTCCTCGTACTGGAAGCGTTTTTTGCCTTCCAGGGCGAAAAAGGCCAGGAGTTCCTCGGCCCGGGCCTTGGCCTCGGCCCGGGGGATGCCGAAATAGCCGGCAAAGACGAGGAGGTTTTCGAGCACGCTCAGGTCCGGGTCCAGGGTGTTGCCCTGCTGGCAGACGCCCAGGCGGGCCTTGACGCGGCGAAAGGCCGTGGCGATGTCCTGGCCGAACAGGCGGATCTCGCCGGCACAGCGCGGCGAGAAGCCGTAGATCATGCGGATGGTGGTGGTCTTGCCCGCGCCGTTAGGGCCTAAAAGTCCGAAGCATTCGCCCCGGGACACGGCAAAGCTCACTCCGCGCACGGCCTCGAAGTCGCCGTAGGCCTTGCGCACGTCGGTCAGCTCAAGAACCGGCTGCTCCGTAGTGTCGTTTTCGGGTCGCATGCCGCAATCCTATCGCAATCGTCGCCGGCTGTCTTGGCGATTCGCGCCTGCCGCCCGGGGGAGGGGGCTTTCGGGCCGCCTCACGCGCCCTTGGGATTGGGGCAGGCCCCGCCTTCGAGTTCGTCCAGGGTCAGGCGCGTGTCCACGCAGGAGGCCGCCACCACCTGGTCGCGGCCGCATTTCTTGGCCAGATACAGAGCCATGTCGGCCTCGCGTTGCAGTTCCTGGACCGGCTTGCCGCCGGTGTCGGCCGTGACGCCGACGCTGACGGTCTGGGGCACGTCCAGCCCGTCCACGGACAACGGCGTGGCGGCGATTTCCAGGCGGACGGCGTCCATGCGCGAGCGGGCGGCGGCCTCGTCCAGGCCGGGCAGCAGCACGGCGAACTCCTCGCCGCCAAGGCGCGCCAGCAGTTCGCCCGGCCGCAGCCTGCCCCGGATAAGCCCCGAGACATGACGCAACATGCGGTCGCCCACGGGGTGGCCGTGGCGGTCGTTGACCAGCTTGAAATGGTCGAGATCGATCATGGCCAGGGCCAGGGGCGCGCCGCTGCGTCCGGCCTCGGCCGCGGCCATGGCCACGGCTTCGCCGAAACGGCGGCGATTGGCGCAGCCGGTGAGCGCGTCGTGGTGGGCTTGATGGGCAAGCTTGGCGTTTAGGAGCAGCAGATTGCGTCGCAGACAGGCGTCTCGGGCCAGATAGCCGTAGAGCGACAGGCCGGCTCCAAGCAGGCAGAGGGCGGCCAGGGCGTAGAGGCCGAATCGCACGGGATATTGGGCTTCGGCGGCGGCCAGGCCGGTGACCGGCTCGAACAGGTAGACGGCAAGCTTCTCCTTGGCCACGGTCGCCCGGCGCAGCACCGAGGGGATCGGCGCGCCGCCCCCCGACACGTACAGGGTTTCGCCCAGCACCGGGTGGGGCGTTATGGGCAGTACGGCCAGCTCGGCCCGCTGGTAGCGGGCCAGGCGTTCGTTTTCGGGCAGCGACAAGGCCGGCGCGCCGGGCACGGCCATGAGCAGATGGTCCGGATCGGCGGCCAGGACGATGATGCCCTGGTCGTCGGTGACGAATCCCGAGGTGAAGTGCAGGCCCTGGCCCAAGGGGCGCAGATCGGCCTTGGCCATGGCCACGCCGAGGATGCCGTCGCAGCCGAGGATGGGCGTGGCGAAATGGAAGCCCGGCACGGCGGAGACCCGGCCCACCACGAACTGGGTGGTGGGCTGGCCGCGCATGGCTCCGGCGAAGTAGTCGCGGTCGTGAAAACTCCGCCCCACCAGGGTTGCGGCGTTGGCGTAGTCGCTGGAGACGAGACAGCGGCCCGAGGCGTCGAGGATATAGGCCCGGTGCAGGCCGAGGTCGCGGCAATAGGCCACGAGGTAGCGGTTGAGTTCATCGGCCAGGGCGGCGTCGGCCGGGTTTCTCAGGAGCGCGACGAAGCGGACGTCGCTGGCTAGCAGCCGCGAGGTCTTGCGCATCCGGCCAAACTGTTCGCCGATGCGGGCGGCGATGTCGTTTTCTTCCACAGCGGCCAGGGCCGAGGCCTCGGCCATGGCCTGGCGCATGGCCCGGGCCTTCCAGGCCGAGGCCTGGGTCCAGGCGATAAGCAGCGCCAGCGGCAAGAGCACGGCCAGGGCCAGCAACACGGCCCGCACCGGCCGCGTCTCGAACAGGCCATGGATCTGGCGCAGGCGGGCGGCCAGGATCCCGGCCGGGCCGGGACGCGAGGAGCGGCCAGGAAGGTTGGTCATCCAGTCAATCTATCCCCGCGCGGTCCGAAATACAATTGCCATAGCAATAATTGGGAACCTCGGGGACGCCCCGGACGGTCTCAGTCCTTGGCCGTTACGTCCTTGTCCAGGCGCAGGGAGCGGCGGAAGCGCTTGTCCAGGGTTTCCTCGAAGAAGTCCTGGAGCACCCGGCGGTATTTTTTCAGGTAATACTGTCGGTCCAGGAATTTCTGCTTATCGCGCCATTTGATGAGGGTGGAGGGGTTGAAGTAGGCCACGGCGTTTTTGGGCGTGAGCACGAAGGGCGGCAGGCCCTCTTGCACGAGGATGTAGCTGGCCACCAGCGCGCCGGTGCGATGGTTGCCTTCCAGGAACAGCTGGGGCTGGCTGACCGAGAGCACGTAAACCCCGGCCGCCCGGCGCGGGGCGGCCTTATGGCGCTTGGCTTCGTAATAATCGGCGATGGCCCCGATGCCGTCGGCGAAGCGGCGGCGCGTCTCCAACAGATGGGAACCGTATTCCAGCCGCAGGCTGTCGTTAACGCCGCACAGCACGATGTGGTTGAGTTCCAGGATATGGTCGAGGCCCGAGGGCGAGAAGACTTCGATCCCGTCTTCCAGCAGTTGGTCCACGTAGGCGTAGCCTTCGAGCAGGTTGGCGATGATCTGGTCGGTAATTGGCTCGCGGCGCATGAGGAGCTTTTCGCTGATGCGGTCGAAATCGGCCTGCACCTCGCGCAGCGAGGCTTCGATGCGGTCGAGGTCGAGGCGGTATTGCTTGTGGCTGCTCATGGCGGTCCTTGTGGGGCGGGAGGCGCACGCCCGGGGTTTTCGGGTGTGCCGTATGACCGCGTCCTTTGTCTACCACCAACAAAAAAGCCGCCCCGGCGAACCGGAGCGGCTTATAAATGCGAGTTTAAGCGGCCTTAGGCGGCGGAAGCGCCGTCGTTGTAGGCGCGGCGGGGGCGCTGGTTGCCCGAGCGGTTGTCGGCGCCGCCAAGGCCGAAGGTGGAGCGGCGCTCGTCGGACGGCTGGCGCTCGGTGCGCGGCCGGTCGGACCGGGGGCGGTCGGCCGCCGGGCGGTCGCTGCGCGGCCGATCGGAGCGGGGACGGTCGTCACGGGCGCTGTCGGCGCGCGCGCCTTCGGGCCGGGGGCCGCGGGGGCGGTCGCCGTAGGGGCGGTCGCCCTGGCGCTGACGGTCGCCGTAGCCGCCCTGGCGGGGCGCGCCGTAGCCCTGGCGGGGCCGGGCGGCGCTGCGCGGGGCCGGAGCGGAGCGGCGGAATTCGCCGGGCTCGGGCTCGAAGCCTTCGACGTTGCGTCGGGGCAGGGGCTTTTTCATGTGGGACTCGATGGCCCGGACCATGCCCATGTCTTCGCCGGTGACGAAGGTGTGGGCCTGGCCGTCACGTTCGGCCCGGCCGGTGCGGCCGATGCGGTGGGTGTAGGCCTCGGCGGTGTCCGGGATGTCGAAGTTGACCACGTGGGCGACCTGGGAGACGTCGATGCCCCGGGCGGCGATGTCCGTGGCCACCAGAATCTGGAAGGAGCCGCGACGGAAGCCGTCCATGGCGATCTGGCGCTGGCGCTGGGACAGATTGCCCTGCAAGCAGGTGGCCTTGTGGCCGGAGCGGCACAGCTGCTGGGCCAGGTTCTTGGCCCGGTGCTTGGTGCGGGTGAAGACGATCACCGATTCCTTGCCGGCTTCGCCGAGCAGGTGCAGCAGCAGGGGGGCCTTCTGGTTATGGGAGACCGGGTAGATGGCGTGCTCCACGGTGGACAGCGGGGCCAGATGGCCGATGCGCACGGTGACCGGGTCGGTGAGCGTCTCGGCGGCCAGGCCGGAGATGGCCGGAGGCATGGTGGCCGAGAAGAGCAGGGTCTGGCGCTTGGCCGGCAGGGCGGCCAGGATGCGCTTGATGTCGGGCAAAAAGCCCATGTCAAACATGTGGTCGGCTTCGTCGAGGACCAGCGTCTCCAGGCCGTCGAAGCGGACGTTGCCCTGGTTCAAATGATCCAGCAGCCGGCCCGGGCAGGCCACGATGACGTCCACGCCCTGACGCAGGGCGCGCACCTGGGGGAACATGCCCACGCCGCCGTAGATGACCGTGGCGCGCAGGCGGGTGCCGCGCATGAAGTCCAGGGTGGAGCGGAAAATCTGTTCGGCCAGCTCGCGGGTGGGGGCCAGGATGAGCGTACGGGGCGACCGGGTGCGGGCCGGGTTGGTGATGAGGCGATGCAGGATCGGCAACAGGAACGCGGCGGTCTTGCCGGTGCCGGTCTGGGCCAGGCCCATGAGGTCATGGCCTTCCATGACGTGGGGCACGGCCTCGGCCTGGATGGGCGTGGGGGTTTCGTATCCGGCGCGCTTGATGTTGGCGATCAGGGAATCATGCAGGCAAAAAGAGTCGAAGCTCAAAAGGATATCCTTTGGCAGAAGTGAGTCCGCGCAACAAACGGTTTCGCGCGCGGGGGCGATCGGGCGATGCGAGAAACGGAAGCTGCGGGCCGCGTCAGGATCGGAAGATCGGGGCCTTTGGCCATCGGGGGGCGTTAAGCGTTCCGGGTGGGGGCGACGGGTTTGCAGCGAGACCGCGTCGCGGGAACGGAGCCCAGGGGCCGATGTCATGCCAAGACGTCAGAATACGGACTTGCGCGGGATTGTCAACCGGGGGAATCGGAAACCGCCTTGGTTTTTTCGCCGCAAACAGGTAGGCCATCGGAAACCCGGGGGTTTTGGATGCAGGATCAAAAACGGGCCACCCGCTACGGCTTGGCCACCGTGGCCATGTGGTCCACCGTGGCCTCGGCCTTCAAGCTGTCGCTTGCCCATCTCGCGCCGCTGCAGCTGCTTTTCCTGGCCAGCCTGGCCTCGTGCCTGACCCTGGCTGTGGTGCTGGCCGCAACCGGCGGCTTGCGGCGGCTGGCCGCCCTCACCCCGGCCCAGTGGCGGCGCTCGGCCCTGCTCGGCGCGCTCAATCCCTTTTGCTACTACGCAATTTTATTCGCCGCCTACGACCTGCTGCCGGCCCAGGAGGCCCAGCCGCTCAACTACACCTGGGCCGTGACCCTGTCGCTTCTGGCCGTGCCCATGCTCGGCCAGAAGCTGCGCCGCCGCGACCTGTTCGCTATTTTGGTGAGCTATTCCGGCGTGGTGGTCATCTCCACCCACGGCGACATCCTCGGGATGCGTTTCGCCAGTCCCCTGGGCGTGGGGCTGGCCCTGGCCTCGACGATCATCTGGGCGCTGTATTGGATCTGGGGGGCCAAGGACGACCGCGACCCCGTGGCCGGGCTTTTGGCCAATTTCCTGTGCGCCGTGCCGCTTTGCGGACTGGCCATGGTCCTGGGCCCGGGCCTGCCGCCGCCCGACTGGCCAGGCTACGCCGGCGCGGCCTATGTGGGCGTGTTCGAAATGGGGCTGGCCTTCGTGACCTGGCTCACGGCGCTTCGATGCGCCGAAAACGCCGCCAAGGTGGCGAACCTGATTTTTCTGTCGCCGTTTCTGTCGCTGCTCTTGATCCACTTCTTCGTGGGCGAGGCGATCCTGCCGTCCACGGTGGTGGGGCTGGGGCTGATCCTGGCGGGGCTTGGGGTGCAGCGGGGGCGGGGGTGATCTATTTATAATTGCATATTATTTTCTTGGATGTCTTGTTTATATAAATTGGGGGTCGCACCTATTACTCATTGACAGCGCTTTTGGTTTGTTAATAAATCTATATCTACGTCGTCATCGAACTTTGCGTTGTCTAGGTTTGCGCCTAGGAACTTAGAAAAATTAAATTTGCAGTTTAATAAGTTTGCGTTGGCGAGGTTGGCCTTGTTGAAGTTCGCCTTTGAAAGGTCGGATCCTGATAAATTTGCACCAACTAAGTTAGCATCGCAAAGGTTGGCTCTTGTTAAGTTAGCTTCTTTGAGTTTTGAATTGCTTAGGTTCGCCCCTTCAAGTGATGCTTCTGAGAAATTTGTGTTCGTTAGATCGGCTTTCTCGAAATTTGTATTAATTAGCGTAGCTTTGTGCAGATTTGATTTTTCCATGCGAGCTTTTTTGAAGTTGGCATTGTTGCATATAGCGTTTGTAAAATTTGATTCTCTTAGTGATGCTGATTCGAAATTTGTCTTGTTTAGAATAGCATTTGCAAATTCAACATCGTCGAGTTTTGCCCCATTAAAGTTAACTTCTGATAGGTTAGAGAACATAAAGTTAGCATTGAATAGCTGGCAGTTTTTTAGCGAAGATTTTGCTAAATTAGAACTGTATAAGTCGACCATTGGAAGTTGTTGGTTGTTGGCGGATATGTTATTAAGGCATGAGTACCCTAGTGTGCTCTCGGGCGAGTTTCTTTGGGGTTGCAGTCTGGCTAGCCACTCTCCAAAACTTGTCGGTAGCGGCCATGCAATGTTTGATATTGTTGTTGAGTTTTTTGAGCAGGCATTAAGGGAAGCAAGCATAATTTCTTCTGCATTTCTGGCTTGCCTGCATTGTTCTTGGAATGATAACCCGCTAAGTTTTTCCATCGGCATGCCGTGTTGCAAGAAAAATGATATTAAATGGCAGAACATTTTTTGCCATTTTTTCACAGTGGGGACTGGAATTGTGCAAAATTCATCTTCGAGGAATGAGTATAAATATCTGTCCATTTCTTTGTGCCCGTATTGTGAGCACCAGTATTCAAGGGCGATTTTTTCATTCCAAGTGGGACTATAGCCGGATTTGTTTTTTGAGTAATCCTTGTGTATATTTGTTGCTGTTCTTGTGATGTGTCGGGAAACGAGGTATTCTCCAAAACTTTTATGAGTAAATTCGAAAGTTTCTGTTTCTCCTCGGCTAATTGCTTTGCGAAAGTAAAATGCGGTGAGGAGTCGGATCAGTCCCTTTTCTACGCCATCTTGAAATTTATCAAGAACCGTTAGTAGCTTTGAATTGTTGCAATGCGTTTTTATTTCGTCGATACTTGTTTTTCTTCCGTCTCCATGCCAAACTGAAACCGAAATTTCTTCAAGAATTAAGTAAAATTCTTCATGTGTTAGCTCGCCAACCCATGGACGTCTTTCGTCAGCCCACGCTCTTTCGTAGACATCGTTGAGTAGTTTGTTGTATATGGTATTCATGTTTGTCGATGAGAAATGAATATTTCCTTTGTCGTATGTTAATGCGATGAGATAGTTTAATAGTGGTTGAGACGTTATCTCTTCAAGCTTTTCGGTTTTTAGTTCAACAGGGAGTTCTTTGTAGTTTTTGCCTGTCGCATTGCCATAGAGCTCCCACCATGCATTGCGTTGGTCTATTTCAAGAAGTTTCTCAGGGTCGCTGAGTTGTTCGTGAAATTTTATTTGATCAGTTACGATATATGGAAGAATGTGAAGAGTGGCGTCTTTTAATCTGAATTCAGATTCTGTAGCCTGGACAGCAAGATCTCGACCAGTTATTATTAGTTGTAGCCTCAATTTCTCTTGGTTGACAATGGATAAAGTTCGAGTTGCGTGTCCTAGGAAACACCGTGCTGCCTCTATCCCCGTTCTGCCTTGCATGGCAAGTTCGTCGAGACCATCTAGTATGACAATGAAATCATCGTTTTCAGTGTCCACTGGATTGTAAGTTAGCCAACCTCCTCTCTGCATGAAATTGCCTATGGTTTTCGATAAGTCTTCGTTGGCATCAATCATATGTAATGGTATGAATATTGTCTTTCGTTCTGCTTCGGCAAGTTTCGCTGTCAGGATTTTTGCAAAGGATGATTTTCCACATCCTGGGCCGCCACAAATTATCCGAATAGCGTCTTTTTTGTCTCGGTCGTTTAGCCATTTTAATATGGCCGATTCTAAGTCGATAACAATATTGTTTTTGCATGATATTGCATTTGCTACTTCACATTCTGCCCGAGCTTCAGAAAATTCCTTCTTTGTTTCTCTGGCGCTATAGTACGCTCTGAGTGGTATGTATATGCTTGCAATGCCAAACATTTCCTCCATCATCGGTTCGTAGGGCTGTCTTTGGAGCCACGAAAAATATCTTTTCCAGTCTAATTCGTTTCTTAAAGCTTCGTTAAATGGAGAATCTAAGGCATCTAAAATGCACTTGTATTTCTCTTTGTTCTTGTTCCATTCGTCATATAAGGCTTTGGCAAAGTAGCGCGGAAATCTGTTCGAGACAGACTGTGCTTTATGATCTTCAATTCCTATTGTGGTTAGCCACTGGCGGAGATTGCTTGAAATGTCCGGTAGGTTTTGAAAAGTTCTAGGGTTAGAGAAAAAGTTTAAATCGATTATTGGTTCATGTATTTCGATTGAGTGGGTAATAGTTTGGAGCAGTTCGTATAATTCCTGATCTGTTTTATTGCTGTGTGGAATACTCTCTTCGATAAGTTCGTAAATTGCTTTAGTGGTCGATTTGTATATTAAATCCCATGCATGGTCTTCAGCTGTTTTTGATAGACCGAGTGCGTCTATAGTATCTATAAAATTGATATATGCACCCTTCCAGTCTTTCGAGGCAGCTGCAATGATCCCCTTTGATACGGGCTTTAGAAGTTTCGACAAGTCAATTTCAAGACGTCTAAGTGAGAGTTTATGTTTTTTTGCGATGACTGATGGAGTGTTCATTTGCGAACCTCTGGGCTAGAATCAAGGATTCCAGAAAGATATAAAAATTCATAAAACTGTTAAAAACAAATCATATGTCTGGCCAGTTGTCAATAACAATATAATATTTCTTGTGACTAAATCTCGGAAAAAATAGTCTATCCCATCACGCCTGCGTTTGCCCCCTAAACCGGGTGACCTGGATCGAATCCGCCCGGTGGGCGACCTTGGCGAGGTCGTACTGCATTTGCAGCCGCAACCAGGCTTCCGGGCTGCTGCCGAAGGCCTTGGACAAACGAATCGCCATTTCCGACGACACGCCGGAATGGCCATTGAGCAACTCGGACAACGCCTTGCGCGACACGCCAAGCCCCTTGGCCGCTTCCGTCACCGACAGGTTGAGGGGGGCAAGGCATTGTTCCCGTATGATCTCGCCGGGATGCGGCGGGTCGAACATTATGGTCATGGTTTTTCTCCGATTATGGGCGTGACGTCGGCCACGAATCCGAAAGCCGTTTCGCCCTCGAGCTAATGGTAATCCACCAAATCCACATGGGTTGCGTCCTCGCCGGAAAACTCGAAGACGATGCGCCAATTTCCCGAGACGGACACCGCCCATTGACCTTTTCGCGTCCCCTCCAGGGCATGGAGCCGGAAGCCGGGCAAATCCATGTCTTCCGGCTTGGCGCTGACATTGAGCATCGCCAGCATCTGGCTGATCCGGCGGACGTGCTGGGCGTTGACGCCACGATGATCCCCTGTGCGAAAAAGCCGCTCAAGGCCTTTATGCCGGAATCGAAGGATCATGTGTAACGAATAACGTTGCGGGTGACGGCGGTCAAGGGGCTAGCGTCAACCCGATTGCCGCAGGCATGGCGTGAATGCCATGAATCCCTAACCAAAAAGCCGGGAGCGGTCCCCCGCCCCCGGCTTTTTCTCATCGCTTCTCTTGTCTCTTCTCTTGCTTCGCTCTTCCTCAACCCTCTCCAGCCTAATCAACCCACTCGTCGTCCTCGTCGATGGGCGTGAATCCGCGACGGATGGTGTTTTCCGTCACCACGCGGGGATCGACGAACTGGAGCAGGTAGTCCGGGCCGCCGGCCTTGGAGCCTACGCCCGACATCTTGGAGCCGCCAAAGGGCTGGCGCGCCACCATGGCTCCGACGCTGTTGCGGTTGAGATAGAGGTTGCCCACGCGGAATTCCTTGCGCGCCTTTTCCAGATGGCGGGGGCTGCGGCTGTAGACCGCGCCGGTGAGCGCGTAGCGGGTGGACATGGCCCATTCGATGGCCTCGTCGAAGCTTTTCGCCCGCATGACCGACAACACCGGCCCGAAGATCTCTTCCTGGGCCAGACGGTGCTCGGGGCGGATGCCCTCCACCACCACCATGGGCGCGAAGTAGCCCTTGGCGTCCAGGCCGCGCTCGACCAGTATCTTGCCTTCCTGGCGGGCCAAAGCGGCGTATTCGCGCACCTTGGCCTGCTGGGAGGCGTCGACCACCGGTCCCATGGCGTTGGCCGGGTCTTCGGCCGGCCCGATCTTCATACTCTCGCAGGCTTCCTTGAGCCGCGCCGTGAAGCGTTCGTAGATGGAATCGACCACGATGACCCGCGAGCAGGCCGAGCACTTCTGGCCCTGGAACCCGAAGGCCGAGTAGGCCACGCCCAGCACCGCTTCGTCGAGGTCGGCGTCGTCGTCAACGATGATGGCGTTCTTGCCACCCATCTCGGCGATGACCCGCTTGCAGTAGTCCTGGCCGGGATGCACCTTGGCCGCCTTTTCGATGATGCGCAGGCCCACGTCCATGGAGCCGGTAAAGGCGATGGTGGAAATGGCCGGATGCTCGACCAGATAGTCGCCCATGACCGAGCCGCGGCCGGGGCAGAAGTTGAAGACGCCGTCCGGCAGGCCGGCTTCCTTGAAGATGTCGACCAGGCCGTGGCCGATAAGCGAAGCCAGGCTGGAGGGCTTAAAGACCACGGTGTTGCCGGTGACGATGGCGGCCGAGGCCATGCCCAGCGAAATGGCCAAGGGGAAGTTCCAGGGCGCGATAACGGCGGCCACGCCCTTGCCTTCGTAGAAGAGGTGGTTTTTCTCGCCCGGCTCGCGGCCCATGCGGCGCGGCGTGCCGATGCGCACGGCCTCGCGGGCGTAGTATTCCAGGAAGTCGATGGCCTCGCCCACGTCGTTGTAGGCCTGATCCCACTGCTTGCCGACTTCCAGCACCTGCACGGCGGACAGGGCCACGATCTCGCGGCGGGCGATGGCGGCGGCCTTCAGCAGCACCTCGGCCCGTTCGCGCGGGGTCTTGTCGCGCCAGGGACCGAAGGCGGCCTTGGCGGCGGCGATGGCCGCGTCCACTTCACTGATGCCGGCCTGGCAGACATTGGCCAGCACTTCGTCAGGATTGGCCGGGTTGACGGTGGGGATGCGGTCGGCGGTCTCGATGGTCTTGCCGCCGATGGAGAGCGGAATCACCCGGCCGGCCTTGGCGTGGACAGCGGCGATGGCGGCCGGGAAGGCGGCGCGCATGTCGGCGATGGTGAAATCGGCCAGGGGTTCGCCCCGAAACGCGGTCAGTCCGTCGATGACGGCCGGCGTGGCCGGCTCCCGGGCCGGCTTCTGGGCGATCTCGCGCTCCAGGGTCTTTTCGGGATTCTCCAACAGCACGTCCTCGGCCTCGCCGTCGGCGAAGCTCAGGCGCAGGAAGGATTCGTTGGCGGTATTTTCCAGCAGCCGGCGCACCAGATAGGCCATGCCCGGCAGCAGTTCGCCGTAGGGGCAGTAGAGGCGCACCCGGCCTGCTACTTTGAGCAGCCCTTTGCGCACCGGCTCGGCCATGCCGTAAAGGGCCTGGAACTCGTAGCGGTTGTCGGCAACGCCCAGTTCGGACGCCGTCTCCATGACGCAGGCGATGGTGCGGATGTTGTGTGAGGCGCACTGGAAATAGATGAGGTCGCTGTTTTCCAGAATGGTGCGGGAGAGCTTTTCGTAGGCGATGTCCGACTCGGGCTTTTTGGTCCAGACCGGCACCGGCCAGCCCATCTGCTTGGCGACCACGGTTTCGTAGTCCCAGTACGCGCCCTTGACCAGCCGGATGCCAAAGGGCAGGCCCTGGGCCCGGCCCCATTCGATGAGCTGGTTCAGATCGTGCCCGGTGTCGCGCAGATAGGCCTGGAGCACGATGGAGAGGTAGGGGTAGTCCCTAAACTCCGGTTCGCTGCGCAGGCGCTTGAACAGCTCAATGGTGATGTCCTTGTACTTGAGCTGTTCCATGTCGATGCACAGCGCCCCGCCCAGAGCCACGATCTTGCGGTAGATGGGCCGCATCCGGGCCAGGATGCCTTCCACGGAACCTTCGAAGTCCATGGGCTTGGCCTGGGAAAAAAGGGCCGAGGGCTTGATGGAGGCGTTGACGCGCGGCGCGCTGCCCCAATCCAGGCCGTCGCCGGCCCCGCCAAAGGCCTTCCAGGACCCCTGCTCGGCGGCGATGGCGTCCAGGACTTCGAGGTAACCGTCGCGGTAGGCGTCGGATTCTTCCTCGGAGACCGTGGCCTCGCCCAGCAGGTCGACGGTGAAGGCAAAGCCGTCCTTGCGGATCTTGGCGATGTTTTTCACCGCTTCTTTGGTTTTCTCGCCGACGATGAACTGCCGCGCCATGCCTTCGATGTTGGAGCGGATGGCCTTGCCCATGAGCTTGGCCGCCACGCCCCCGAACATGCCCGACTTTTCCGCGCCCCACTTGAGTACCGACGGAATCTCCCCGGCGTCGCCGCCCGAGAAATATTCCTCGATGTGGCGCGACAGGTTGTCGGAGGTGGTGAGGTAGGGCAAAACATCCACGAACCGGAACAGTTGGACCTTGAAGGCCTCGTTCTGCATGGCCCAGTCCATGACCTTGCCGGTCCAGAAGCCCTTGTTGAAAATCGAGGGCGATTCGCCGCGGATGCTGGCGAAGAAGGCTTTGCCGCGCTGGCGGATGGCGTCGTCGAGCGAGTGTTGCATCATTCCTCTCCGGGCTGGGGCAGCGATCCCAGGGGGAGCGCGCCGGTTTCCTTGACGGTTTGCAGCACCACCGTGGTATTGGTGTCGCGCACGGTGGAGAGCCGGCCGATGACCTTGAGCAGGTCGGCCAGCGACCTGGTGTCCGGGGCGCGTACCTTGATGAGGTAGGCGGCCGTGCCGGCCACATAGTGGACTTCCTGGACGCCCGGCACGGCGGCGAGCTGCTGGCCGGTGTCGATGGCCCCCACAGGCTCGTCGGTCTTGACGAAGGTGAAGGCGGTCAGGTCCAAGTCGACCTTGGACGGATCGATGCGGGCCTCGTAGCCGGTGATGACGCCTTTGCGCTCAAGCTTGCGCACGCGCTCCAGGACGGCCGACGGGGCCATGGACACGGCCCGGGCGATGTCGGCGTTGGAGGTGCGGGCGTTGTCCTGAAGGATCATCAGAATCCGGCGGTCGATTTCGTCGATCATTCTTGATTTCTCCTGATGTCGAGTTAAAAATTCGATTTGGCTCTGCTTGTCAAGTGGTTTCTTCGGTTCGGCTCCTACTCGTGCCGAACAACCTTCGGAGGTCCAAAAAATGCCGCGTTTTAAACAGGTTGTCTGTGCCTTTTGGCTGCTGCTCCTGTCCGCCCAGCCGGCCCTGGCCGGGGGCGATTTGCAGCTCACCATCCTCCACACCAACGACATCCACGCCCACCTGGCCGCCTTCGACGACTTCGGCGCGTTTTGCGACCAGGAAAAGGACACGGCCGGCAAATGCCAGGGCGGCGTGGCCCGGCTGGCCACGGCCATCGGCCGGGAGCGGGCCAAGGGCGGCAACCTGCTGCTCCTCGACGCCGGGGACCAGTTCCAGGGGACGCTTTATTTCACCAAATACAAGGGCGAGGCCCTGGCCTTTTTCATGAATCGCCTGGGCTACGACGCCACCACCCTGGGCAATCATGAATTCGACGATGAGCAAGCCACTTTGGCGAATTTTATTCGGGCGCTCAAGTTCCCGATGACAGCCGCGAATTTCGAGGCCGAAGCCTCCTCGGCGCTGCATGGCCTGGTTGTGCCGTACATCGTTCGGGAAATAGGCGGCAGAAAGGTGGGAATCATCGGCGTGGCCCAGGTCAAGACGCCGCAAATGTCCAGCCCCGGCCCGGGCGTCAGCTTTTCCGCGCCCGGGGAGGCCGTCAAAAAAGTCGCGGCTAAGCTGCGCGGCCAGGGCGTGGACATCCTCATTGCGCTCAGCCACGCGGGCTTAAGCGGCGACAAGAAGCTGGCCGAAAAAGTCCCGGACCTCGACGTCATCGTCGGCGGCCACAGCCACGTACTGCTGGCCAACGGCGTTTCCGAAGCTGTCGGCCCCAGCCCGTACGTGGTGGAACACCCCGGCGGCGGCAAAACCCTCATCGTCACCGCCGGCTACTGGGGCCGCTACCTGGGCGATCTGCGCGCCACCTTCGACGCCGCCGGCCACGTCGTGGCTTACGGCGGCAACCCCATTCGCCTCGACGGGGCCGTGCCCGAGGACCCGGCCATCCTGGCCGAGGTCCAACGCTTCGCCAAGCCCCTGGCCGCCTTCCGCGAAACCGTGGTCAGCCATACGGACAAGCCCCTTGGCGCGGCCATGTGCCGCCAGGAGGAATGCGCCGCCGGCGACCTCATGGCCGAAGCCCTCCTGGCCGCCGGCCGCCGCTACAACGCCACCCTGGCCGTCGCCAACGGCGGCGGCATCCGAGCCGGCCTCGCCCCGGGCAACATCACCCTGGGCGACGTGTTGACCGCCTTCCCCTTCCCCAACACCCTCACCGTCGTCACCCTGACCGGAGCCGACATCAAGGCCGCCCTGGAGCACGGCGTAGGCAACGTCGGGCTTACCGACGGCACCGGCCGGTTCCTGCAAGTCGCCGGGCTGCGCTACGCCTACGACCCGGCCAAACCGGCCGGCTCGCGCGTCACCCGCGTCGAAGCCGCCGATGCAACCGGCCGCTTCACGCCGCTTGCGCCCGAAGCCGACTACCGCGTCGCCATGGCCGATTTCCTCTACCGCGGCGGCGACGGCTACGCGCTTTTCGCCAAGGCCGGCCGCGACGTGGAACAAGACGGCACGCCCGTGGCCGACATCCTGGCCGACTGGCTGCGCCGCCATGACCCGGTGAAGCTGGAACTGGACGGACGCATCACGACGACGCCGTAGGGGCGGGGGGTGAAGGGAGGGGAAAGGTAGAGGGGGAGATAGAAGCGAAGAGAAAGACGAATCGGGCGCTGCCCGAACCCGCCGGGGGCCTTAGGCCCCCGGACCCCCGGTCTGGTTTTGGGTCGGGTGGGCGGGGCGGTGGACGGCGTATGGTTTACGGCCCGAGAGAAGACGGGAGCTGGAATTTCCGGGTTGCCGCCCAGGCGGAAGCCGCCCGGACGGCAACCCGGAAATTCCAGCTCCCACCTCGCCAGCGAAAGGGGCGGATTTTGGCGCGATCAAAGCCTCGCGCCAAAATCCGCCCCTTTCGCGTTGTTGGAGAGAGCGTGGGGGTTAGGCGCAGCGCTCCAGCGTGGCCGCTTCAGCCTGGGCGGCCTGTTCGTGGTGGGCCACGAAAGCGGCAAGCCCCTCCTTGCCCATGTAGCGTTCGAGCTGGCGGCGGTCGGCCTGGAGCAGATCCACCACGATAAGGCCGTCGAGGCAATCGCCGAAGGCCTTGTCCACGTTGAAGGCCAACAGCTTGCCGCCGAGTTTGAGGTATTGGCGCAGCAGCACCGGAATGCCCTTGCGGTCGGCCTCGATGTCGTCGATGAGCGTCAGCAGGTCGTCGAGGTCGGCCACCAGGGTCTTGGCCGCCCGGGCCAGCCAGGTCTGGCCGCGCAGGGGCGTCTTGGGCTTGACGTGGCGGGCCAGGACCGGGTGGGAGACGTGGCCTTCCAGATAACCGGCCATGAGCCGGCGCGAGGCGTGCTTGTATTCGCTGGTGATGCTGACCGGGCCGAAAAGGATGCGGTAGCGCGGCTCGCGCACGACCATCTGGGCCAGGCCTTTCCAGAGCAGCAACAGCGGGGCGTAGCTTTTCTGGTATTCCGGCCGCACGAACGACCGGCCCATCTCCAGGGCCGGGTCGATGTTGGCGAAGAACTTGGTTTTGAGCACGAACAGCGTGCTGGTGTACAGGCCGTGTTTGCCCTTGGCCGCCAGCAGCTCGTCGGTGCGGCCGATGCGGTAGGCTCCGGCGATTTCCTTTTTCTCGACGTTCCAGAGAAACAGATGCCGGTAGTGGGGATCGAACTCGTCCAGGTCGCAGGCCTTGCCCGTGCCCTCGCCCACCCGGCGGAAGGTGTATTCCCGCAGCCGCCCGATCTCTCGCAGGGCCAGGGGAATGGCCTCGGCCCTGGCTTCGATGACGGCGAATTCGCCGCTGCGGTGCAGGACGGCGCTCTCGGGCAGCCGGCCGATTTCGTCGGCCAAAAGTTCCGGGTTCACGGCCGGGATAAGGGCGTCCTGGCGGCCGCCGGTCCGGGGCGGAAACAGCGGCGGCAGCAGCCGGGGTTTGTGCGGCCGGTCGCGCAGCAAAGCCACGCGCAGGCGCAGGTGGCGGGTGATGCAGGCGTCGGGGTCGGCGTTGCGGCTGGCCAGACGCTCCAGGCGGTCGGCCGGCACGGGCGAACCGATGCGGGCTTCCACCGTCGCCCCTTGCTTGTTGGCCAGCTCGCGGGGGAGCATGAGCGTGCGAAGCATGGGGTGGACGAGGCCTAAGGTCTGGAACAGGAGGCTGTTTTTGCCGGAGAAGCGGATGGGCACCACCGTGGCCCCGGTCTTGCGCACCAGCCGCGCCACCGAGGGATTCCACTGCGGGTCGGCCACGTCCAGACGGCCGTTTATCAGGCGGGGATGGGCCACGGCCCCGGCCGGGAACATGCCGAGCAGGCCGCCGGCGCGCAGCACCGACAGGCATTCCTTGAGCGGCCGCACGTTGCGGGTGGTGGCGTCGGCCCCGCCGAAGGGATCGACGAACACGAACAGGTCGCGCACCTGGGGCAGCCGCGAGAGCAGGAAGTTGGCCATGATCTTGGCGTCGGGCCGCACGGCCAGGAGCATCTTGGCCAGCACCAGCCCTTCCAGGCAGCCGAAGGGATGGTTGGCGACCACCACCACCGGCCCGGTCTTGGGGATGCGCTCCAGTTCCTCGGGACTGACCCGGATGGAGACGTCGAGGTCGGCCAGCAAGGCGTCAATGTAGCCGGCGGCGTCGGCCTCGGCCGGCAGCCGGCCATGGATGGCTTCGAGCTTGTCCAGGCCAAGGAGCCTAAACAGCGCCGGCCGCAAGAAGTTGGCGGCCCGGCGGGCAAACGCGCCGCTGACATGGGGCGCGAGGTCGAAGATGTCGCGGTGGCTGGTGGTGGTCATGGCGTCACCTCTCCTGTCGGCCGTCTTTCGGCCCACGGTGCATGTTGGGGCATCCTGTCCGGCCGATGTGGCGGCGATGTGGCGTTTCCGGGCGCTTGCTTGACGATTGCGCGGCGCTTTGCGGCGGTTTTCCGACCGGGCGGGAAGCGGCTTGACAGGGCGGGGCGCGGCGGTTCAAGGCTTTTGGACGACGCTTTCCCGGGAGGCCGACGTGGCCGACAACCGCCTGTATTCCATCGCCGCCCTGGCCAAGATTCTGGATGTGCCGGAATCGACCCTGCACTATTGGAAAAACCGTTTCGACGACGTGCTGCCAAGCTTCGGGACCGGGCGCGGCAAGCGCTACCGGGCCGAGGCGGTGGCGATCTTTCGCGACATCGGGGCCATGCTGGCCCAGGGACTTTCGGCCGGCGACGTGCGGAGTGAACTTGCCCGGCGCTATCCGGTCAACGTAGGCAGCGGCGAGGCGAAAGGCCCGGCCGCGCCCCAGACGATGACGGCCGGCGGCGGGACGGGCGGGGGCGTGGACGCCCAGACCATGCTGGCCATGGCCTCGGCCATTGGCGCGGAGATCGCCCGGACCCTGGCCGAACAGCTCGGGCGGGGCCAGTCCGGCGGACCGGCCGCCTTGCCGGAGGCAACCATGACCGCCTTTACGAGCGAGCTGGCGCAGGCCCGGGCTGAAAACGCCGTCCTGGGCGACAAGGTGCGGGTGCTGGAAGCCGAGTTGGTGCGCCTGCGCAAGGACCGCCGCGAGCTGGAAAGCTTCCTGCTGGGCAAGATCAAGGGCCTGGGCGAAGGACGCGACAACGGCTGAGGCCGTTTTTTTGCTTGACCGACTAGACCGACCGGTCTAATCATCGCCTCATGAACGAGACCGCGCGGGAGCGCATCATCCGGGCCGGGGCGGCCATCATGCATGGCCAGGGGTATGCCGCGACGGGCCTCAAGGAGATCCTGGACGCGGCCGGCGCGCCCAAGGGGTCGTTCTACCATTATTTCCCGAGCAAGGAAGCCTTTGCCCTGGCGGTCATCGAACACTACGAGGCCATGGTCCGGGAAATCGGGCGGCCGGCCCTGGAAACCGAGGGTTTGACCTGCCGGGAGCGGCTGGCGCTGTTCGTGGCCCGCTACCGGGAGTCCCAGGCTGAAGGCGGATTTCGGCGCGGCTGCCCCATCGGCAATCTGGTGCTGGAGCTGGCCGGCCAGTCCGAGGTGTTGGGGAAGCGGCTGGCCGTGTCCCTCGCGGGGCTGACGCGGTTTTTTGAGCGCCTAGTCGCGGCCGGCCAGGCGAGCGGGGAGATCGAGGCGAGCCTCGACCCGGCCGAGGCGGCCGGCTTTCTGGCCGGGGCCTGGCAGGGGGCGCTTATGCGCATGAAGGCGGCCCGCGACGACGGCCCCCTGGCGACCTTCGAGAGGTTTGCCGCCCGCCTGCTTTTCGGGGCTTCGTCTGGCGTTGGGCAAACCGCCCCTTAAAGGGGAGAAGTCTGGCGGCGGTGCGTCGCTGGGACAGGGCCGCATGGTAAGGGGCCGCGCGGCGTCCTGCATGCTCAGGCCGCAAGCACCAGCCTTTGTTTCTCGGGGAGGGCATGAGACCCGTCGGCCGGGATGCGTCGACCTTGCCGCCAGTACGCCCCCCTGACCGTCCGCGCCGGGTTGCCGGCCGAAGTTCAGGCGGCCGGCCTGTGGGGAACAACATGGGGTGAAGCGAAAACGCGCGAGCGTTTTTTTTCGAATCCGCAACTAGACGACCGGTCTACTTTGGCCGGCAAACCCGGAGAAAAACCATGACCGACATTGGCATCTTGACCTGTTCCAACACCACCCAGGACGTGGGGTGCAGCGTGTTTGGCTGTTTGCGGGCGGTTAGCGAGGCTCAGGCCCCATTTTCGGCCGTCGAGTACCCGGACGGGGTCCGGGTGGTGGGGGTCATCAGCTGCGCCGGCTGCGCCGGCAAGCGGAGCCATGAAAAGATCCTGCGCCGGGTGGGCGCCTTGGCTGCTTCCGGGGCCAGGGCCATCCACTTCGCCACCTGCATGGTGGACGGCTGTCCGTTTCTGGCGCGCTATGAAAGCGTGATCCGGGAAGCCTATCCCGAGCTGGCGGTGGTGCGGGGCAGCCATGCCCGGCCGCCCGAGGCGTTCTTGGAGCGCTTGGACGCCGCCATGGCCGCGCCGCGCCAAAGCGTCCCGGAGATCGCGGCGGCCCTGCGGGCCGGGGCCTGAACCCGGACGCGTTGAGCCAAGCGGGGAAGGCCGCCTCCGGCCGTCAGACGGGGCTTCGGCCAAGCCTCGCATCCGGCAGGAACGGCGGCCTTACGCTGCGCGGAATGCGTCACACGGCGAGGCGTTGCTGCCAAAGGCCGCAGCGCCTTTTGAGGAAGCGACGCCGGCAAAGACGGGCACGAAGGTTCAGGAGCGCGAGGGGGCAAAAAACGGGGAGGCCGGCCTTCCGGTTGTCCAACCGGGAAACCGACCTCCCCTTCTTCGAGGACTGTCGCTGGGTCCAGGGCGCGGCCCCGGCGTCGCGGTTACGCCGGTCCGCCCTTCCGGCGGGCGGCCGGCCGGCCCTGGTGCAAGAAGCTTGCTGCGTCCCCTGCGCCTTCCCCCCCTAAACGTCCATGATTTCGAGATACACCAGGGTCTGGTTGAGCAGCTGGTAGGCGATTTCGCCAAAGGTGACCGGCCCGACGAAGGGGTCGGTCTTTTTGCCTTCGAGTTCGGAATAGAGGTAGTTGAGGATGCAGTTGCAGGAGAAGGCCACGCGGGAGGAGTCGATGGCCCCTTCCCGGCCCAGGCGGTCGTTGAAGACCTTGACGTAGTCCGCCACCGGCCGGGCGTGCTTGTAGCGGATGCCGGTAAACACCGGGGCGTAGAATTTGACCTGGCCTTCCACTTCGTCGACATCCTGGAAGCTGATGTTGACCATGGCCCCGTAGTAGTCGGCCACCAGCGGCAGCTTGGTGTCCAGCTTGTTCTTCATGATATAGGCGGCGAAATTCCGTTTCTCGCCGTTGACCAGGACGTCCTTGGCCGAAAAGCCGTCGGAGCCGAAGCTCAGGATGTCGCCGTCGCCCTGTTCGAACAGGTTGATGATGCCGATTTCCGCGACCTTGCCCGGGGGCAGCTGGGCCTGGAGCACCAGGGCGGCGTCTTCGAGGACTTCGCCGGTCTGGCCGTTGACCACCTTGGGGGTTTTCTTGCCGAGGTCGCTCAAATGGACGCCGGCCACCCAGCCGATCAGCGGACGGATGCCGAAGTCTTTGTAATTCGGGGCATTGAGCGCAAAAGACAGGTGCGTCTTGCTGGCCGCCGGCAGGATGATGAAGCTGAATCCGTGCTTGGGGCCTTCGGTATAGATGCGGGCCAGGCCGTTGGCGTCATACACGGCGATTTCGATGCCGGCGGTGTAGTCGGTGATGTCCGTGGCGCAGATCATCTCCCGGCTGACCATGCCGCCTTTGTCGGCGGCGATGAAGTAGGGGATGGTGCCGGCGATCCAGTCGCCCTTGGGCAGTTGGCGGAGGGCTTCCTCGTCGCCGGCGAGGAGGAGTTTGCGGCCGGCCTCGATTTTCTGCTTGATATCCGCGACGGTGGAAATGGTCTGTTGCATAACGCCCTCCTAGCCGAAGATGGTTTTCAGGTCGTCCTGAACGCTGGGCATATTCACGTTGTTAGCGAAAATGGCATAGATCTGATCAATGCTGGAGCTGACGTTCTCCGGCGAAGGATCTTCCTTGACGGACCGCGTCAATCGACCAAGCAGGATTTTGGCAGCCAGGAACTTCAGTTGAAAAGTCTTCTTCCCGGTCACAATGTCGACCCACGCTTTGTTGCTCTTGCTGGGTACATCCATATTCGCCTCCTTACGTTGTGCGGCAGCGCGATGTTGCATCTCCGGCGGCAAGCCCGGCTGTCCATGCCGTCTCCGGGTGCGCGTAGGATCGGAGACGGCCCAGGACCGGGCCGTTGGGGCATGGTACGTCCGAAACAGTGAGGCCAGGAAAGCAAGGATCGAACCACGCTGAAAAAATATGCAATGCCGTATGGTTAAAATCATAATACGAGAAAATGGAAGACGGTTCAAGACAAATTCCGCGCAACCGCGACTACTCGCAAGGGTTTGTGACGGGGGAAATGAGATGATTGTCGTTATATTTTGGGTAATTATCGCGAAAAGGTAAAATTGGGGCAAATAAAAGCGCGGTTGAGTCAAAAATAAACAGCGGCCGGTCAGCCGCTGGCGATTGTCGCTTCAGGGCGGCCCGAACCTCACGGGAAGACAACATGTTGCGTAGCCCGTTGGGGCGCTGACCGGCCGGTCGGCGACGGCCAGAAAAGGCGCAGCCGCGCAGCCTGCGTTAGAGACAGGCCGGTATTTGTTCAACAAAAAACACCGTGGGAAAATGGCGTCTGCCTGTTTGCAGCCCAATGTTCCAGCGCGTGACCCGCTTGCCGCGCCCGCAAAACAAATCCTGCCCGTTTCGGCATAAAACCGCCTGGTTCTGTACGCCGCCCCCTCGGCGAGACAAGGTTGCGCAACGACTTGCGGCAAGATGCCGGGCGCGGTTGCGGATGGACGCGGCCCTAGGTCCAGGGCGCGCCCACGGGCCGCACGGCCTGCTGGGCCAGCAGGAAATCGGCCACAACCAGCAGGACCATGGCCCGGATGACCGGGACCACGCGCGGGATGGCGCTGCGGTCGTGGCGGCCGCCCACCACGATCTCGGCCGGATTCCCGGCGATGTCCGTGGTGCGCTGGGGCACGGCGATGGACGGGATGGGCTTGATGGCCGCCCGGACCGTGACGGGCTGGCCGTTGGAGATGCCGCCCAGGATGCCGCCGGCGTTGTTGCTCTCGGGCGGGTTGACGATGGGATCGTTGTTGGTGGAGCCGGTCAGGCGTGCGGCGGCGAAGCCCGCCCCGATCTCCACGCCCTTGACCGCGCCGATGCCCATGAGGGCATACGCCAGCCTGGCGTCGAGCTTGTCGAAGACCGGCTCGCCCAGGCCGGCCGGCACGCCGGTGGCCGTCACCTCGACGATGCCGCCCAGGCTGTCGCCGCTGCCCATGGCCTGCCTGGCCCGGGCTTCCCAGGCCGGGATGACGGCCGGGTCCGGGGCGCAAAAAGGCCGGTCGGCCGCGCCGGCCGCATCGAGGACCGCAGCCGGCAGGCCGCCGAATTCCACGGTGTAGGCGCAAACGTCGATGCCGCGGCCGGCCAAAAGCGAGGCGGCCACAGCCCCGCCGGCCACCCGGGCGGCCGTCTCCCGGGCCGAGGCCCGGCCGCCGCCGCGATAGTCGCGCCGGCCGTATTTGGCGAGGTAGGTCCCGTCGGCGTGCCCCGGGCGCAAGAGGTTCTTGGCCGCTTCGTAATCCCGGGAGCGCTGGTCGGTGTTCTCGATGGCAAAGGCGATGGGCGTGCCCGTGGACTCGCCTTCGAAGACGCCGGAGAGCAGGCGCACGGCGTCGGGCTCCTTGCGGGCCGTGCCGGTCAGTCCCCCCGCGCCCGGGCGGCGGCGGTCCAGGTCACGCTGGATGAGCGCCTCCGTGACCGGCACGCCCGGCGGGCAGCCGTCGATGACGCCGCCCAGGGCCGGCCCGTGGGATTCGCCGAAGGTGGTCAGCCGAAAGATGGTGCCAAAGGTGTTGCCGGCCATGACGCCTCCCTGCTGCTCGTGTGCCGCGTCCACGAAAAGCGTTTGGAGCGTTTCGTTGTCAACGGCTAGAATGCACTGATTTTATTAAAAAACTATCGCATTGATTGATGGACGCGGCCGGGTTGCGCGGTCCTGCCGCAAAAAGCCGTCAGACTCCGGCCGCTTCGGCCCGTCGGGCCCGCACCCGGCCGAGCAGCCAGCAAAGCGAGCCGGCCAGCATGACCGCGATGCCGGCGAACAGCAGCCAGGCCACGGTCATGGGCGTGTCGTGGAAAAAGAGCGTGAGCCCCAGAAAAAGCCCGACCCCGGCGGCCTGGAACCAGACAAAGCCGAATTCCGAGCGGGCCTGGAAATAGACGAACAGGATGTTGGCCACGGCCAGAAGGGCCATGGCCCCGCTGATGACGGCCAGAAGCGGGCCGGCCGCCGCATACTGCGCGCCAAAGAGCAGCTTGACCACAAACGACGAGCCAATGAGGCAGCACAGGGCGAAGCCGCCGCCAAGGGCGGCGGTCAGGCCCATGGAAATCCACAGCGACGACAGGTCGTTGCGCCCGGATTCCTTGGCCGTGGCCGCCTCGGTGAAAAGCACGCTCATGAGCACCGAGGGCAGGTAAAAGGCGATGCGCCCGAGGATGGCCGCCGTGGCGTAAAGCCCGGCCCCTTCAGCGTCGCAGTAGTGGCGCACCAGCACCACGTCGAGGTTGCCCAGCACCATGACGATGATCGACGACAGGAGCATCCCCACCGAATAGGTGCCGACTTCCTTGAAAAGCCCCTCGGGCAGGCGCGAGGGCGTGACGGGGAACACGTCGCGAAGAAACAGGAAATTGACGCACAGCGCCGCGGCGATGCCGGTGAGGCTTGAAATCAGCGCGCCGTTGATGCCGTAGGACAGGCCCCAGACAAAGGCGATGGCTCCCAGGAACCGGAAACAGGCGTTGGAGGCTCCGGCGATGCCGTAGCCGGTGAAGCGCTGGAGTCCCTGGAGCATCCCCCAGGGCACGGGCAGGACGAAGGAGCCGGCCATGACCCCGAGCATGAGCAGGATGGGGGTGGGGGATTCGATGTGCAGGAAAGCCTGCAAGGCCGGCAGGGCCAGGGCGCCCAGGCCGTAGGCCACCACGGCCAGGCCGGCGGCCAGGCCCAGGGCGCGGGTGAGCAGGGCGCGCACCAGCCCCATGTCGGTAAGGACGAACCGGGCCGTGAACCGGGCCATGACCAGGGGCACGATGGCCAGGGGCGCGGAAAAAATCACCATGGTGGAATTGAGCGCGTTGAAGCCGCCGAAATCCGCCGGACTCATGCAGCGCCCGACCACCAATTGAAAGAGGTAGTTGAAGAGGTTGCCGGAGTTGAGCAGGACGAGGATGACGATGTTCTGCTTGAGGAAGCGTTTCACGAAGCGGCGTCCTGGGGCGTGTCAGCCCGGTTGGGAGCTTTGGTGGGCAGCAGCCGGCACAATCCGGCCAGAAAAGCGTAGAGCCCGGCCTGGGCGAAAAATTCCGCCACGGGCGGCAGGCCAAGGCCGCCGAAACAGGCGGCAATGGCCAGGGCCAGGGCGAAGCCGCAAAAATAGGTCCGCCCAGGGCCGGCGGCGATCCAGGCCCCGAGGCCCGGCCAGCGCCGTGACAAGGCGGCCGTGGTTCGGGGCGCGCCCGCCCGCCATACCGGAACCAGGGCCAGCCCGGCAAGGGCCAGGGCCAGCCGGCCGGGCGCGCCGCCCACGGTGAGGGCGACCAGCACCCCGGCCAGGGCCAGCCCGCCGAAGGTCCGCGTATCGCGCCGAACATCGGCCGGGGACGGGGTCGCCCCCAGCCAGGCCAGGGGGCGGTCCGTCAGCCGGGACAACACCGCGCCGGCGCGCTGCCGCCCGACCAGCCGCCAGGCGATAACGCCTCCGCCCACAAGGGCCAGGGCGGCGAGCAGCCGGCTCAGGGTCCCCAGGCCGCCGCCTGCGGCCTCGCGGGGAGGTTTTGCAAAGCGCGACAGATGCAGGGGCGCGTCGGTTTCAAAACACAACGCCGCGACGCCATACCAGGGATGGGCGAAAAACCGGGCCATGGCCGCCTTGGCCGGCAGTGCGGCCGGCCCCAGGGGCAGCCAGTCGTCGGCGCTGCCCAGGCGCGCCGCCGTGGCCTCGGATACCGGCCCCGGCGCGTGATCGGCTCCGCCCAGGGAGACCAGCGGGGCGGCGGCGAACACGTCGCGCCAGGACACGGCAGGGTCGCCGGAAAACACAGGCTTGACCAGTTCAAGCTGGCCGGCGGGCTGGCTGCCAAGGCCGGCCACGGCCAGTTCGACCGGGCCGGAGGTTTCTGGCAGCCGGGCCATGAGGCGTCCCGACCGGGCGTCGGGCACGGCCGGCGCGCCTCCGGCCACGGACACCGCCGCCGCATCGCCCACCAGCTCGAACCCGGCGGCCAGCCAGGCCATGGGGCCAAGGCTGCGGCCCGGGGCGTAACTGACGCGTCCGGCCTCGGCGCGGGTCACGGCCGTGGAGGTGACGGGCCAGGGCAGGGCGGCGTCGTAGAGGCCGGTGGCGGCCGGTCCGGCCGGCGCGGCGACCAGCATGGCCCGGGTCACGGGCAGGGCGAAATCCCGGCCGGTGAAGGTGAAGCGCGCCACCGCCCGGGCCACCCGGGCCGGCAGTCCGGGCAGGGGCGTGGGCTGGCCCGGCAGCAGAGGGTAGGTCCGGGCCGGCTCGGTCTGGCCCGGGGCGTAGACGAGCAGTTCCACGCCGGCAAGGCCCGGATCGCGGCCGATGTCCAGGCGGAAGAAATGGTTCAGGCCGGCGGCCGGGGCAAAGGCGGCCGCCACGGCCATGTCCAGGCGCGCTCCAGTCCCTTCCACCACCAGCCCCGAGGCGGCACGGAAATAGCGGATCTCACCGGTGCCGGTAAAAAGCCCGGGCGCGCCGGCCAGATAGACCGGCTCGTCGGTAAGCCCGCCAAAACCGTCGGCGGCCCGGCGCGGCGTCCGGTCAAAGGGCGGGGCCAGGCTCCACAGCGGGGTCACGGGCACGCCGCCGTCCGGGCGGTCGATGTCCGGGGCCGCGCCCAGGCTGGTGGCCAGCTCGTCGGCGGCGGCCAGGAAGGCCGGGGTTTCGCGCCGGGGCGAGGACAGGGCCAGATAGGCGCGCTCGGCCGCGCCGCCGCCAGGCTGGGAGGCGGTCATGGGGGACAGGCGCAGTTCGGCCCGGGCCGGGCCGCCCTGGCCCACGGCGCTGGCAGCGGCGGTCGTGTTGACGAAAACCCGGCGCGCGCCGGCAAAGGGTTCGCGCACCCGGGTGGGCAGGGGGCCGGGCAGGCCGTCCCGGGCCAGGGCGGCCGGATCGAAGCCCGAGGGGATAAAGGCCAGGCGCTGGGCCAGCCGGTCCCGAGCCACCTCGGGCAGGCCCTGGCGGAAGAACATGAGGCTTATTTCCTTAAGCCGCGCCCACTTGAGTCCGGGATGGCGCTCGCGCAAATAGCGGCCCACGTAGACCCGCAGCACGGTGCGGCCGTCGGGCAGCGCGAAGGTGCGTTTGGCCAGGGCGTACCAGTCCAGAACGGTGCGCGCCTTGGGATCGGCCGGGTCCAGGGCCACAACGAGGTTGACCTGGACCGGGGCCGGCCGGCGCAGGATGACGTCCACGGCCCCGAGGTCCAGGGCGTCGCGGTCGAAGCGGCGCTGGAGAAACGTCGAGGGGCCGTCCTGGGTGGTGCGCCAGAGGTCGTCAAAGGGGAGATCGAGAACGCGCCGGGCCAGATACAGGGCGTTCTTGTCGGCCCAGGTGGCCGTGGCGATCTCGGCCGTGTTGTCCGGGGTCAGGCCGTCGAGATAGGTCTGGCCGAGGTGTTCCACGCATTCCAGGGGATCGCTGCCAAAGGTGCGGCCGTCCGGGGCGCGCAGGGTCAGGGCGGCCAGGGTGGGGTTGGCCGGATCGGCGTCGCGCAGGTCCAGGCCGATTTCGTTGAAGCGGCCCAGGGGAATGTCGTTACCCCCGCCCGGCTCGGCCAGGGCCTGGACCGTGGCCGGACCGTTGGGGCTGGGCGCGGCAAGCGAAAGCGGCGCGGTTTCGACCACGCGGGAGTATTTGACTTTCTTGGGGCCGATTTTGACGAAAAGCCGGCCTTCCACGGCCTGGTCCCGGCCGAAAAGCTCGCCCGGCAGCCGAAGCGGCGCGCCTTCGGGCCTGGGGTCGAGGTCCAGGGCCGTGGCCGGCCCGGGCCAGGCCAGGCCAAGGGCGAGACACAAGGCGGCCAAGGGAAGCAGCCAAGGCCGGGAGAGCGCCCGCGGCAGCGGCGCGGGCCTGGTCGTTGGCCCGGCAACCCGGCCGCGCCGGGCGACCGGGGCTTGGGAGCAGCAAAAACAGCGTGTCATGGCAGGAGCCTAGGGCGTCGTGGCCGGAGCGGCAGGAGCCGGCTGCGGGGCCGGTTGGCCGGCTTCGATGGTTTCGACGTTCTTGGGACGTCGGGGCCGGGGCTTCGGGCGCGGGGCGGCCTCGTCGGCCGGGGCGGCGTCCGGGGCCAGATTTGGCGACTGGCCCAACGTTTGGCCCGACGGGGCGGCGGCCGGCTGGCCCTGCCCGGCCTCGGACGACGGGGCGGCCTCCACGGTTTCGGGCTTGGGGCGGCGCTGGCGTTGGGGGCGTTTGGCCGGGGCTTCGCCTTCGGCGGCGGGGGTGTCGGCCGGGGCCGGAATCACGGCCGAAGATGTGGCCGGCTGGCCCGGGGCGGCCTCGGATGACGGGGCGGCCTCCGGCGCGTCGGGCTTGGGGCGGCGCTGGCGCTGGGGCCGTTTGGTCGGGACGTCGCCCTCGGCGGCGGATGCGTCGGCCGGAGTCGGAACCCCGGACGAGGCCGGCGGCGTGGCCGGGGCCGGCTGACCGCCGCTCGGTCCGGGTTGATCGGCCGGGGCGGCTTCGCCCTCGCGGCCGGCGGGCTTGAGCTTTTTGGCGCGCTGGCTCGGGAACCGGTCCAACACTTCCACTTCAATCTCGGTGCCCAGGTCGCCCTCGGGCGTAGTCTGAGGCGGTCCGGCCGGGGCCAGGGCGGAACCTGGCGCGGCGGGGGCGGCGGTGGCCGGCGTGGCCTGGGCCGGCCCGGTCTTGGGCGTGGCCGATGTCTGGCCGGTCGGCACGGCAGCGCCTGGAGCGGCCGTGGCCGGCGATCCGACGACGGCCGGCGGCTGTCCCGGCGTCGCCGGCTGGGCGGCCGGTTGGACGACCGGCTGGTTCACGCTCGGGCTGGCGGCGACGCCCTCGGCCGGTTGTCCGGCGGCAGCCGCCTCGGCTGGCAAGAGGGCCGGAGCCGGGGGCGGGGTCGCGGGCTTTGGCCGGCGCAGGATGAGGAAACCGCCCTGGTCGTAGAGGGCCTCGAACTCCTGGCGGGCGCGGATGACGAACACGTTGAACTCCCGGGCCACGTCCTCGTCGCGGCAGGCTCCCTGGATGAACTCGCAGCCCCGGTCCAGGACGAACCAGGGCCGGGTGAGGTCGAGCAGCACATACTGGGCCTGCCAGGACCGCACCGGCAAGTTCGGGGTTTGCCGGGTGCGCACGAAGGTCCAGAAATCGGCCCAGGTCGCGCCGGAGAGGTCGCGCACGGGATGGGGTTCGAACACGCCCAGGGGAAAGCTGTTGTAATCCAGCCGCTCGGCCAAGGCTCCCCAGTTCAGGGTATTTTGGGACACCACGGCCACGCGCGGGTCCTGGGGCACGACTTTGAGGATCTCGGCCAGGATGGCGGCGTCGCGGGCGGTGGGTTCGTAGGCGTCGCTGGAAAAGGCAAAGCTGTCGGTGGTCCAGAAAAGGCGCGACACCGGCGAGGGGGCCAGCATGACGTGGGCGATGGCCAGCCAGCCCATGACGGCGAACACCACCCGCCCGGCCCCGGCCCCGGACTGGCGGGCCAGGACGCGCACCGGCCCGAGCACCTGGCAAAAGGCGAAAAAGAGCACCCCGGCCGCGCCGGCGGTGTAGTGGTTGGCCCAGCCGTAATAGCTCGGGTTGGTGGAGAGCAGCGACAGGGCGATGGTCGGCAAGGCCGGCAGCAGGAGCTTGGGCCGCAGCAACGGAAAAAAGATCAGAGAGCCAAAAAGGAAAAAGAGGTACTTCCATTTGCCCGGCACGCCGAACACCACGGCAAGCACCTTGCCAGGCTGGGTGATCAGGGTGACCAGGGCCGCGCCCGGGCTGCCGCCGAGCCAGGAGAAGGCTCCGCTTTGGATGCCAAGGCCGGCGTCGGCGGTGCAAAAGGGCACGATCAAAGACGTCGTCACATAAAAATAGAGCGCCCCGAAAGCGGCCAGGAACAGCCCCGGACTGCGCCGGCCCTCGCACAGCCACAGATAGGCCCCACAACAAATCGTGGTCAGGGCGTAGGGTTCCTTGACCAGGGACGGGGCCAGCCCAAGCACCACGGCCCAGCCGATGCGGCCGGTGGTGGCGGCGGCCAGGAAGCCGTAGAGGATGGGCACGAGCAGATGGTCGAGGTGAAAGTCAAACAGCGCGTTGGTCCAGACCGGGAAAAACAGGGCATAGGCCATGGCGGCCAAAGTGCCATGGCGGCGGCCGGCGAAAAAGGCCGGCAGGGCCAGGACGAAGGCCTGGGACACCAATAGCGCCAGCGGCGCGGCCTGGTCCGGCGCCAGCCGGTAGACCTGGGCGTAGACCGGCAACAACGGCTGGGCATGGCCGAGAAACGCCCGCCACCACTGGCCGGCCACATGGAGTGAGTGGAGGTTGGACAGAAAGACGCCAAGGTCGAAGACCGTGGAATGCAGGGCCAGGTATTTCAGGCACGACATCACGGCCAGGACGCCGAACAGCCCGGCGAAGACCGCGCCGCCGACCTTGCGGGCGGGCGGCTCGGGCAAAAGTGCCGGGGCGTGGTCCTTAAGCATGGTCGTCCTCCCGGCGGCGCGGGGCGAAAAGCCCGGAGGCCATGACGGCCAGGCAGAAGACGTAGGCGGCAGCACTTCCCATAAGCCCGATGAGGTACGAGGTTTGGGGCGCGAAGAAAAGCAGCAGTTCGTAGTCCAGGCCGCCGTCGGCCCGGGCGGCGAAATAGCCGGGCGTATCGGAAGCGGCCTCGGGCAACAGGCGCACGAGACCCGGCGGCAGCCACCAGGCGTTGGCGAAGCCATACGCCTCGACATGCAGGGCCTCGGGCAGGGCGACCGGGCCGCCCGGGGCCGGGGCGCTCCAGCCGGCCGGGTCCTGGGGCCTGGAGACGGCTTGGGGCGTGGCCGGGGCAAAGGCCGACGGGAAAAAGGCTTCGGTTGTGCCCAGCGCCGGCAGGTTGTCGTTCTGGATGGCTCCGGCGGTCAGGGGCGAGACGTAGTCCACGGCGAACCGGGACTCGGTTTCCCCGGTCACCTTGCCCCCCGGGCCGTAGAGAAAGGCCTCGCGTTCCTTGTTCGCGCCGTCGCCCAGGCTGGAGACCAGCCCTTTTTTGACGTAGCCGGCCAGTTCCGCCTGTCCGGCCTGATCCAGTCCCTGGACCGGGAAGGGATGGTAGGCGGCGGTGAGCGCGGCCATGTCCCGGCCCTGGCCGGTCAGTTCGCCCACGGTGCGCGGCACGAGCATCGCCTTCCAGCCGGTGTGGAAGGTCTCCTGGAAGACCAGGGGAAAGCCGGCCTTGGCCCCGTGGACGCGCACCCGCACGGCCGTTGGCCCCAGGCGGCGAAATTCCACCGTGGGCGGGTCCAGGCGGTTTTTGGGCCGCACCACGGCCAGCTTTTTCTCGCCCGCGCGGTCGGCCAACAGCCGGGTGGCGGTGGGGCCGCCGCCCTGCATGGCGGCCACGAATTCCAGAAAGACCGGATCGGAACCGGCCCGCAGATAGACCGTGCCCGGATCGTAGTCCGGCAGCTCGATCTCCTGGGCCAGGGCGGCGGCCACGGCGTTGCCGCGATAACCGCCGCCCACGGCCTCCACGGCGGCCACCCGGTCGCCGGGCCGCACCAGGGGCAGGAAGTCTTCGTTTTTATAGAGCGCCACGTCGCGGAAAAGGGGCATGGCGACAAGGCCCTCCTGGCGGGCCAGGTTGGCGTCGAAAACCGGCTTGTAGTCCTTGTAGCCGTCCACCATGGCCGGGGCCGCGAACGCCGGCTGGAAGTCGTCGTAGGTGTAGGCGTGGTCGTAGCGCGGGTAGACCAGGAACCGACAGGAGCCCAGGCCCAGGAGCCGGCTGATTTTCGTGCTCGGGCGCTCGGCGTAGAAGCCGGAAAAGACCGGCTCGGCCAGGGGATGGGTCTTAAAGGCCATGAAAAAGGGCTTGGGCGAATAGGCCGAGGTCCACTCGAAGGTGTAGTCGGTGTCGCCGGGCCAGGTGATGCCGATGGGCGGCAGGTAGCTCACGCGAAAGGCGTCGCGCCGGTCGCGCAGGAAGCCGTAGACCGAGGCCACTTCGGGGTTGATGGGCGTCTGGTGCAGGGTCAGCGGCTGGGGATCGCGCTCGGGGTCAAAGGGGCGGGTGAGGCCGCCGGCCAAGAAGGGCGAGACAAATAGGCCAACGGCCATGGCGCAAGCCCCGGCGGCGAGCCTGGGGCGCGGCGCGGCGGCGACCAGCTCCGCCCCGGCCCGGGTCAGGAGCAGGGCATAGGGCAGGATCACCAGGGGCAGCCAGCGGGTGGTGTTGGAAAAGGCGGCAAAAAGGATGGGCAGGGTCTTTTTGAGGGCCAGCTGGTAAAAGACCAGCCCCGGCAGGGTGCGCGAGCCGGCCACCAGCAGCACGCCGCACAGGGCGGTGACGAAAAGGCCGGTCAGCTCCGGACTTTTGCGCCGGGAAAAGGGATAGGCGAAGACCCCCAGCGTCAGGGCCAGGGCGGCCAGATTCCAGGGAATCCCCAGACCCCGGGGCACGGGGTAGACGTATTCGGTGTCCATGCCCGGGCGCAGGCGCAGGAAAAACGAGGCGTCGGCCGGCTGGCTGGTGGACTCGTGGTAGGCCTCGCGCCGGGGTAGTTCGGAATCCACGGTCACGTCGCCGTCGGCCGAAACCGACAGGCCCCAGCCGTGGCGGATGGCGCCCTTGCCGAAATAGTCGCCGAAAAACGGAGCCATGAAATGGATGTTCATGGCCACGGCCACCGCGCCCAGGCCGACAAACGCCACGACAAGCGCCTTGCGGCGCTGGCAGGACACGAACCGGCAGGCAAAGGCGATAAAGAGCATGGCCGCCGCGCTCATGCCCACGCCCGGATGCAGCGACGTGAGCCCCAGAACAAAGCCGGTGGCGACCGTGGCCCGAAACACCCCGGGCCGGCCGGCGGCGAGGCGGTCCAGCAGCGACAGGGCGGCCAGTATGACCACCGGCAGCAGGGCGTAGCCCACCAGCATGGGCATGTGGCCGGCCACCACGCGGCTTAGGGCATAGGGCGAGAAGGCGTAGAACACGGCGGCCAGAAAGGCGAAAAAGGGCGGCAGGGCCAGCCGGCGGGCAAGGGGCCACAGGGTCGCGCCCGAGGCAAAGACAAGGCACAGCGGCAGCCACTTGGACACGGCCTCGCCGCCAAGGACCGACGCCGGCCACAGGGCCAGCCAATAGAGCAGCTCCAGCTTGAAATAGTGGTAGCGGCCGGTTTCGAAATAGGCGTCCCAGGTGGAGAAATGATGCCGGGCCATGTCCCGGAACTGCTCGGCGAAATTGGGGATGCCCCAGTCCCAGGTGTGGCCGACGATGCCGGGCCGGGCCAGCACCCCGGCGAAAGCGACGCAGGTCAGCGCGGCCAGGGCGGCCAGGGCGGCCAGCGCGTACACCGTGTTTCGTCGCATGACGTCTTGTTCCTTTGCCTTGGCGATGGATGGGGCGAACAGGCGGCCGTCGTCAGGACGCGCCCGGGGGCGGCGGTCGGCCGGCACGGGTCGCCCCGGCGGCTTGTCGGAGCATGGCGGCATTTTTCAGATGCCTGCCGCGCCATCCGGCCTGGCCCGAAAGAAATTCTTGTCGCGGGCGCGACCCGCTAGCGCACCGGCGGGGCCAGGGCCGCCTCGAAGGAGGCGTCGAAGATGGCCGACCAGCGGTAGCGCTGCATGTAGGCCACGGCCGCCTGGCGCATGGCCCGCCAGCGATCCGGGTCCTCGACCATGGCGGCGATGGCCGTAGCCACCCCGTCCACGGTGTAAGGCGCGACCACGCCGGCCGCGAGCGCGTCCACGTCCTTGGCGATTTCCGGCACGTCGGTGATGACCACCGGCAGGCCGCAGGCCAGATAGTCCTTGACCCGGCTGGGATCGGCCCAGCGCGACAGGTTGTTGTCCGTGGGGCGGTAGAGCGCGAGGCTCAGGTCGAAGGCCGGCAGGGTTTCCAGCACCTTGTCGTGGTTCATGACGCCGTGGAGCACCACGCTCTCCCCAAGGGCGGTCAGGCGCGGCTCGTAAGGCGCGTAGACCACGCCGTCCTCGATGGCGTTGTTGGGCGTCTTGCCGATGACGTGCAGCGTCAGTCCCGGGAAGCGCTGGGTCAGGGCCGGCCAGGCCTCGATGACCAGATCCACGCCCTTGGACGGGCTCAGCGCTCCCAGCAGCACGACGTCGCGCGGGGTTTTGGCCGACTTGTCGGGCAGGTCGATCTTTTCAAGATCCACGCCCACGGGCACCAGCACGTTGCGGTCGTCGGGCAGCCCTTGCTCCCGGCGAATCTCCACGATGCGCGGCGAGATGTTCCAGGCCGCGTCGCAGTTGTCCAGACAAAAGCGGTCCAGGGCGTGGTAGAGCTTATTGAGCATCTTGCTGGCGAAGCGCTCAGGCATCCAGTCTATGGTGTAGTAGACCACCCGCCGGATGAGTCCCAGGCGTTTGAGCACCATGGCCACCACGCCGTTTAAGGGGTCGCAGGCCACGCAGGTCTCGAAGCGCGAAAAAAAGCCGAGGAAGAAAAAGACCGAGAAAAAGGCGTCCTTGAAATAGGTGACCAGCCCCGGCAGCGCCGCGCCGCAACGCTTTTTTTCCGAGACGAGCCGGCCGCCGACGTATTTGCGGGCGATGGAGCGCCGGTCCGAGCAGTAGTGGAAGGGGTGGTAGATGATCCCCAAAACGTCGCTTCGGGCCTTGAGGTAGTTCTCCAGGGCTTCCGAAGGGCCGGCCAGATCGGTGATATGGCTGATGAGCAGGGCTTTGGTGAAGCGCATGGTTCTCCCGCGCGGCAAACGAGTGGATGGGACCGGCCGATGCGTCCGGTCGGGGCTTGAGGTAGCCGCATCCCTCGCGGAAATCAAGCCGGCGTCGGGAAAAGGGCGCGAGAGCCGGCTCGCCGCGCCCGTGAAATACGCTGTGGCGTCGTTTTGCACCAATCGGCGGTGTTGGGATGGGCCCGGCCCCTGGGAGAGGCTTTTACGGACGCGGCCTTAGCCTCGCATCTCCTCGATAAGGCGCATGAGGTCGCCGGCCTGGCCGGCCAGGTCGGAAACGGCCCCGGCGGCCTCGTCCATATCCCGGGCGGTTTCCTCGGCCACCTCGCCGATGGAGTAGACGGCCCGGTTGATCTCGTCGTGGGCCGTGGCCTGGGTCTTGGCCGAGGCGGCGATCTCGCGCACGGCCCGGGCGGCGTCCTCGCAGCTTTCCACAATGGCGGCCAGGGTGCGGCCCGAGCCGGCCACCAACCCGTCGGCCTGGGCCACGGCCGCGGCCGCGCCGGCCGCCTTGGCCGCGCTGTCGTCCACGGCGGCCAGCACGGCATGGACCGAACTTGAGACCTCGCGGGTGGCCAGCATGGTTTTTTCGGCCAGCTTGCGGACTTCGTCGGCCACCACGGCAAACCCGCGCCCGGCGTCGCCGGCCCGGGCCGCCTCGATGGCGGCGTTAAGCGCCAGCAGGTTGGTCTGGTCGGCGATGTCGGAGATGACGGAAATGATGCCGCCGATGGAGGCGGCCCGGTCGCCCAGGGCGTCCATGCTGGCCCGCAGCTCGCCGGACAGCTCGCGCACTTGGCTGATGGCCCGGGCGGTCTGCTCCACGGCCTCGCGGCCGGCCTTGGCCTGGCCCATGGCCGCTTCGGCCCCGCCGGCCGCGCCGTCGGCCCCGGCGGCCACGGCGTCCAGGGCCTGGTTGAGGCCGGCGATGGCCCCGACGGTCTCCTGGAGCTGGGCGGTCTGGGTCATGGCCCCGTCGGACACGGCCACCACCCGGCCGGACAGGGCCTCGGCCCGGGAGGCCACGTGGCGGGCGATGTCCTCGGCCTGGAGGGCGGCCCGGCGCAGGGTCTCGTTACGGCTGACCACGAGCGCCTCGGTGGATTTGACGTCGGTCAGGTCCACCACCAGGGCAAAGGCCCCGATGAGGCCCTCGTCGAGGTCATAGAGCGGCGCGGTGTCCACGCGCACATGGCGCAGATCGTCCGAGCCGTCGGACAACAGGGTTTCGACCCCCAGCCTGCAGGCCCGGTCGGTGAGGCAGCCCGTCAACTGGCTGGTCAGCTCCGGGTTGCGGCCCAGGACCTCGGCCGCCGGTCGGCCGAGAACGGCCTTGTAATCGTCGCCGCGCCCGAGCAGATGGAGCAGGGCCGGGTTGACGAAGGTCACCCGGCCGTCAATGTCGGCGACCAGGCAGGGCAGGGTGATGGCTTTCAAAATGCTTGAGGAAAAGCCGAGCTTGTTCTTGATTTCCGCCACCATGGCGATCAAGCCCTGGCGCAGGCGTTCCATTTCACCGCGAAGGGTCGCCGGTGGCGCGGCCGCGAAGTCGCCGTGGGTGACGGCGGCCAGATAGTCGAGAATACCAGCCAGGGGCTTGAGGATTTCCTTGCGCAAAAACAGCGTCACGGCCAGGAGCACCAACCCGGCCGTCACCCCGGCCACGGCCAGGGAGACATGGCGCAGGCCCCGGGCGGCGGCAAAGGCCTCGTCGGCCGGGGTACGGGCCACCAGGGCAAAGGGCGTTTCGCCAAAGACCACCGGCGCATACGCGGCCAGGGTCTCCTGGCCGCCCTCGTCCGGGCCGGAGGCGTCGCCGGTCTGGCCGGCCAGGGCTTTTTGGGCGGTGTCGGCGGACACGCCGGAAATGGCGGCCAGCCCCTGGGTTGAGGCCACGCGCACGCCGCCGTCGGCCCCCACCAGCACAAACTCCCGGGCCATGCCGGCCGCCTCGCCCTGGCCCATGATGCGGGCCAGCTCGGCGCGCGGCACGCGCAGCACGGCGGCGGCCTCGATCATGGTGCCGACATGGTTTTTGATGGGCGCGGCCACAAACGCGGCCGGCTCGCCGCCCAGGGGCGCATAGGGCGCGAAATCGGCAAAAGTGATCTTGCCGGCCATGGCCCCTTTCCAGGCAGCGGCCAGGCTGGAATCCTTGAGCGGCCCCGCCTTGAGGTCCTCGCCGACCTCCTGGCCGCCCTTGGCCGCGTAATAGACCCGGCCGTCGTCGGCCACCACCAGGGCGTCCTCGAACCCGAGCACCTCGGTGAAGGGGGTAAAGGGCGGGGCCACGTAGTCGCGCAGATCCTTGTATTCGTCGGTGGCCGTCTCCACCCGCACGCCGGGTTTGCCGAGCATGAAATAGTCCCGCAACATGCCCACGCCGTTATACACTTCCTTGACCTTGGCCAGGATGGCCGCCTCGCGCAGCCAGGTGGCCGCCGCTGCCTCCAGGGCCTGTTTGCGGCTGTCCCGGGCGGCTTCCAGGCCGGCGAAGGCCTGTTCGCCGAGGATGCTGCCGGCCTGGCGCATGCTGACCACGGCCGTGACCGCCAGGGGCAGGATGCTGATGGCCAGACAAAAAAGGATAAGCTTGTATTTGAGGCTCATGGCACGTCTCGAAGGCGGTGGGTTGTCCAGGGCTGACTGGAATTGCCGCCACTGCTACGTGGCGATGGGCGCGGTCGGGTGAAGGCTTTGCGGCGTTTTCGTGACGAGGCGGGCGGGACGGGGGAGATCGGCGTCACCGATTCGCCGCACGCTTCCTTCCAGGGGGACGCGGCGTCGCGGCCGTGGGCGCTTTGCAAGAGGACCGGATCGGGGAAGCCGCGCCTGGTCGCGGCCTGGAGGTTGCGTAACCGGATTGTCGGAACCGGCGTCTAAGCGGCGGGTTGGGCGTCGCACGGCGGCGCGGACCCGGACCGGTCGCCTCGCGGACGGGAGGCCAGGCCTCGCGCCTGGCACGCCGCCCCGGTCGGGATAGGCTATGTGGCGTACGCGTTTCGTCTTCTGGTTTTCCGGTTTGTCCCGGCCCCGAAGAGGGCTGCTCCCCTTGGTCCTGGCGCTGGCCGCCGTGCGCGTGGTCGCCGTGGCCCAGATCCAGCTGCCGTTTAACGGCTGGGACGAGCTGCCGCATCTGGCCGTGGCCTACCACGTCCACAAGACCGGGGTGATGCCCACGCCCCGCACACCCATGCCGCGCGAACTCGTGCCCTTCATCACGGCCCATCCCCACCCGACCACGTCGCTGTCCATGCTGCGCGGCATCGACGCCAAGCCCTATCCCGGCGGCGATCCGGCCTGTTCCCTGGAGCCGGCCAAGCGCTTCGACATGTTCTGCTACCAGGCCCAGCACGGGCCGCTGCTCTATTTTCTGGCCGCGCCGTTTCTGTCCGGCTCGGACCCGGCCAGCCTGCTGGCCTGGGCCGACGGCGTGCGTTTGGTCAACGGGCTGCTGCTGTTGCCCACGCTTTTCTTGTGGCATCGCCTCCTGCGCCGGGTGTTCCCCCTCGATGGGCGGCTGTCCTGGCTGCCCGACGGCGTGATCGTGTTGGCGGCCAGCTTTTCCTACGTCTTTTATAACTTTGCCCGGTTTTCCAACGACGCGTTGGCCCTTTTTCTCGGCACGTCCGCCTTGGCCCTGTACCTGCTGCATATCGCGCCGCGCCCGCTGGCCGCGCCCGGTCGGCTCTGGCGCTACGCCCTGCTTGGCGCGGTCATCGGGCTGGCCGTGCTGGCCAAGTCCACCACCCTGGCCCTTGTTCCGGCCCTGGGCCTGTCCGTCCTTTGGCAGGGCCGCCGCCCCGGGAGCCGTCGGGCGGCGCTGGTCTGCGCCGCCGCCCTGGCCGGGGGCTACCTCGCCGTGGCCGGCTGGCATCATGCCGTCAATTTCGCCAGGTACGGCCAGCCCACGGCCATGCAGGAGGCGGCGCTAAACGCCAAACAGGGGTACGGCCCGGCCCGTTACTTCAAGGCGGCGTCCAACCTGGGCTACGGCGTCTTTCGCAACCCCGTGCTCTACAACGCCATCCCCCATGTGGCCGGCTGGTCCAACCTGCGTTCGCCGGATTGGATGAGCAGCGTCTTCAAGCTGGCCGTGACGTTTTGCGCCGCTGCCCTGGCCGTGGCTCTGGCCCGCTCTAGGGCACGGCGCGAGGCCGGACGGCTCGGCGGCGGCGTGGCCTGCCTGGGGCTTTTGTGGCTGTTCACCGTGGCCGCCCTGGGCTACCACGCCGTGCACTCGGCCGCCCGCTGGGGCGTGCCCACCACCGGCGGCTGGTACGGCATGTTGGCCCTGCCCGTGACCTTGGCCGCCCTGCTCGCCGGCCCGGCCCTGTGCGGCCGGCGCGCGGGAAGCCTGGCCCTGCTGCTGCTGGCCGGGGTGTTGAGTGCCGCCTTTCTCGACGGCACGTACGGCGTACTGCCGTTTCAGGAGACGGGCGCGGCCGGATTGAGCGAGGCCGGGAGCGTGTTGGCCGGCCATCACGCCCTGCTGCGCATTCCTCTGCCGGTATTCCTGGCGGCTGACGTTTTGTGTCTGGCGGGCTGCCTGATCCTGGTCCTGGAGGCGGTCTGGCGCTCGGAAACAGCCGGCAAGGTTGTGGCGTTGCATGCAATCAACGTGAGAGCACGGCGGCGGGCCGCGCCCCTGGAGGCCACCCTGGCCCCGATTGGCGCGGCGGAAAGGGCCTTGCCGTAACCGCCATGTCCTGGCATGGCCTGTGCCTCAAGGCACGCCCATGCAACACATCCCCACCATTTGTCCCTACTGCGGTGTCGGCTGCTCCCTGACGCTTTGTGTCGAGGACGGCCGCGTCGTTCGGGCCGAACCCGGCCCGTCGCCCTCGGTCAACGGCCCGGCGCTGTGCGCCAAGGGCCGCTTCGGCTTCGATTTCGTGACCCATCCCGACCGGCTGCGCGCGCCGCTCATTCGCTCGCGCGGCCGGCTGGTCCCGGCCTCCTGGGACGACGCCCTGGCCCTGGTGGCCGGCCGGCTGGCCGAGGCCGCCGCGGTCGGCGGCCCGTCGGCCGTGGGGGGCTTTAGCAGCGCGCGTTGCACCAACGAGGAGAACTACCTCTTCCAGAAGCTTTTCCGGGCCGGGCTAGGCAGCAACAACATCGACCACTGCGCCCGGCTCTGACACGCCCCCACCGTGGCCGGTCTGGCCACCACGCTGGGCAGCGGCTCCATGACCAACGCCATCGGCGAAATCGCCGCCATGGGGCCGGGCGACGCTCTGTGCGTCATCGGCTCCAACACCACTGAATGCCATCCGGTCATGGGCCTGGCCATGCTCGAAGCCAAGCGCCGTGGGGCGGCACTCGTGGTCATCGACCCGCGCGAGATCGATCTGGCGACCAGGGCCGACGTCTGGCTGCGCCTGACCCCGGGCACGGACGTGACGCTCTTGTCAGCCATGGCCCGGGTGATCGTGGACGAAAGCCTGGCCGACGAGGATTTCATCACCGCCCGCACCGAAGGCTTCGAGGCCTTCCGCCAAGGCCTGGCCGCCTTTGCCCCCGAGGACGCGGCCGGGGTCTGCGGCCTGCCGGCCGAGGCCATCCGCCGGGCCGCGCGCCTTTTGGGCAAGGCCGCCAACGCCGCCTTCTACTACACCATGGGCGTCACCCAGCACGTCACCGGCACGGACAACGTCCTGGCCGTGTCCAACCTCGCCCTGGCCACGGGCAACCTCGGCCGGCCCAAGACCGGGGTGAACCCCCTGCGCGGGCAAAATAACGTCCAAGGCTCCTGCGACATGGGCGCGCTGCCAAACGTCCTGACCGGCTACCGGCCGGTTGGCGACGATGCGGCCCGGGCTTTTTTTGAAGCGGCCTGGGGCGTGAAGCTGCCGGCCGAGCCCGGGATGACCATCCCCAGGATGCTCGACGCCGCCCACCACGGCACGCTTCGCGCCGTCTACGTCTTTGGCGAAAACCCCATGCGCAGCGACCCGGACGTGGCCCATGTGGCCCATTGCCTGAAAGCCCTCGATTTCCTGGTGGTCCAGGACATCTTTTTGACCGAAACGGCCGAGCTGGCCGACGTGGTGCTGCCCGGGGCGAGCTTCGCCGAAAAGGACGGCACCTTCACCAACACCGAGCGCCGGGTGCAGCGGGTGCGCCGGGCCGTGGACCCCATCGGCCACAGCCGCCCGGACTGGATGATCCTGGCCGAGCTGCTGGCCCGCCTGGGCCGGCCCGAACGCTACGCCGACGCCGAGGCCGTCTTCGACGAGATGCGCCGGCTGACCCCCAGCCACGCCGGCATGACCTACGCCCGGCTGGAACGCGGCGGCCTGCAATGGCCCTGCCCGGACGAAACCCATCCCGGCACGCCTATCCTCCACGTGGGCCGCTTTGCCCGGGGCCTGGGCCGGTTCGTGCCGCTGGCGGCGCGCTCCCGGGCCGAGCCGCCCGACGACGGCTATCCGCTGACCCTGTCCACCGGCCGCGTGTCGCCCCACTACCATACCGGCACCATGACCCGGCGCTGCTTCGGCCTGGCCGGCGCGGCCCCCGAGGAACTGGCCGAGGTGCACCCCGACGACGCCGCCCGCTACGGCATTACCGACGGCGGCCTCATGCGCCTGCGCTCGCGCCGGGGTGAGGCTACGGCCCGGGCGCGCGTCACCCGCCGCGTGCCGCCCGGCCTGGTCTTCATGACCTTCCATTTCACCGAATCCCCGGCCAACGCCCTGACCACGGCCGAGGCCGACCCCGTGGCCGGCACGCCGTCGTTCAAGGCTTGCGCCGTGGCTATTGAGAAGAGCGAAGAAGAAGAGAAGATGCCTTGTATGTTTCCCCATCGAGGTTAGCTTGATGGGGTCAAGGGGACGATAGGTCGAAATTGCCTTGAGTTTTAAGCTCGAGCCGGAGCCATGATCGTCGTCCCCTTCTTCCATGAAGCCCGAACCGTTGCTTGGGCTAAGAGCCCGTATCACAAGGCTGGGTACTGGAGGAATGTACATGGCTGCTGACTGTTTCATCGGAATTGATGTCTCTAAGGAAACTCTTGCTGTCCACACGCTTCCTGACGGAAATGACTTTCAATTTGTTAACGACCCCGATGGTATAAAAGCTATCTGCAGGAAATTTTCAAAATTTCGTCCAAAGCTTATTATCATCGAGGCGACTGGCGGCCTTCAAATTCCTGTTGCCACGGCATTGAGTCTCAAGAAATTCCCCGTTGTAGTCATCAATCCCCGCCAGGCTCGGGATTTTGCGCGAGCTAAAGGACGGCTGGCTAAAACAGACAAGATTGACGCTGAGATTCTTGCTCTTTTTGGCAAGCAGATGGAGCCTGAAGTACGCCCTCTGAAGGACGAGCAAGCGCAAGAAATGAGTTCGCTAATGTCCAGGCGCAACCAACTCATTCGAATGCTTGTCATGGAAAAAAATCGTTTTACTCGTGCTTATGGCTCGGTAAGAGCAGATATAGAGAAGAATATTGACTGGCTTGAGGAACGATTGTCTGAGATCGACACGCATCTTGGCACAGTAGTACGAGCGAGTCCGATTTGGCGTGAGCGAGACAATTTGCTCCGGAGCGTCCCTGGAGTCGGAGATGTCCTATCAAGGTCGCTCCTTTCCAATCTGCCTGAGCTTGGAACGTTGAATCGTCGGGAGATCGCTGCTCTTGTTGGGGTTGCCCCTTTGAATTGTGACAGCGGAAAGCGTCGAGGAAAACGTCGTGTATGGGGAGGTCGAAGTGATGTTCGATCTGTATTATATATGGCTGTCTTGTCAGCTAAAAAATACAATCCCGTCATACGTGATTTTTACAATCGCCTCAAGGAAGCCGGCAAACCACATAAAGTCGCCGCAGTTGCTTCGATGCGAAAGTTGATAACGATTTTGAATGCAATGGTGCGATCCGGGCAACCGTGGGGACAGTACGCACACGCGGCGTAGATCCCTGATTATCGGTTGACTCAGAACACCGTTGCTCCGGCGGCCGGGGGGATGATCCCCCCGGACCCCCCGAAAGGGGGAATGGGGGTAAGCGAGGTGGGAAGTGAATAGTATGGGATTGAGGCCATTTGTGAGTGTGACGCCTGGGGCCTGCATTGGCTGCCGGGCTTGTGAACTGGCCTGCGCCGCCGCCCATATGGCGGCCGGGGCCACCGTGGGCAGCCTGACGCGGCCCCCGGTCCCCAGGCTCTATCTCGTGCGCGAGGCAGGGACCGCGGCCCCCGTGGCCTGCCGCCACTGCGAGGCCGCGCCCTGCGCCGCCGTGTGCCCTACCGCCGCCGTGCGCTGCGACGCCTCGGGCGTGGTGGTCGAACCGGCCCGCTGCATCGGCTGCAAGGCCTGCCTGGCCGTGTGTCCGGTCGGGGCCATGGCCATGGCCGAGGTCCAGGATCACGGCCGGCCCGTGTTGCGCCGCGTGCCCGATCCGGCCGTGCCGGGCGGCTTTGTCGAGGAACCGGCCTGGCTGGCCAGCAAGTGCGACCTGTGCCGCGAGCGGCCGGCCGGCCCGGCCTGCGTGGGGGCTTGCCCGGCCGGGGCCTTGTCCCTGGTCATACCGGGCGAGGTGCGCCGCGTTCGGCTCTTGGCCGCCGCCCGGGCCATGGCCGCCGCCGCGTCCGGCGCGCGGGAGGAAGGAAGATGAGCGCCCGTCCCGTCATCGCCCCCGGTGTTGCCCCCGTCATTGCCATTGACCCGAACCTGTGCACGGGCTGCCGCCGTTGCGCCGAGGTGTGTCCTGTTGGGGCCGTCACGGGGCCGCAAGGCCAGGCCCAGACCATCGACGCCGAGCGCTGCGTGCTGTGCGGCCAGTGCGTGCAGGTCTGCTGCGCCTTTGCCGCGCCCTTTGACGAGCCGGCCCATGATCCTGCCGCCATCCGGCGGCAGCGGGGCGCGTCCGAGGCGGCCGGCCCGGTCTTCGCCGCCCATGCCCGGTGCGATCTCGATGCGGCAAAGGTCTTGGTCGCCGATCCCTCGCGGGTGGCCATGGTCCAGTGCGCCCCGGCCGTGCGGGTGACCTTGGCCGAGGAATTCGGGCTGGCTCCGGGCTCGCTTACCCCGGGCAAACTGGCCGCCGGCCTGCGCCGCCTGGGCTTTGCCGTGGTCTACGACACCACCTTTGCCGCCGATGTCACGGTGATGGAGGAAAGCGCCGAACTGCTGGCCCGCATCGCCGAGGGCGGCCGGCTGCCGCTTTTCACCTCCTGCTGCCCGGCCTGGGTGCGCCATGTGGAAACGGCCTGGCCGGAATTGACCCCCCACCTGTCGTCCTGCAAGTCGCCCCAGCAGATGGCCGGGGCGCTTTTCAAGAGCTACGCCGCGTCCCTGGACGGTTTCGATCCGGCCGCCGTGGCCAGCGTCTCGGTCATGCCCTGCACGGCCAAGAAGCACGAGGCGGCCCGGCCGGAACTGCGCTCGGGGCCGGCTGCCCTGGCCGATGTGGACGCGGTGGTCACCGTGACCGAGCTGGCCGCCTGGCTCAAGGAGGCCGGCATCGACTTCGCCGCCCTGCCAGGCGAACCCTTTGACGCGCCCCTGGGCCGCTATTCCGGGGCCGGCGTCATCTTCGGGGCCACGGGCGGGGTCATGGAAGCGGCCCTGCGCACGGCCGTGGCCCTTTGCGGCGAAGGCCGGGAAACGGCCGGTCCGGAATCGGGCATCGTCTTTACCCCGGCCGGTCCCGGCGTCGCCCGGGCCGAGTTCGAGCTGGCCGGCAACAAGCTGGCCGCCGTCACGGTCTCGGGGCTGGCCAACGTGGGGCCGCTGCTGGAAGCCGTGGCCGCCGGAACGGCCGATTTCCAGTTCATGGAAGTGATGTGCTGCCCGGGCGGCTGCGTGGCCGGCGGCGGCACGCCCAAGCTCCTGCCCGGCGTGGACGTGGCCGCCGCCGTGGCCGCCCGGCGTCAGGCGCTTGGCAATCACGACCGGGCCTTGCCCGTGCGCGCCGCCCACGCCAACCCGGCCGTCACCGAACTCTATGCAGCCTTTCTGGAGCGGCCGTTGTCCCACCGCTCCCATGAGCTGCTGCACACGGTCTACGGCGGGGCGGCCAAGGGCGGGCACGACTGATGCACGCCATGGTTCTGGCCGACGCTGAGCGCTGCATCGGCTGCCGGGCCTGCGAGATCGCCTGCACCCTGGCCCATGCCGCCACTGGGGAAGATCCGGGCCGGGCCGCCGAGGCCGGCGCGGCCTTTGCCCCGCGCCTGACCGTGGTGCGCGACGGCGGGCTGGCCGTGCCTGTCCAGTGCCGCCAGTGCGAGGCTGCGCCCTGCGCCGCCGCCTGCCCGACCGGAGCGCTGTATTCCGACGGCCGGTCCGTGGCCGTGAACACGGCCGCCTGCACCGGCTGCAAGGCCTGTCTGGCCGCCTGTCCGGTGGGGGCCATGGACATGCTGCCGCTGGCCTCCCTGCCCGGACGCAAGGTTGCCGGAAAGTGCGACCTGTGCGCCGGCCGGCCGTCCGGTCCGGCCTGCCAGGCCGTGTGCCCGGCCGGAGCGCTATTTCTCCACGACCCACAGGCGCTTGGCCGGCTATGCGCGGCCAGGCGTCGCCGGGCTGCCCTGGCCTGTGCCGGGGCCGCGCCCTGACTGCGGTCGCCTGAGCAACGATATTCCCCGCCCCCCAGAACGCCAATTTCCACCCTAACCCCCTTTACCCATTTGGGGGGTCCGGGGGCCTCAGGCCCCCGGCGGAGAGGTCCAGGAGAGGCAGCGCCTCTCCTGGCCGCCGGAGGCATTCCCCCCCGCTTACCGATGCTGCTCGTAGTACGCCGTGGCGAAGGCCGCGCCGGATTCGGCGATGAGCGGTCCGAGGTCGCGGCTTTCCAGCACGTCCCAGCCGATAAACCGCAGGCGTTTGCCGGCCGGCATGCCGCCTCCCGTGGCGGGCAGCGTCGGCGGCAGGGCCGCGCCGGCGCAGATGGCCGCCGCTTCCCGGCCCAGGAACAGATCGAGCAGGGGCGTGACGGCTTTTTTGGCCGTGGCCTTGACCATGACGAAGAGCGGCGACACCAGGGCTCCGTCCTCGGGCCAGATGATTTCCACATCGCCTTGGCGCGGGGCGGCGTTGGCGAAAAAGGCCGGCATGACGGCGATGGGCGGCGCGTCCGTGCCCGGGGCCGGGCGGAAGACCTGGGCCGGGTGGGTGTCGCAGACCATGGATCGTCCCAGGGCGGCCAGGGCGTCCAGGCCGTGGCGCAGGCGGATATGCAGCAGCAGGGTGGAATCGCCGGCCGTCTCGGGCGGGCCGCACAGGCCGATCTTGCCGGCATAGGCCGGATTAAGCAGGTCGTCGAAGGAGCGCGGCACGGGCAGGCCGCCCAGGCGCGAGGGCACGGCCACCATGACCAGCGGATTGACGGCGTAGATGCGGCACACGCCGCGCGGGTCGGCCAGCCCGGCCTCGGCCAGGGCCGTGTTCATGTCCTGGGGCAGCCGGGCCAGCAGGTCGCCGTCGGCGAAGCGGTCGCGGAAGCTTTTGGAAAGAAAGCCGTTGAGGCCGGCCGACACGATCATGTCCGGCACTTCTTCGGGGCGCGAGAGCTCCGAGGCCAGATCGTTGAGGGTATGCTTGCCGCAGCTGTCCATGAAGATGCGCGGCCAGGGCGCGCTTGGTGGCAGGGATTCGCGCAGATTTTCCAGAGCGATGCCCATGGGGGCCTTGAGCGGGCAGGGCAGGCTCAAAAACAGGCGCAGGCCCGGGGAGAGCGGGTTCCAGCCGTCGCAGAAAAGCGGCGTCATGCCGGGCGCGGGTCGGTCGGCGGCGGCGTGGAGCGCTTCGGCGAAAAGCGGGGCGGACAGGCCCGAGACGGACAGCAGCGAAGCCATGGACAAAAAGGGCGCGGCGCTGGCCAGGAATTCGGCGTCGGTGGCGGCCGTGATGCCCAGTTCGGCCAGCACACCCCGGGCGGCGGGATGGGCGGCCAGGAAGCGGGTCACGGGCAGGGCGAGGTCGGGGAGCTGGGGCATGGTCATTTCTCCTGGGAAAAACACAGGGAACCGCCCCGGCGCAGGGAGTCGCGCAGGGCGGCGAGCTTGGCGTCGGCCTGCGCCAGGGCGGCCAGGGACGCGTGTTCCTCGGGGCTGGTGGCGATGACGGCGGCCACGGCTCCGGCGGCAAAGACCAGCCGGCGGCCGGCGGTCAGGGCCAGGAGCGGATCGTGGGTGGCCATGAGCACGATCTTGCCGCTGCCGGTAAGGAGTGAAATGGCTTTTCGACGGTCGATGCCGGCGTTTTCGATCTCGTCCACCAGCACGATGGGCGAGGCGCACAGCCGGGCCACGTCGGCGATCATGAGCGCCCGGCTCTGGCCGCCGGACAGGGCGGTGAGCGCCGTGTCCGGGCCGAAGGGTTCGCCGGCCAGTTCGTTGGCGAGGCCCTCCACCGCCTCGGCGGCGGCCGGGGCGTCGGCCAGAAGCCGGCTTTCGGCGTGGGCGACGAGAAATTCGCGCACGGTCAGGTCCATGACGAAATGCATGTTCTGGGACAGCTGGGCCACCAGCCGCCCGGAAGCGGCCAGCCGGCCGGCGGCGTCGGCGGTCTTGCCGTCCAGGAGCACCCGGCGGCCCGTTGGGGTGTCGCCGTTGGCCAGCCATTCGACGTCGGCCAAAAAGCGGCTCTTGCCCGAGCCGGTGGGGCCGACCAGGGCGGCCACGTCGCCGGGGCAAAGCGTCAGGTCCAAGTGTTCGGGCCGGCCGTCCTTGCCCGTGCCGCCGCGCACGGTGAGGGAAGCGACGCGCGGCGCGTCGGCCCGAAGGCGCGGCAGGGCGGCGAGAAAATCCGCGAACCGGGCGGAGAGTGTGGCGGCGTCCGTGCCGACCTCGGCCAGGGCGTCCGGGGACAGGGCGGCGAAGTAGTCGGCCGGGGCGGCTTTGGGGGCGGGCATGGGCAGGCCCTGGGCGGCGAAGAAATCCCGGGCTGGGGGCAGCGCCTCCCAAATGGCGGCAAAGGTCGGGTACGTACTGGTCATGCCGGCTCCCGGGGAAAGTCCATCTTGCGCACGTTGCCCATCTGGTGGTCGGTCCCGATCTTGCGTTGGCCCAGGCAGTAGGAGCACACGGCGGCGGGCATGGTGAAGCGCAGGCTGGCCCCGTCGAGGCTGGGCGTGGCCGGCGCGCCGGCCACCACGTGGGCCAGGGCCTCGGCTCCCTGGCCGGTGAGGCCGCTGACGAAAAGCACCGTGGCCCGGGGATTGGCCCGGCGCACGCGGAAGGCGAAGACCTCGCGCTCGGCCTGGGAGACCACGTCGCCCTTGGTGACGGCCACCACGTCGGCCAGGCGCAGCATGGGGCCGATCTTGGCCGGGGTGTCGATGCCCGAGAGGTTGTCGACGACGCACACGGCCAGCGCCCCTTCGACGTGGGGGGCGCAGCGGTTGCACAGGCCGGCGCTTTCGACGGCCAGCACGTCGAGGCCCCGGGACAGGCCCCAGGCGTGGGCATCGGAGGCGTTGCAGACGAAGAAATGGTCCGGGCACAGCGCCCCGGACTGGCCGGCGGCGCAGGGGATGCCGGCGGCGTCGAAGACGTCCTTGTCGCGGCCGGTCAGACAGTCGAACTTGACCACGCCCAGGCGTCTGCCTTGGCGGCCCAGCACGGCGGCAAGCTTGAGCAATACCGACGTCTTGCCCGACGAAGGCGGTCCGGCCACGGTGACAAGCTGCACGAACCTCAGACGCTCCCTTGCCGGATCGGCCATGAAACCGCCCAGCCCGTTTAAACCCCCTTCTCCCCCTTTCAGGGAGGGTCCGGGAGGGGCTAAGCCCCTCCCGGCCGCCGGAGGCATTCTTCGTTTTCTTACGGCAGCGCGACGGCTGCGAAACCGTGATCAGCCAGAATGGTCTTTCCGTCAACGTCACGCGGTCTAACGGAACCGGTCGTCGGAGGTGTACTCGCCGGCGTTGCGGGCCTTGCCGGCGAACCAGCCGGTGCGCTCGGCCTGCCAGACGTCGAAGCGGGGCACGTAGGGCTTGATGTCGAGCACGGGCGTGCCGTCGAGAACGTCGACGTTGCGCAGATGGACGGTGGAACCTTCCACGCCGGCCAGCTCCAGCACGGACAGGCCGATGGGGTTGGGGCGCTTGGGCGAACGCGTGGCGAAAATGCCGTGATGGTCGTTGTCGAGGAAGGGTTTGACCATGAGGTCAAAGCCCGTCACCCGATGGAGGTGGTAGAGCAAAAAGACGTGGGAGAAGCCCTCAAGGTCGGCCAGACCGGGCACGAAGTCGGCATGGACTTCGACGTGGCCGACGACGCCGAGGGCTCCCACGGGTTGGATGGGCATGCCGGCGATGTCCCGGAAGGGGGAGCGCAGGATGCCGATGGAGCGGTAGGCGATGTCTTTGGCGGGTGTGTGCACGGCAAGTTCCTTGGGCGTTGGCCCGATCATCCCCTATCAACTTTCGGGCCAGACCGGCCGTCAAACGATTGCAAGGGGTTGCAATCTGTGTCCCGGAAGCCCGGAACAATTGCGTAGTCTAGCCATACAAACTTGTGTGGTGTGTAGCAACCAAATGAAAAGACACGGCTTTTAGGATTGCCGTGCCAGTTGTCGCCAGAGCGGAAGGGGGCGGTCAGGAGGCGAGGGGACCGGGGGGGCAGTCGACGGCGGTCTCGGCCTGGCGCACGCAGTTGCGGGTTTCGTCCTTGGCGGCCAGCAGGGCCATGTCGGCCAGACGCAGGAAGTCCGCGCCGGAGTCGTCCAGGCTGCCCCGGCGGCTGGAGACGCCGATGGTGGCCGTGAGCGGCTCGGGCAGGCCGTAGCTTTCCCAGTCGTGGCAGGCGATGGCGGCGCGCAGGGTCTCGGCCAGCCCGGCGGCGCGGTCCGGGGGCGTGCCGGGCATGACGACGCAGAATTCGTCGCCGCCGATGCGGGCCACGAAGCCGAACGCGCCGACCTCGCGGATGAGGATGCGGCCCAACTCCACCAGCACCACGTCGCCGGCGGCATGGCCCAGGCGGTCGTTGACGGCCTTGAAATGGTCGAGGTCAATAAGCGCCAGGCTGGTCCAGTCATTGCGGGCGGCGGCCCGGGCCAGGGCGGCGGTGAAGGCGGCTTCGAACCCGCGCCGGTTGGCCAGTCCGGTCAGGTGGTCGATGTCGGCCAGACGGCGTATCTCGGCCTCGGAGCGTTCCCGGTGCAGCAGCACGAAGCCCAGGGTGCAGGCGATGAGGCTGGGGGCGGAAATGAGCAGGGAATAGGACTGTACAGGCCCCGGGGCAAAGGGGTTGGCGGTGGGATTGCTGTTCAGGAAAGCGGCCATGCCGCGCAGCAGGCTGGCTCCGGCCCCCAGGACATAGCCCAGGGCGAAGATGGCGATGACGCGCGGGCGGTACTGGGTGCGCCGGGCCAGGAGCACCCCAGCCAGCATGAGGCATTGGCCGGTGTAGAGGGCGTTGGCGAAGATGGAGCGCATCCGTGGCACGTCCATCCAGACCGTGAAGATGCCCAGGGCCAGAAGCACCGGCAGGGCATAGGCCAACCGGCTGCGCCGGTTGCCGAAAAAGACGTCCAGGGAGGCGAGGTAGCAGGTCCAGGAGGCGGTGAAGAGGAGGTTGGCCAAAAGTATGGAAAGGAGGTCGGAAATACTGCCGCGCAGCAAAAAAAGCGGTCCCGAGGCCAGTTGCACGGCTAGGCCGGCAATCCAGAGCCAGGCTCCCTTGGCCCGGGAATCGGAGAAGGCCACTGCAAGCATGGCGGCAATGCAGAGGTTGGTGACGAAGTAGAGGATGATGGTTGTAGGGAAGTCCAAGACCGGCATTGGCGGTGGGTAATATGAAACCCTATCCCGCGCAAGGGTTGTTGTGTTTTTTTGCTGCCCGCGAGCCAAACAATCGGGGCCGCCGCGACGGGCATCGCGGCGGCCCCGGTCCGAAGCGGGAGGGCAATCCCTGTTCGGAAAGGCCTTGTGTCGCGTCCACGAAAAGCATCTCAGGCGTTTCGCGGGCCGCGGACAAAAAAACCTGTGTTTTTCTTAAAAAATACTCCCGTATTTTTTAAGGGCGGGCCACTAGTAGCGGTAGTGGTCGGGCTTGTAGGGGCCGGCCGCGTCGATGTTGAGGTAGGCGGACTGGGCCGGGGTCAGGGTTTCGAGCTTGGCGCCGAGGCGGGCGAGGTGCAGCCGGGCCACTTCCTCGTCCAGGAGCTTGGGCAGTGTGTAGACGCCGATCTTGTAGTCCTTGGTGGCCAGCTCGATCTGGGCCAGGGCCTGGTTGGTGAACGAGTTGGACATGACGAAGCTCGGGTGGCCGGTGGCGCAGCCGAGGTTCACCAGACGGCCTTCGGCCAGCATGAGGATGGCGTTGCCCGAAGCCATGGTCCATTTGTCGACCAGGGGCTTGATCGACTCCTTCTTGCAGTGCGGGGTGGTCTCCAGGTAGGCCACGGCGATTTCGGAGTCGAAATGGCCGATGTTGCAGACAATGGCTCCGTCGCGCATCTTTTCCATGTGCGCGCCGGTGATGACGTCGCAGCAGCCGGTGGCGGTGACGAAAATGTCGCCCTGGGAGCAGGCCTCGTCCATGGTGGTGACTTCGTAGCCTTCCATGGCCGCCTGCAGAGCGCAGATGGGGTCGATCTCGGTGACCAGCACGCGCGCGCCAAAGCCCTTCATGGAGTGGGCGCAGCCCTTGCCCACGTCGCCGTAGCCGGCCACGACCACGACCTTGCCGGCCACCATGACGTCGGTGGCCCGCTTGATGCCGTCAGCCAGCGACTCGCGGCAGCCGTAGAGGTTGTCGAACTTCGACTTGGTGACCGAGTCGTTGACGTTGATGGCCGGGAACAGCAACTCGCCGGCCTGCATCATCTGGTAGAGGCGATGCACGCCGGTGGTGGTCTCCTCGGACACGCCGCGAATCTTCTTGGCCATGCGCTCGAACCGGCCGGCGTCGGCGGCCACCACCGCCTTGATGCGGTCCATGATAATGGCCATTTCCTTATTGTCGGTGGGGGCGTTGAGGACCTTGGCGTCCTTGGCGCATTTGACGCCGTGGTGGATAAACAGCGTGGCGTCGCCGCCGTCGTCCACGATGAGGTCCGGGCCGGTGCCGTCGGGCCAGGTCAGCGCCATCTCGGTGCACCACCAGTAGTCTTCCAGGGTCTCGCCCTTCCAGGCGTAGACGGCGGCCAGGCCGTCGGCGGCGATGGCGGCGGCGGCGTGGTCCTGGGTCGAGTAGATGTTGCACGAGGCCCAGCGCAGGTCCGCGCCCAGAGCGTGGAGGCACTTGATGAGCATGGCGGTCTGGATGGTCATGTGCAGCGAGCCGGTGACGCGAAGGCCAGCCAACGGCTTTTTGTCGCCATACTTGGCGATGACGGCCATAAGTCCCGGCATCTCGTTTTCGGACAGCTGCATTTCCTTGCGGCCCCAATCGGCCTGGGCCATGTCGGCGACCATGTAGGGCAGGGAGAGATCAAGGGGTTTGACGCTCATGGGCGGCTCCTTTGTCTAAGCGGGTTGGCGGGGCGTCGCCACGGCGCGGGCGGCGACGAGCCCGTTGTTGACGGGATGTTCGGACCACTGTGCCAGATCAAAGCCGGCGCGGTGAAGCCATTCGGTCAGTTTCTCGCGGGAAAAGCCCAGCCAGCGGTCGCCGAAGCGGCGTCGCATGGCTTCGTCCTCGTGGGGGGCGAAATCGATGACCACCAACCGTCCGTCCGGGGCCAGCACGCGCCGGGCCTCGGCCAGGGCGGCGGCCGGATCGGGCAGGTGGTGCAGGGTCAGGCAGATGACGGCAAAGGCGGCCTCGCCGTTGGCCATGGGCAGGTGTTCCAGTTCGCCCATGCGCACGCTGACCGGCAGGCCGTGGGTGCGGCGTTCGGCCAGGGCCAGCATGGAGGGCGAGCTGTCCACGCCGATGACGGCCCCGGCGCGTTCGGCCAGCACCGGGAGCAGATCGCCCGGGCCGCAGCCCAGGTCGGCGGCGGCGGCCATCCGGTCGGGCATGACCTCGCGAACCAGGGCGGCGGGGTCGAGATCGCCCAGCACCTCGCGGCGCAGGGCGGCCCAATCGGCAGCGATGTCGTTGAAAAAGCGGCGCGTTTCCAGCCGGCGCTCGCGCAGCACGGCGTCCACGGCGGCCAGATCGGCGTCATGGCCGGCGGCGTCGAGAAACGGGGCCAGGCAACCGAGAAACGCGGCGGCCGGGCCGGCGGTCACGGCGCTGTAAAAGGTCCAGGCCCCTTCGCGCCGGCTGCCGAGCAGCCCACAGCCGACGAGGATGGCGAGGTGTCGCGACACGCGGGACTGCCCCATATCGAGGACGGCGGTGATTTCGCCCACGGACAGTTCATGGCGCGAGAGCACGCGGACGAGGCGCAGACGCGTTTCGTCGGCCAAGGCCTTGAACCAGGGGAGTGGGGTGGCGTCGCTTTTGAGCATATCAAGATATCCTGATATGCGGGTTTAGTGATTTTTTGGGGGGAGGTCAAGGGGGTTCATTTTAATGTTGACTAGTGGCTAGCCTTTCGGTGAATAAGGAATACGATTTGAATTTGCCGATTTTGTGTTATTGTCGTCGCAAGCCGGTGGCTATTTGGTCAATATTATATGATGGTTGATTTTATATGATATATGATATATGACTCTGTTCCTTGGAAGCAATCTTTGATTAGAGCCGCTAATTGGCTAGAGCGAATGAGGTTTGAAGAAGATGATGCTAAGGCTGAAAAGCAATTTGTCCGATTTGAAAAAGAGTTGTTTTTTGGATTTTATCTAGTAAGAAAGTTGTTTGATACTTTAAAAATATCAGACGCAACAAAGCAGTGCGTTATTTTTGTTCAGTGTTTTCCGATAGTCGAGATGGTCGAGTATTTCAACAGAGACGATATAGATAGGTTTACAGATTTCGATCGTGAATATGTCAAGATGGTGGCTTTGTATGAACTCTGCAACCAATTTGTGCACAGCTATATTTTTGTTCCACAGATTGATGAGGAAAATAAACTACTAGGATGTTTTGTAAGCTCTGAGAGGAATTGTTCGCCAGACCGGATAGTGGTTTCCTCGAAACGACCAAAAGTCTATTTTGTAGGCTTGGCAGATATTGTTAGTATATTCCGAAGAGTAGGAAAGGATTATCCTTCACAATTTACTAGATTTTATGACGAAAAAGAACAAGAATGGAAGTCATTTGTTTCCTGACTGCCTCATCACCCCACTATCACCCCCACCCTCGCCAACACCTCCTCCATGACGCCTGCCGGCACGCTCTCCAACTTCCGGCCGCCGCGCGCCGCCACATCCAGGGCGCGGGGCTGGTCGCAGCGCACCACGCCGGTGGTTCGCGTGCCGGCTCCTTCCAAAGACACGGCGAAGCCGGCCGTGCGGGCGAAATTGCCGCCGGTGGTGATGGGCAAGACGACAGGCGTGCCGGTGAGGCGATTAAACGCCCCGGGCGAGATGATGAGCACCGGCCGCGTGCATTGCTGCTCATGGCCGGCCGTCGTGGTTTGGCATCCCCGTCGCGCCAGCCCCCTCCCCGCCCGTCTGCGCGCCCGGCCCTTCCCTTTCCCCGCGCCGTTTGACGATAACGGCTCAATGGCCGTATAGTCATTGTTCTCAACTTATGCCGCGCAACCCGCAGAGGGCGCTTTCATGGGCAATGCCGGGAAAATTCTGGTCGCGGACGATTCCGCGGTCATGCAAAACGTGCTGAAGAAGATTCTGCTCGGCATCGGCTGCCGGGACGTGCGCACCGTGGCCAACGGCCAGGCGGCCTGGGAGTTGCTGGAAAGCGAGAAAGACTTTGAGCTGGTGTTCGCCGATCTGCGCATGCCCCGGCTGTCCGGCCTGGCGCTTTTGGACAGGATTCGCCAGTCGCCTGCCATGCAGGCCCTGCCCGTGGTCATCATCAGCAGCGAGGCCGATCCGGCCCGCATCCTGGAAGCCGGCCAGCACAACGCCACGGCCTATGTGGTCAAGCCGTTTTCCGTCGAGAAAATCTCCGGCGTCGTCAAAAGCATCCTGGGGCGGTAGCCGGTCTCCCGGCTTCGGCGGGGCGTGGCGAGACGTCGGCCCGGCCGGCTGCCGTCGACGCGGTCAGTCCGCCTTGGGCCGTGCGCGCGCCAGATAGTCCGTGACGGCCTGCTCGGTTTCCCGGGCGGCGTCCAGCAAGCGGGCAAAGGCGGCGTCCTCGCAGGGTTCCTGATTCTTGAGCGTCTTTTCTATCACCGTCGCCACGGCGCAGAGCTTTTCCGCCCCGAGTTGTTGGGCCAGTCCCTTGAGCGAATGGATTTCAAAGCCCAGCTTGTCCGCCTCGGGCCTGGACTGCACCAGGGTGATGTCGATGCGCTGCGTATTGTATTTTTCCAGATAGCCTTCGCAGACTTCCCTATAGAGTTCGGCGTCGCCGCCAAGTTTGAGCAGGGCCAGTTCGCTGTGCAGCGTCCGGGCGTTGCCCTGGCCGTCTTGTGGCGTGTCCGGTTCCGGCTGGCCCGACGCGCCGTGTTCGTAGCGGCACAGTCCGGTCATGTTTTGGTGCAGCAGCAAAATTTTCTCATAGAGCACCTGCGGATCAAGGGGCTTGGTAATGAAGTCGTCCATGCCGCAGGCCAGGCATTCGTCCCGGATGGTGTCCAGGGAATAGGCCGTCATGGCGATGATGGGGACGTCCTTGTTGAGCGGCGTGGCGACGCCGTCCCGGATCATGCGACACAGCTCGATGCCGTTAATTTCCGGCATCTCGATGTCCAGGAAGACCATGTCGAACAGGGCGGTCTTGAGAAATGTCAAGGCTTCCTGAGCGCCCTGGGCCAGGATGGGTTCCTGGTTGAGCAGCGAAAACACTTTCTGGGCCACGCGCAGGTTCATGGGGTTGTCGTCCACGACCAGAATCATCAGGCGGTCGAGGGGGGCCTCGCGTCCCTTGGCGGCATCGGGCCGGGCGAGGATGTGGTTGTAGTCGCCTTGGGCAAGGGGCAGGCGCACGGTGAAGCTGCTGCCTTCCCCCGGCGTGCTCTCGACGGTGATTGCGCCGTGCATGAGGCCGACGAGCTGTTTGCAGACCGACAAGCCAAGGCCCGTGCCGCCGAACTTGCGCGAGGTCGAGTCGTCGCCCTGGGTGAAGGGTTCGAAGATGGTGTCGAGGCGGGCGCGTTCGATGCCCACGCCGGTATCGCTGACGGTGATGGCGATCTCGTAGCCGCCGGCCGTCGCGTCCGTGGTCGCCGAGGCGGTGACGGCGATGCCGCCGAGCTTGGTGAATTTGAGCGCGTTGTTGGTCAGGTTGAGCAGGATTTGCCGCAGCCGGGCCGGATCGCCCCGGACCACGACGTCGGCGCTGTCGTCGAGAAGCGTGACGAGCTCGAGGTTTTTCTTGTTGGCCAGGGGCAGCATGAGCCGGGTGGTGGATTCGATGACGCTTTTCAGGTTGAAGTCGATGGTTTCCAGAACGATCTTGCCGGCTTCGATCTTGGACAGGTCAAGCAGATCGTTGACGATGGTCAGCAGGTGGTCGGAGGATTCCTTGATAGCCGTCAGGCAGTCGCGCTGGTCGGCGGTGAGGGCGGTACTCAGGAGATAGTCGTTCATGCCCTTGATGGCGTTCATGGGCGTGCGGACCTCGTGGGTCACCTTGGCCAGGAAATCCGTCTTGGTCTTGTTGGCCTGTTCCGCGACGACCTTGGCTTCTTCGAGCTTCTGGCGGATTTTCTCGTTCTCGACGTTTTTCTCCTGCAAACGCCTGGTGCGTTCCTTGACCAGATTTTCCAAGTTGAGCTTGTAGTTGGTGATTTGGGAAATATAGAGGCTGATGTAGCGGGCCAGCTCGCTGATTTCGTCGTCGCCGGAGATGGTGACGTCCTTTTTGGCGCCGAAGACGTTGATGGTCTTGTTGATCTCGGTGATCTGCGATTTGATGCTTAATATGCGGCGCAGCACTTTGCGTTCGATGAGAAACAGGATGCAGCCGATCAGCGCAAAGCCGCCGCAGATGAGCAGGATGGAAGACTTTAGCGAGGCGCTCTGCCCCAGTTTGAGGATTTCCTTGTCTCCGGAAACGATCAGATCAAGAGCTTCCGCTCCGGTGATGTCCTTGAGCTTGACGTGGCCGGACAAGGTGGATTCGTTGGTGTCGTAGATGTGAACGGCCAGCTCCGAGTCTTCGGTTTGCAGATGTTCCGTTTGCACCTGCCGGCCCAGAGGCGCGCTGTCGAAATGGTCGGCCAGGGTGAAGCGCAACCGGGTCTTTTCCTCGATTTTCTTGATGATGGGTTCGGTCAGGTCGCGGCCCATGACCAGCGTCCCCAGCTTGGGCGCGGCGCCTTCGCTGTCGGAAATGGGACAGCTGGCGATGATGGTGAAGGTGTCGTGCAGGCTGGCGATGCCACGTATCCGGCCCTCCTGGTCGTCGGGCCGGAGCATGGTCGTTTGGTGGAGAATGATGTCCCGGACGGCCTCGTCGAGCTGGGGTGCAAAGGCATCGTCCGCCTTGCGGCTGGCCGACCAGACGATCCGGCCTTCGTTGTCGACGAAGGCGATGAAGGCCAAATCCAGGGAGCCGAGCGTCCTGTCGTTGAGGTTGGAGCGCACGAAGTCGGGCTTGTTTTTCTGCATGAACTGGTAGCTGTCGTCCCAGACGGCCCAATCAACGATGATGTCGTCGAGCTTTTGCACCTCTTCATCCAGGAAATTGGCCACGCGCACGGTGTTGTTGGCCAGCGTCACATAGGCAAAGCCGGAAAAGGTCTGGGTCAACAACAGGCTGTTGAGCAGGATGTAAAAGGCGAGGAGGACGGCGGACCCCAGGCAGATCCAGATCAGGGTGAATTTTCGTATGGAGACGGCCATGTCGCGACTCCGCGCGCAGCGAGGGTTGCATGTCGGTTCGGGGCAGTGGGCGCTGCCCACAAACTGTCTCACATTCCGAGGCGCGATTGAACCGGTTTTTGGCGCTTTCGTGGGCGGAGAAGACGGGAATTCCGGACGTTGGAGGCAATTCCCGCGCCGAGGGGCGCGTCCCTAGGCCACATCCACCCAGAACGACCGCCAGCAGCCGGCGCAGCCCTCGGGCGGCGTGTCGGTGTCGTGGCAGTAGCGAAATTCCCGGTACTCCGGCGCGTTCCAGACGGCGGGCAGGGCATCGACGTGCAGATTGCCGCGCACGTCGCGGGGGAAGGGCAGGGTCGCGCCGTGGAACCGGTAGCTGGCTGGATCGGCTACGGGCACGTTTCGCAGCGCGCACGGGCTGACCGCGCCGTCGGCGGCGATGAAAAGCGTGCTGGCTGGCCGGTCCGGGCAGCGAAAGCGGGTCAGTCCGCCGTGCACCAGCCGGCTGTCCAGGCGCAGACCCAGCCCGGCCGCCTCTTCGGCGGCGGCCCGCAGCCGGGCGGCCAGGGCGTCGAAGGCGTCCTGATCGGCCGGCACCAGGGCGTCGTACTCCGTCTCGGGGCCGGTGGCGTAGGACAGCGGCCGCACATGGACCGCGCCGACCCCAAGGCCGGCCAGAAAGCGCGGCAGGGCCTCAAGCTCGCCCTGCTCCAGCCCGGTGCGGGTCAGGGCGTAGCGCACCTCGATTTGCGGCAGCTTGGAATCGTGCACGGCCTTGACGGCGGTGAGCCGGTCGATGGCGGCCAGGGCCGCGTACAGGCTTGTGCCGCGCCGCCGGAAATTGGCGTCCTCCATCAGCCCGGCCAGGGGCAGCACGACCACGTCGATGTCGTCGCGCGTCAAGGCCGAGGCGTGCTCATCGGCCAGACGCACGCCGTCGGTGGCGAGCACCGTGCGCGCCCCGGCGTGCTTGGCCGCGGCCAGCATGGCCAGGATGTCCGGGTTGGCCAGGGGATCGCCCCAGCCCTGGAACCGGACTTCGGCCACGGCGTCGATGTCGCGCAGGGCCTTTTCGAAAAGGGCCAGGGGCAGGTCGTGGTCCAGCCAGCGCTTCTTGTGGCCGGCCCGGATGGTGAAGCCGATTTCGGCCCGGCTGCGGGACGAGGCCTCGACAATGAGCCGGTCAAGGACGATGGGCGCGCTCATTTGGGGCAAAAAGCGGCGGCGGCAAAGCTCACGGCCGAAAGCGTCGGGGTTTCGCGCATGATGTCGTGGGAAAGCAGCGTCATGGACGACGGCGGCAGGATCTCGGCCAGGGTGGCCAGGGCGGACAGGCCGCAGACGTTGTAGGCGTCGCCTACCCGGGCCGACTCGGCCCAGAAGGCGTCCGCGTCGCCGGCCCCCAGGGCGGCCAAGAGCGCCCGGTCGTGGGCCAGGGCCGCCGCTTCCAGGGCCTCGGCCGGCTCGGCATGGCCGAACTTGCCGCCGATGTGGCAGAAATCCACGCCGGCCACGATGAGCGTGTCGGGCTGGGATGCCAGCTCGGCCAGGGCGTCGAGGAACGGGCCGGCGCAGTCGCGGAAGGCCTGCCGCGTGGGCGCGTCCATCACCCCGGCCGGCGAGCCGCACAGGACGGGGACCATGGCAAAGGGCGCGTCGCCCAGAAGGTGGCGCAGGAACACGGCCTGAAATTCCACGGAATGCTCGGCCTTGTGGGGTAGCGTCGAGGCGTCAACGGACCGGCCGCCGGCGGCGCGCAGCCTGGCCACGGCCTCGGCGTCGGCGCCCACGTCGCCGAGCGGCGTGGCAAAGGCCTTGTCCGTGAGACAGAAAAGTCCGTCGATGATCTGGTGGCCGACGCCAAGGACGATGACGCGCTTGGGCGCGGCGGCCTTGATGGCCGCGCCCAGGGCGGCGTAGGCGGCGGCGTAGGCGGCCCGGCCGGCCTCGGGATCGATGTGCGGCGCGATGACGGCCTTTATGGGGCCGGGGGCGGTGCAAGCCTCTGGGGCCTCGGCCAGCACGGCGTCGAGATAGGCGGCCAACTCATCCCCGGCGTCGGGGTAAGCCTGGCCGGCGAACACCGTCTCGCGCCGGGGCGCGGCCTCGAAAGCGGCGGCGATGGCCGCCTTGCGCTCCCGGTAGCGGGGCGAATCCATGAGTCCGGCCGCGTCGAGCTGTTTGACGAGCCCGGCCACGTCGTCCGCGGTCACTTCCCGGCCGCCCTGGGCCTCGGTGACGGCGGCGGCCACCTCGGCCAGGCTGCGCCGGCCGTCCATAAGGGCCATGACCGGCAGCAGCCCCTGAGGGATGCCGGTGCCCCAGGGTACGATTTCCAGGCGGTCGCGCACCAGGATGGTGGGTTGGCCTTCGTGGTCAAAGGGAATGAATTCGAGGTCGTGCCGGGCGCGGGGAGTGTCGTATGTCATGGCCGGGCAAGGTAGCCCAGGGAGCCGGCCTTGGCAACGCGACACACGGCCGGCCAAGGACTGGCCCGGCCGCGTGTCGGCCAACAAAAATGATCGTCTTATTGCAGGGACGGGCTGCTAGGCCGTGGCGTCGGCGCACTCCCGGGTGGCCTCGAACCGGATGGATTTCCAGCGTTCCACGGTGCGTTCCATCATCCAGTCGCTGGTAAACAGCATGACCCGATGGCCGCCGGCGTCGGTGGCCAGGGCGTCGGATTCCTCATGGACAAGCTTGTCCAGGGCTTCCTTGCTCTCGGCGAACAGCCAGCGGGCGGCGTTGAACTTCGTGCCGACCAGATCGACGTCCACGTCGTATTCCGAGGCCAGACGCTGGGCGATGACCTCGAACTGCAAGGCCCCCACGGCCCCCAGCAACATGCCGCCGCCGTTTATGGGCCGGAAGAACTGGATGGCCCCTTCCTCGGACAGCTGGGTCAGGCCCTTGTCCAGCTGCTTGGCCTTGAACGGGTTTTTGAGCAGCACCCGGCGGAAATGCTCGGGCGCGAAATGCGGGATGCCCAGGAATTTGAGCGGTTCGCCCGTGGACAGGGAGTCGCCGACGTTTAACGTGCCGTGGTTGGGGATGCCGATGATGTCCCCGGGCCAGGCTTCTTCCACGCCGCTGCGTTCCTGGGCCATAAAAAGGATGGCGTTGGAGGCCTTGATGTCCTTGCCCAGGCGATGATGGCGCAGCTTCATGCCCCGGTTGAAGCGGCCGGAGCAGATGCGGACAAAGGCCACCCGGTCGCGGTGGGCGGCGTCCATGTTGGCCTGGACCTTGAAGACCAGGCCGGTGAACTCTTCTTCCAGGGGGGATATTTCCCGAGGGGCGGCCGCCCGGGGACGCGGCCCCGGGGCGAGGTCCACTACGGCTTCCAGCAGTTCCCGAACGCCGAAATTATTGATGGCGCTGCCGAAAAAGACCGGCGTCTGCTTGCCGGTCAGGTAGCGCTCCATGGAAAAGGGATAGCCCGCGCCGTCGAGCAGCTCCACGTCGTGGCGAAGACCGGCGGCTCCCGCGTCGCCAAGCAGTTCGTCCAGGGCCGGATCGTCCAGACCCTGAACGATCACGCCCTCCCGGGGGCGGGCGCCCTTGTCGGCGGCCTCGAAAAAGCGCAGCCGGGCCTGGCGCAGATCGTAAACTCCCTGAAATCCCTTGCCCATGCCGATGGGCCAGGACAGGGGCGCGGCCTCGATGCCCAGGCTCTGCTCGATGTCGTCGAGGAGTTCCAGGGGCGAGCGTCCCTCGCGGTCGAGCTTGTTGATGAAGGTGATGATCGGCGTGTCGCGCAGACGGCAGACGTCCATGAGCTTTTTGGTCTGGGTCTCGACGCCCTTGGCGCTGTCGATGACCATGAGCGCCGAGTCGGCGGCGGTGAGCACCCGGTAGGTGTCCTCGGAAAAGTCCTGGTGGCCCGGGGTGTCCAGGAGATTGACGGCATGGCCGTTGAACTCGAAATTCATGACCGAGGAGGTCACGGAAATACCGCGCTCGCGTTCGATGGCCATCCAGTCCGAGGTGGCGTGGCGACCGGCCTTTTTGGCCTTGATGGCCCCGGCCATGGCGATGGCCCCGCCGAAGAGCAGGAGCTTTTCCGTGAGGGTGGTCTTGCCGGCGTCGGGGTGGCTGATGATGGCGAAGGTGCGGCGGCGAGCCGCCTCGCGGGTAAGTTCCTTGAGAAAGAGCTGGTTTTGCATGGTAAAGTCGCTTTGAGCGTTCTGGCGTGGTTCCTTGTGTTTTTGGGCAGGCCACGCGTAGCCCATCACGGGGCCGCTGTCCATGCGGCGGCGGCGCGGCGGCTGCGGCCGGGTGGGGCGGACGCGGCCGGTCCGAGGCGACAAAAAACCGCCGGAGCCTTGCCGGGCTCCGGCGGTCGCGTCGTCGGCGCGGGCGGTCCTAGAAGGTGTACTTGAAGCCGAAGGAGACTTTCCAGGCGTCTTCGGCCTTGTTGGCCAGGCGGCGGCCCCAGACGCTCTGCTGGAAGGCGCTGGGGTGGGCCCAGCCGGTTTCCATGATGAGCGCCAGATTTTCATACAGCATGTACTTGGTGTCGAAGTTGAGTCCCATGACCCATTCGCTGGCGGTCAGGTCGCGGCCCATGACGAAAATGGGGTTGGAGCCCAGCACTTCGTTGGCGTAGCGGATGGCCTTGGAAGAGTTGTTGCCGTGGACGTAGGCGAACGTCAGGCGTTGGGTGAGCTTTTCAATGAAGCTCACGTTATTGAGCGACGCGCCAAAGCCCCAGGCGCCGACAGGGGAGATGCCCATGTTGGAGCCCTTGACCAGCTCCTGGCCGCCATCGAAGAGGAAGCTGTTGCCGGCGTTCCAGGACTGGGTGCCGCCGTTATGTTCGCCGCCGCGGCCGGAGCCGGGGAAGAAGTTGGGCATGCGCTCGGAACCGTTTCTGGTGGAGCTGTCCTCGCCCGTGGACCAGAAGCCGAAGGCCTGGGGGGTGAGCATGGTCAGGCCAGTGTATTCGACGGCGGCGTCGATGAACCAGCCGTTGCGGACGTTCTTCTGGTATTCGTTCATGCCGTGCTGGCCCCAGATGACGTCGGCGTAGAACTTGAGCGGATCAAGGGCCGTGACTTCCAGGGTGGTGCCGGCCCACAGGGCGGTGATGAAGTTGTTTTTCCAGCCCACCGGGGAAACGGCGAACAGCCCGGCGGAGATGAGTCCTTCGGCCCAGCCGGCCTCGGTGAGGTAGTGCCCGCCCTTGCCGCCGACGCCGAACAGGGCCCACGGGGTGGCCTTGAAGCCTTCGACGGTGATGGGCAGGGCCAGCATGTAGCCTTCTTCGTTGGAATAGATCGAGGTGGTGGTGGGGGCGTAGGTGCGGTCGCTGGCAATGGTGCGCACATAGGCCAGGATCATGCTCAGGTGGTCTTCAATCAGCGGCGCGCTGATGATGAGCGAGGCCACGTCTTCGTCGAAAATGATGCTGCCGGCGAAAAAGGAACTCTGGGGTATGGACGCGGGCTGCAAGCCGGCGCTGATGGAAACGTCGCAACCGGGCCATTTGAACGACAGATAGGCCTGGTAGACTTCGAGGGCCACCTGGGGATTGGCTGCGGTCAGGGTGCCATGGCCCCAGACGTCCTCGACCTTGATGCCCAGGCGGAACTTGACGGCTTCATTGGCAATGAAATCCGAGCGCAGGCGAAAGCGCTCCCAGATCTCGAAGCGGTCCTCGGTCCTGGTGCCGGCACGCTGGATGGTTCCGGCCTCATTGATCCATTTGGCGCTGTTCCAGCCGGTGAAGTTGCGGTTGGCGAAAAAGTTGCCGTAGACCAGGGCGTCTCCGGTCATCCGCACTTCGGTGGCTGCCTCGGCGCGGACGGCGGCGGTCGTGACCAGAACGGCGGCCAGGATCGTCAGCAGTAAGCGTTTCATGATTCCCTCCTCCAAAGGTCGTGACAAAAACAACAATACCGAAACCGACGGACGCGATATCGGACAGGCCCGGATCGCGGCGAAGCGATCCGGGCCTTTGGCCGCGGGCTAGAAGGGCAGCGGCTTGCCCGAAAGCAACAGGAAGGCGGGGATGTACAGCCCCACCGGGACCCAGATGATAAGCGACCAGGCCAAGAGCTTGGCCGAGAGCTTGTTGTAGGCGTTGAGCCACACTTCCAGGGTGAGCACGGTGTAGCCGGCGCAGGCCAGGGTGAAATAGCCGCTGCCTTTCACGTGGTAGTACAGCAGCATGTAGATAAAGGAGATAATGGCGACGGTGAGGCTCACGTTGCCCACGGAGCGCAGGTTGTCCAGGCCGGCCAGCAGCGCATAGGCCACCACGCAGTAGAGCAGGCCATGGGCAAAAAGTAGCCCGGCCGTGAAAGCGTCGTTTTGGATGGCGTTGATAAATGCTCCGAGCACCACGCAAATGCCGACAAAGGCGCAGATGGCCCCCGTGCCCTTGGCTTCGCCGTAGCCGAGAAACAACAAAGCCACGGGCAGCCACATCAAGGAAATGGCGATCAAGATAGCCAGCGTCATCGAAACCCCCTCCGTTACGTTGTGTGTAAAACCCCGCTTGAAACCTCCCGCCGAATAAACCGTTTACGCCAAGGCCGCGCCTCCTGGTCCAGGGGAGGCGGGCACGCCGGAGCCCACGGCCGGACAGCGGCAAAGACCGCATGGTCATGCGACGGCATGGGGAAACCGCGCGTCTTCCCGGTGGCTATGGGTTGCCGGGGCATAGCAAGTATCGGCCCCTTAAAAAATAACTGGAATTTTGGTTAGTTAAGAATTTATGGCAAGCGCATCGCCGGGCCTGTGGGACTCCTGCACACAGTCGGCAGGGGGGCGAAGACGCGCCAGGGCTGGAATCGTTACGATTTGGCAAGTGATGTCGGGAGGTTGTCGCCTTGACGACATTTTGTCCTTTGGGAGAGGGGGTGCGGGTCAAAATTTCCCGGCCAGGCGTGGCGGGTCACTTTGCCCCGCTCGCATTTTCCGGCCGGCTTGTCCGCGCGCGGTTGCAACACGGGCCAAGCCGGGCTAGATACGCCACAGCACGGCGAGGTTTCGCGGTCGGCCAGGGCGGCCGGTCCCGGCCGCCGTTCCAGCTTGCGCCCGGCGCGCCAGGAGAGCCTATTATGTGCGGCATCATCGGATATTGTGGACACCGGCCGGCCGTCCCGGTCATTATCGAAGGTCTCAAACGGCTGGAATACCGGGGCTACGATTCCGCCGGTGTGGCGTTTTTGCAGGGCAGGGACCTCGTGTCCGTCAAGGCCGAGGGCAAGCTCGGCAATCTGGAAACCAAGCTCGCCGCCCAAAACGTCTACCTGGCCACCTCGGGCGTGGGCCACACCCGCTGGGCCACCCACGGGCTGCCCACCGAGAAAAACGCCCATCCCCACCTCGACGCCTCCCGGGCCATCGCCCTGGTCCACAACGGCATCATCGAGAACTATCAAGAGATCAAAAAAGAGTTGGCCGAGTCCGGCATCCGCTGCGTGTCCGAGACCGACACCGAGGTGCTGGCCCAGCTTTTGGGCCTGTATTTCAAGGAAAAAGGCTCCCTGGCCGAGGCGCTCTCCGCTGCCCTGGCCCGGGTCGAAGGCTCCTACGCCGTGGTCGTGGTCAGCCGGGACAACCCGGGGATGCTCTACGCCGCGCGCAAGCATTCGCCCCTGGTCCTGGGCGTGGGCGTTGGCGAAAACTTCCTGGCCTCGGACATTCCGGCCTTTCTGCCCTATACCCGCGAAGTGGTTTTCCTTGACGACGGCGAGATGGTGCGCATCGACGCCGGCTCCTGGCAGGTCATGGACGCGGCCACCCTGGCTCCCAAGGAAAAGGCGATGCGCCACATCTCCTGGGACGTGGCCGCGGCCCAGAAGGGCGGCTACAAGCATTTCATGCTCAAGGAGATTTTCGAGCAGCCCCGCGTTGTCGCCGACTGCCTGACCGGACGGATCGACCGGGAAACGGGATCGGCCTGGCTGCCGGAGCTCGAACCCCTGCCGGCCCCGGAGCGGCTTTTTATCGTGGCCTGCGGCACCTCCTACCACGCCGGCTTATGGGGCATGTACCTCATGGAGCAGTGGGCCGGCATCCCGACCCGGGTGGAGATCGCCTCGGAGTTGCGCTACCGCGACCCCATCCTGGGTCCTGGCGACACGGTGGTCGCCATCAGCCAGTCCGGCGAGACCGCCGACACCCTGGCCGGCATCCAGCTGGCCAAGGCGCGCGGGGCCAAGGTCATCGGGCTGTGCAACGTGGTGGGGTCCAGCGTCGCCCGCGAGGCCGACGTGGTGCTTTATACCCAGGCCGGACCGGAAATTTCCGTGGCCTCCACCAAGGCCATGTGTTCCCAGCTCACCCTGCTCACGCTCATGGCCTTGGTCTGGGGCCGCAAGCGCGGCGTGCTGCCGGCCGAGGTGGCGGCCAAATGCCTGCCGGCCCTGGAAGCCCTGCCGGCCGAACTCGACGCCGCCCTGCCCGGCATGCGCGACCGGGCCAAGGCCCTGTGTCGGGTCTACAGCGAAGCGAGAAGCTTCCTCTACCTCGGTCGGGGGCTGTACTACCCCATGGCCCTGGAAGGGGCGCTCAAGCTCAAGGAAATCTCCTACATCCACGCCGAGGGCTACGCCGCCGGCGAGATGAAGCACGGCCCCATCGCCCTTATCGACCCCAAATTCCCGTCCTTTGCCCTGGCTCCGGTGGACGCGCTCTATCCCAAGGTCAAGTCCAACCTCCAGGAAGTCCAGGCCCGGGGCGGCAAAATCGTGGCGCTGACCCATCCGGGCGCCGACCTCGACGTGGACCATCCCTGGGAGGTGCCGGCCGGCTGGGGACCCCTGGCCACCTTCTTCATGCTGCCTGCGCTGCAGCTTTTCGCCTACGAAATGGCCGACTACCTCGGCAAGGACGTGGACCAGCCCCGAAACCTCGCCAAGAGCGTCACCGTGGAATAGGCGGCGGCGTGGCGGGCACGAGCGTTTCGATCCGGGCCTGGACGGTCCTGGGCGTCGTCCTGGCGCTTGTCCTGGGGCTGTCCCTGGCTCCGGGACAGGCCGGGGAGGCCCTGGCGGCCAAGACCCGGGCCAAGGCCGCCGGCCAGGTCCCGGAGAGTGCCTACGACAAGGCCGTGGGGCGTTTCGATGCTCTGCGCAAGGACCCGGCCTCGGCCGGCCGGCGCGACCTGTGGAAGGAACTCGACGCGGATTTCGCCGCCCTGGCCAAGGCCGGCGGCAACACGGGTCAAGGGGCCAAGGCATTGTATTATCAGGCCTGGACCAATGCCGAGCTGGCCAAGCGGTCGGTCCTGGACGCCGATTACGAAGCCGCCGCCAGCCTCTACGGCCGGCTCGCCCAGTCCTTCCCCACCCATGCCTGGGCCGATGACGCGCTGCTGCGCCGGGCCGTGATCCTGGCCGAGAACCTCAAGCGTCCCCTGGAGGCCAAGGCCGACCTGGAGACCCTGGTCCGCAAATATCCCAAGGGCGACATGGCCGCCCAGGCCCGAAAATTCCTGGCCGCCTTCGGCGATGCGCCGGCCGCCAAACAGGCCGAGCCGGCCAAGTCCGCCGAACCGGCCAAGGCGGCCGAGGCCCCGGCCGCCAAACCCGCTGCGGTGCCGACCCCAGCCAAGCCGGCCGCCGAGCTGGCCACGCCGGCCAAGCCCGCCTTTCTCAACAAGGCCGAGGTGGAAGAAACGCCGGGCGGCAGCCGGATCACCCTGACGCTCTCCCGGGAGACCGGCTACCGCTACCAGATTCTCGATCAGAAACGTCCGGACGGCGCGGCCGTCAAGCGCCTCTACATCGACCTCGACAACGCCCGAACCGGCCCCAGGCTGGCTTCGGAGAAGCGTTACGGCAAAGGTCCGGTGTCCCGGGTGCGGGCCGGCTATTTCACGCCGGAAACCGTGCGCGTGGTGCTGGAGCTGGAGAGCCTCTCCGGCTACGAGATCCGCTCCGAAACCGGCCCCTTCCGGGTGGTCCTGGACGTGGCCGGCGACAAGGGCCGCGCCGCGCCCGAGCCGGCCAAGGCCGAGGCTCCGGCCAAGGCCGCGCCGCCTGCGGCCAAGGAAACGCCGGCCCAGACCGCCGCCCGGGAGGTCAAGGCTCCGGCCACGCCGCCGCCCTTGCCCTCGGCCCCGGCCGCCAACCTGCGGCCTCCCGAGCAGGCCCGCAAGAACGCCGGCAGCCTCATCGAACAGTTCGGCCTGACCCTGCGCACGGTCATGATCGACCCCGGCCACGGCGGCAAGGACCCCGGAGCCCAGGGTCTGTCCGGGTTGACCGAAAAGGACGTGAACCTGCGATTCGCCAAGTTCCTGGGCGAGGCGCTCCAGAAAAAGGGCTTGAGCGTCATTTATACGCGCACCACCGATGTCTTCATCCCCCTGGAAACGCGCACCGAGCTGGCCAATTCCAAGGGCGCCGACCTTTTCGTCTCGGTGCACTGCAACTCCCACACCGACAAGACCTCGGCCGGCATGGAAACCTATTCCTTAAACCTCGCCACCACCCAGGAAGCCGTCCGTGTGGCCGCCCGGGAAAACGCCGCTTCCCAGAAGAAAATCAGCGACCTGCAAGCCATCCTCACCGACCTCATGCTTTCGGCCAAGACCGCCGAGTCCCGCGACCTGGCGAAATTCGTGCAAAAACGCTCCATCGCCGCCGTGCGCGGCGACTATCCCACCCGCGACCGGGGACCCCACGAAGCGCCGTTTTTCGTGCTCATCGGGGCCAACATGCCGGCCGTGCTGGTGGAGCTGGGTTACGTCACCAATCCGGCCGACGCCCAGCGCCTGTCCTCCGACGCCTATCTGCGCGCCCTGGCCCAGGGCATGACCGAGGGCATCCTGGCCTATAAAAAGCGCCTGGAACGCTACGCCAACCTCTAATCCACCGCGTGAGCCCCATGACCGCACCATCCGCCGACCGCCGTCTCATCGTCGCCCTGGACGTCCCCACCGCGACCCAGGCCCTGGAACTGGCCGACCGCCTGTCGCCCCAGGTCAATTTCTTCAAGGTCGGGCTGCAGCTCTTTCTCGACGCCGGCTTTGCCGTGTGCGACGCGCTTTCCAAACGCGGCCACGAGGTCATGCTCGACCTCAAATTCCACGACATCCCCCAGACGGTGGCCCTGACCACGGCCCAGCTGGCCAACCACGACATCGCCCTGGCCACGGTGCACGGCTATCCGCAGGTGGTGGCCGCCGCCGCCAAGGCCAAGGGAAAGACGAAGATCCTGGCCGTCACGGTGCTGACGAGCCTGGGACAGGAAGAGCTGGAGCAGTCGGGATTCGCCGGCACGCTTGCCGATCTGGTGCGGCTGCGGGCCGAGACGTCGCTGGAGGCCGGAGCCGACGGCATCGTCTGCTCCCCCCTGGAGACGGCGTTTTTGCGCAAGGCGCTTGGCGGCAAGCCCATCATCGCCACGCCGGGCATCCGGCCCCTGGACAGCGTCGCCGACGACCAGACCCGCACGGCCACGCCCAAAGCCGCCATCGTCGCCGGCGCGACCCACATCATCGTCGGCCGCCCCATCACCAAAGCCCCCGACCCGGCGGCGGCGGCCAGGGAGATTTTGGCGGAGATCGGCTAGCGCGAGTGCGGGGGGAAGAGGGAACCCCTTTTTGAAAAAAGGGGTTCCCTCTCCCCCCGCGCCCCCCTCTCCTTCCCCAAAAACTTTTCAAGGGGGTGGTTGGAGACGGGCGTGGAGCGACTTCCTGGCCCTTGTCGATGCCGCGACCTAAGGAGCCCGGTGATGGAAACTCCTCGCTATCCATTCGAAATAACATTGCTTGATGAAGACGACGGCCCGGGCTACCTCATCACTTTTCCTGATCTGCCCGGCTGTATGTCCGATGGCGCGACCGTCGAAGAGGCCATTGCCAACGGCGCGGACGCTGAAAAGGCCTGGATCGATGCTGCCCGAAAATGGGGCGACGCCGTGCCCGAACCGGGGCAGGGGCCGAACAAGACCGGCGAGTTTCGCACCCGCGTGCCCAAGAGCCTTCATGCCCGGTTGGCCCGGCAGGCCGCCGTGGAGGGCGTCAGCATGAACACCCTGGCCGTGGCGCTGCTGGCCGAAGGCCTCGGCCGCCGGCAGGCCGGGGGGCGATAGACCCGTCGCCATACAAAAGGCGGCCCCGTCAGGGAGCCGCCTTTTTCCGGGGCCTTTCCGGCCCCGCACCATCCTCAAGTAGATCGCAATAACTCACCACCGTCCTTCCCCATTCGGGGTTTCCAAAGGGGGTCACCCCCTTTGGCCGCCGGAGGCTTCTCCTCCAAACACCCTCTCAGGCTCGGCCATCACCGCCTCAATCCCCCCGAAAAACTCCCCCACATGGCGGCCGTCCACGAAGCTGTGCAGGGCTTCCAGGGCCACGGGCATGGTCAGGCGGCTCGGGTCGATCTTGCCGAAGGCCACGCGCGGCACGGAGTCGCGCCAGGGATCGTCCCAGGGATTGGACAGGGCCGTGAAGGCCACGTCGGGCAGGTTGGTCATATAGATGAGCCCTTGGCTTTCGCCGCCCGGGGGCGTCAGGGTCGGGGCGGCGTCGGCCGCCTGTCGTGCCGCCTCCATGGTCTGGCGGAAGCGCGCGAAGGAGGCGTCGTAGGCGGCGACGCAGTTGGCGTGCAGGTCGCGGCCCTTGGGCTGGTAAGTGAAGGCGGCGTCCACCTGGGCGAATTCCACGGGACGTAAATCCACTAGCCGCTGGCGCAGTTCCGGCACGGCGTTGGCGCTGCGCATGATGGCGTAATAGACGCAGTCCGACAGGCGCGGCTTTCCGTCGCCACACTGCTGGCGAAAGCGCAACAAGTTCTCCACGCTAACCGGCGCGGTGACCGCAACGCAGGGGTTTCGCCGGGACTGGAAAAAGGCAAAATGCTCCCGGCGGGGCCAGGTGTTCAGGTCGATCAGCTTCATGGGACACCGTCCTGTCATCTGGGAATGGCGTTGCTTATCCGGCGCTGACGCTGCCACGAATCAGCCAAAACGAAAAGGCGGCCCCTTGCGAAGCCGCCTTTTTTGGCCAACTGGCCTCAAACTATCCACTTCCCCCGGTGGGGTTTCCAAAGGGGCTCAGCCCCTTTGGCCGCCGGAGGCATTCTTCCTCTTGTTACCCCGCCACAGCGGCCTTGACCTTGGCCAAGGCTTCGTCGATGCCGGCCGGGTTCGTGCCGCCGGCCTGGGCCATGTCGGGACGGCCGCCGCCGGAGCCGCCGACGGCCGCCGCGGCGTCCTTGATGAGCGTCGGGGCGGTGAAGCGGTCGTGGAGGTCCTTGCTGACGGCCACGATCAGGCTCACCTTGCCGCCTTCCTGCTCCGAGGCGATGGCCACGACGCCGGAGGGCAGTTTGCTTCGCAGATCGTCCATGGCCTCGCGCATGGCCTTGACGCTGGGGGCGTCCACCCGGGCGCACAGGACCTTGACGCCGCCGATCTCCTCAAGGCCGGCCATGAGGTCGCGACCCTGGCCCGAGGCCAGCTTGGCGGCCAGCTGTTCCTTGTCCTTGCCCAGAGCTTTGATCTCATCCAGCAGCTTCTTGACGCGCGCGCCGAGTTCGCCCGGCTTGGCCTTGACGGTTTTGAGCGCCTCATCGAGTTCGCCGCGCATCTCGCGCACGTGGCGCAGGGCGTTTACGCCCGTGACCGCCTCGATGCGGCGGGTGCCGGCCGCGACGCCGGACTCCGAGAGAATGTAGAAGCTGCCGGCCTGGCCGGTGGCGCCGATGTGGGTGCCGCCGCACAGTTCCATGGACACGCCCGGCACTTCGACCACGCGTACCACGTCGCCGTATTTCTCGCCGAAAAGGGCGGTGGCTCCCTTGGCCCGGGCGGCTTCGATGCCGAGTTCTTCAACAACCACCGGCGCGTCCAGCAGGATGGCCGCGTTGACCTCGTCCTCGACCCTGGCCAGCTCTTCGGCGGTCATGGCCGAGACGTGGGAGAAGTCGAAGCGCAGGCGGTCCGGGGTGACCAGCGAACCGGCCTGGTTGACGTGGCCGCCAAGGACGTTTTTGAGCGCCTTGTGGAGCAGGTGGGTGCAGGTATGGTTGCGGGCGGTGGCGGCGCGGACGGCGGCGTCCACGACCAGCTCGGCTTCCTGATCGAGCAGGATCTCGCCTTTTTGGACTTGGATGTGATGGGCGGTCAGTTCCGGCCCGGCTTTCATGGTGCCCAGCACGGCCACGTCGCCGGTGAGCGTCGTTACTGTGCCGACGTCGCCGGCCTGGCCGCCGGATTCGCCGTAAAAGGGCGTCACGGCCGAGACCATGTAGCCGGTCTCGCCGGCAATGAGGCGCTCAACAGCCTGGCCTTCGGCGGAAATGAGCGCGTTGACGCGGCTTTTGGCGGTCAGCTCGGTGTAGCCCGTGAACCGGGACTTCATGCCGGATTCGAGCAGCTCCAGGAACAGCACGGCCGGGTCGGTCTCGCCCGAACCCTTCCAGGCTTTCTTGGCCCGGGCCTTCTGCTCGGCCATGCAGACCCGATACCCGTCCTCGTCGGCGGCCATGCCGCGCTTGCCGGCCACGTCGTTGACGATGTCCAGCGGAAATCCGTAGGTGTCGTAGAGCTTGAAGGCGAATTCGCCGGTGATGGTGGTTTCGCCGGCAGCGGCCATGCGGTCGAGTTCCTCGGCCAGGATGGCCAGGCCCTTGTCGAGGGTGACGCCGAAGCGTTCTTCTTCCTCGCGCACCACGCGTTCCATGAATTCGCGGCTGGCGACCAGCTCGGGATAGGCCGGCCCCATGACGTCCACCACCACGCCGGCGGTCTTGTAGAGGAAGGGATCGGACAGGCCGATCAATTTCCCGAACCGCAAGGCCCGGCGGATCAGGCGGCGCAGCACGTAGCCCCGGCCCTCGTTGGAGGGCATGACGCCGTCGGCCAAAAGGAAGGCCACCGAGCGGCTGTGGTCGCCGATGACGCGCAGGGCGGTGTCGTGCTCGTCGTTGTCGCCGTAGGTCACCCCGGCGATCTGGGCGGCCGAGCTGATGATGGTCTGGAACAGGTCGATGTCGAAATTGGAGTGCACGCCCTGGACGACGGCGGCGATGCGTTCCAGGCCCATGCCGGTGTCGATGCTCGGCCGGGGCAGGGCCACGCGGTTGCCGGGCTCGATCTGGTCGAACTGCATGAACACGAGGTTCCAGATTTCGAGGTAGCGGTCGCAGTCGCAGGTGCCGATGCCGCAGTTCGGGCCGCAGCCCACTTCCTCGCCCCGGTCGTACATGATTTCCGAGCAGGGGCCGCAGGGGCCGGTGTCGCCCATGGACCAGAAGTTGTCCTTCTCGCCCAGGCGGAAGATGCGTTCGTCGGACAGGCCGGCGATCTTTTTCCACAGCCCGTGGGCCTCGTCGTCGTCGAGGTAGACCGTGGCGTAGAGGCGCGATTTGTCCAGGCCGATCACCTCGGTGAGAAATTCCCAGGCGAACGTGATGGCGTCTTCCTTGAAGTAGTCGCCAAAGGAGAAGTTGCCGAGCATCTCGAAAAAGGTGTGGTGGCGGGCGGTGCGGCCGACGTTTTCCAGGTCGTTGTGCTTGCCGCCCACGCGCAGGCACTTCTGGGAGGTGGTGGCCCGGGAGTAGCCGGGCTTGTCCTGGCCCAGGAACACCTTCTTGAACTGCACCATGCCGGCGTTGGTGAACAGGAGCGTGGGGTCTTCGCGCGGCACCAGCGGCGAGGACGCCACGACCTGATGACCCTTGGACGCGAAATATTCCAGAAACTTGGCGCGAATCTCGGTTGCCGTCATCATTGTATGTATGCCTCCGCATGGGGATGGAAGACCAAAGGACGCATCCCCCGCATCTTCCTCGATAGCTTTGTTGTCAGCTGCAAGACGAAGAGCCAGGAGGGGCTTTGCCCCTCCCGGACCCTCCCCATCGGGGGGATGATCCCCCCGAACCCCCGCAAGGGGGTGAAATATGTGCGCGACCGCCGTTGGTGATCGACCGGCTTTAGAACCAACCGGCTTTTAACGCGTCCGGCCGCCTACGGAGCAACGCCCGCCCCCGTAAACCCCCTTTCAGGGAGGGTCCGGGAGGGGGTTACCCCCTCCCGGCCGCCGGAGGCACTCTTCTCTTCTAAATTTACGGCTCTACATCCCGTCTTCTTCTTCCATCACCTCGGGCGAAGGCGGCGGCACGTATTCGGCGAAGCCGAGGTGTTCGCGCAGTTTACCTTCGATCTGGTCGCGGATGTCGGTGTGTTCCTGCAGGAAGGCCCGCACGTTGTCGCGGCCCTGGCCCAGGCGTTCGGAACCGAAGGCGAACCAGGCGCCGGACTTGTCGACGATGCCGGCTTCGACGCCCATGTCGATGAGTTCGCCTTCGCGGGACACGCCGGTGCCGTAGAGGATATCGAACAGCGCTTCACGGAAGGGCGGCGCGACCTTGTTCTTGACGACCTTGACCCGGCAGCGGCTGCCGTAGGTTTCTTCCTTGTCCTTGAGCGTCTGGATACGGCGGATGTCCAGGCGCACGCTGGCGTAGAATTTGAGCGCGTTGCCGCCGGTGGTGGTTTCCGGGCTGCCGTAGCCGGTCATGCCGATCTTCATGCGGATCTGGTTGATGAAGATGACCGAGGTCTGCGACTTGTGGATGGTGCCGGTGAGTTTGCGCATGGCGTGGGACATGAGCCGGGCCTGTCCGCCGACCTGCGTTTCGCCCATTTCGCCTTCGAGTTCGGCCTGGGGGATGAGCGCGGCCACGGAGTCGATGACGACCACGTCCACGGCTCCGGAGCGCACGAGGAGATCGGCGATGTCCAGGGCCTGCTCGCCGAAGTCGGGCTGGGAGATGAGCATTTCCGGGGTGTTGACGCCCAGACGCCGGGCGTAGTTGACGTCGAGGGCGTGTTCGGCGTCAATGAAGGCGGCGGTGCCGCCGAGCTTTTGGGATTCGGCGATGATATGCAGGGCCAGCGTGGTCTTGCCCGAGGATTCCGGGCCGTAAATTTCGGTGATGCGGCCCTTGGGGATGCCGCCGATGCCCAGGGCCAGATCGAGGCCGATGGAGCCGGTGGGGATGGCCGGGATTTTCACATGGGCGGAATCTTCCAGGCGCATGACGGCGCCCTGGCCGTGTTTGCGCTCGATGGTGGTGAGCGCGGTGGCGAGGGCTTCGCTGCGGAACTCTTGGGGGCTTAAAGCGGGCTTTTTGGCCATGTCGCCGTGCTCCTGGCAATGGTGTTTGGGCGCAAGAGCGACCTAGTAGCAAATAGCCTGCCGCCCGGCAACCAAGGCGGCGCGGGGGGAGGCAGGGCGGACGCGGCCGCTTGGAATCCCCGGCCGCCGGTCAGCTGCCGCCGTCGGGGGTGCGGGCGTAAATCACGACGCCAACACGTTCGATGTGTTCGCGCAGGGCGGCGTGATGCAACTGGCCAAAGGCGGAAAGATCAATGACGTAAGGCAGGTCGAGGGCGTCGAGGGCTTCGGCGATGCGGCTTAACTCCCTGGGGGTGAGGGCCTCGCCGCAAAGGGTCAGGTCGATGTCCGAGCCGGGCTTGTGCGTGCCCTTGGCCCGCGATCCGTACAGCACCGCCTGTTCCACGGCGGGATGCGCCGCCAGTACGGCGCGTATGCGCGCCAGCGTCTGCTCGCCAAGTCCGAACGGCATCACGCGGTTCCTGCGTCGTCGTACAGGGCGCGGAATTTTCGGGCCATGTCCGCAAAAGCGGGATGGTGCTCGGCCAGCACCCGCCCGACGATCTCCCGGGCGGTCTGCTGGTCGTAAGTGTGGGACGAGAGATTGCGGTCCCGGATCATCAGCATCCAGGCTTCGCCGTCGGCCAGCAGGCCATTGCGAAAGGCCTCGCGCACGGCCCCCCGGGAGCCGATGATGTTCCCGACGCCCTGGTATTCCAGATAGTCCTTCAAGACGTTCCAAGCCAGTTCATGGGTAAACTCGAAGGCCTGGATCACGCCCTGTTCTTCCAGGGGCGTCAGCGGCCGCGTCCGGGCCAGGGCCGCCGCGTCGGACAGGGCGGCAAGGGCCCGCAGATAGTTGTCGAACCGCTGTTTCCAGCGAATGTCTTCCGGCATCCCAGACCTCTTTGCGCCAGGCGGAAATGGCCCGTCGGGGCGGCTCTCCGGCGCGTTCCACGGCGTTGGCGGGACGACGTCCTGCCCGCGCGCCAGACATGCCCCAAGGCCCGGATAGCCTGTCGATACGCGCATTACAAGGGCCGCCGGCCGCAAGCCGTCCGCTTCCAGTCTCGGCCCCGCCCTGGCGGACACAAACACGCGCCCAACTAAGGCGACTCCCGCCGCGCCCCTTGCCTTCCTTCCGGCGAGGCTTTAGCTACGCCCCATGAAATCCTACCACGCCCTGGCCCTTTTCTCCGGGGGCCTCGACAGCATACTGGCCGCCAAGACCATCGCCGCCCAAGGCCTCGACGTCCTGTGCCTGCATTTCGTCAGCCCCTATTTCGGCAAGCCTCACAAAATCGACCACTGGCGCGCCATCTACGGCCTCGACATCATCCCGGTGGACGTTGCCGAAGAGTACGTCGCCATGCTCTCGGCCGGCCCGGTCCATGGCCTGGGCAAGTTCCTCAATCCCTGCGTGGACTGCAAGATCCTCATGCTGCGCCGGGCCAAGGCCATGCTCGCCGACTACGGCGCGAGCTTCATCATCTCCGGCGAGGTGGTGGGCCAGCGCCCCATGTCCCAGCGCATCGACGCCCTCAACATCATCATCCGCGACTCCGGGACCAAGGGCATCCTGCTGCGGCCGCTGTGCGCCAAACGCCTGCCCGAATCCGACGCCGAAAAAAGCGGCCTGGTCGACCGCGAAAAACTCTTTTCCATGAACGGTCGCGGCCGCAAGGACCAGATGGCCCTGGCCGAACACTATGGGCTGACCGAAATTCCCACCCCGGCCGGCGGCTGCCTGCTCACCGAACAGCCCTCGGCCAAGCGGTTTTTCCCGCTTTTCATGCACAGCACCACGCCGCGCCCCACCGATTTCGACCTGGCCAACATCGGTCGCCAGTTTTGGGCCGGCGACCACTGGCTGGCAATTGGCCGCAACCAGGCCGACAACACGGCCCTGGAGCGCGAGGCCGGCCCCGACGATCTGCTCTTCAAGGTGCGCGACCTGCCCGGCCCCCTGGGCGTGGCCCGCAAATTGCCCGGCGCGGTTTGGGACGACGGGGCCGTGGCCGCCGCCGCCGCCTTTCTCGCCTCCTTCAACCCCAAAGCCCGCAACAGCGACGGCCCGGTGCGCGTGGACGTGGCCGGCTACCCGGGCGGCCACGTCATCGTCAGGCCGTCGCGCCAGACCGCCATCCCCTGGCAGGAGCCGACCTGGGAAGAAGTGAAGGAGAAAAAACGCCTGCGCTTCACCATCTGCGGCGACGGGCGTGGCGATGGGTAATTGGCAGAGAAGATAAGACAAAAGAAGATGAAGATGCCTCCGGCGGCCGGGGGCCTGAGGCCCCCGGACCCCCATATAGAAAAGGGGTAAAGGGGGGCGGTACGGCTCCGGCGGCCGGGAGGGGCTCAGCCCCTCCCGGACCCTCCCGATAGGGGGGATGCGGTCTGGCGTCAGCGTGTCGGCGGGCGGTGGTTAGACGGCCGGGCCTTTGGCGCGGCGCAGCAGGAAACGGTAGGACCGGATGCCGTGCACCATTTCGGCCAAGAGCCTTCCGCCGCCGCGCACGAAACACAAAAGCGGCATGAAGCCCCAGGACTGGCTGGCGTAGAGCACCCGGCGCAGTTTGCGCGACCAGACAAGCTCCGGCAAGATGTCGCGGTTGAGTCCCTTGGCGTAGAGGGCGTGGGGATCGGCCTGCCGGGTCAGCGCCGCCAGGGCCGCCTCGGCGGCCAGCTCGCCGCTGCGCAGGGCGTAGTAGATGCCCTCGCCGAAAAGCGTCTCCACCAGCCCGGCCGCGTCGCCGGCCAGCATCACCCGGCCATGCCACGGCTTTTCGATGTAGTTGCCGTACGGCAGCCCATGCCCCTTGGCCGCGTCGGCCAGCTCGGGCGGCAGCCCCAGAAAACTCACGAACTCCCGGAACTTGGCCCGAAACTCCCGGCCATGCCGGGCGCTATGCCCGCCGATGCCGATGGCCAGCCGGTCGGCATGGGGAAACACCCAGCCGTAGCCGGCCCGCAAAAATCCGGCGTAGACCGTGGGATGCTCGGCCCGCAGATCGGCATGGGCCGGCGCGGCCAGACGCGGATCGTCGCGGTCGATGTAAAATTCCAACGCCCCGCCCATGCCGGCCTTCCAGTTGGCCCCATCAAAAGGACAGGCCCGCCGGACCACGCTGGCCACGCCGTCGCAGCCAAGCACATACCGGCCGCGAAACTCCCGGCCGTCGGCCGTGGTCACCGTGCCCGTGGCCGGATCGACGCGGGAGACGGCCAGCCCCAGGCGCACATCGGCCCCGGCCTTGACCGCCCGGTCGGCTAAATGCTTGTCGAACACCCGCCGTTTGGTGAGATGGAACGGATAAAACATCTCGCCCTGGGCGATGATGTGGTCGCGGAAGCGGATGCAGTAGCCGGCCGGGGCGGCGTTAAAAACACCCGAGGCGAGCAGGCCCTCGGGCGCGTCGCCGAAAACGCGCTCCAGCACGTCCACGGCCTTCCAGGTGAGCAGCCCGGCGCACAGTTTGTCCCGGGGAAATTCGGCCTTGTCGAGGACCAGGACGCTTGCGCCCCGGGAAGCCAGCACATGGGCGGCGGTGGAGCCGGCCGGCCCCGCGCCGACGATGACGACGTCGTGTGTTGGAGTCATGGTGGATCGCAGGCAAAAGGTTGGGGCGCGCCCGGCAATCCCGCCGCCGGGTTGCCAAGGGACGCCGCCCGGGCGTAAAACCGGGCGGAGCATACCCGCGACGCGCCCGGCGGGCAATCCGCCGGCAAGGCAAAATCCCCATGCCCGACACCATTTTCGATGCCGCCGTCTTCGACTTCGACGGCACCCTGGCCGAGCTGGTCCTGGATTTCACGGCCATGAAACAGCTCGTGGCCCGGCAGGCGGCCGCGTTTTTGCCCGCCGTGCCGCCGGCCAACGGCCTGCCGGCTCTGGAATACGCCGCGCAGCTGGCCGCCGCCATCGCCCGGACCGATCCCGACGCTTCCCGGCGCTTCGCCGCCCAGGCCGCCCAGGGCATCGAAGCCATGGAGACCGACGGGGCCGCCCGGGCCAGCCTTTTCCCCGAAACCCGGGCCGCCCTTGCCGCCCTGGCCGGGCGCGGCGTCAAGGTCGGCGTCATTACCCGCAACTGCCGCCGGGCCGTGTTGACGGTCTTTCCCGATCTCCACGATTTCGCCGGCGTGCTCCTGGCCCGCGACGACACACCACGCGTCAAGCCCGATCCCGGCCATCTGCTGGCCGCGCTCCAGGCCCTGGGTGCTTCGCCGGCCCGGTCGCTCATGGTCGGCGACCACCCCATGGACCTGGCCGTGGGCAAGGCCGCCGGCACGCGTACGGCCGCAGTGGCCAGCGGCCACGCCAGCCGCGACGAACTGGCCCGCCACGAACCGGATTATCTGGCGGCCGACGTGGGGGAGTTGGTGGGGAATTTATTGGGATGATGGGGTGATGTGATACAAAAAGAGGAAGAATGCCTCCGGCGGCCAAAGGGCTGAGCCCTTTGGAATCCCACTTGGGGTGGCGGTCGGTGGGGGCGTTGTGGAGGATGGCGTATGGTCCGGGACGCGTGTGCGGTCGAGAGGAAGAGGGTGTTGGCGGCGTTCGCCGCGCTTGTGGCGGCCCTGTGTCTGCTGGCCGGCTGCGGCGGCGGCAAAAAAACCAAGGCCGAGCCGGCCAAGCCCTCGGGGTTCGCCTCGGCCGATGCCAAGAACATCCACGAATTCATTGTCCGTTTTCCGGACGTGGCCGCAAGCGGCGACGCCGGGGCCATGCTGCGCCTATTCACCGAAGACGCCCGTTACGTGCCGCTCTTGGGCAAGGACGTGCGTCCCCTCCGGGGGATCGGCGAACTGGAGCGCCAGCTTCCTGCCTCCCTGGCCGAACAGCGCCGCATGGGACTCGCCATGCAGTGGCGCGAACCCATGAACATCCAGGTCAAGGGCGAGCGGGCCAGCGTGCGGGCCGTGGCCGACCTGCGCTGGAACGAAAACGGCCAAGCCAAACAGGCTGTGATGAGCTGTTATTTCGGCCTGTCGCGCGACGACAACTACCTGTGGCGCATCCGGGAGTTCCACGGCGAACCGGTCGGCCCGAGCTTCAAGGCGCCGCCCCAGACCCAGCCGGCCAAGGCCCCGGCCAAAAAGCCCGTGCGCAAGGAAAAGATCGTCATCCAGGGCGAACCGTCAAAGCCCGCCGCCAAACAGCCCGCCGCCACGCCCGCGCCCCAGCCGGCCCCGCCGCCAGCCCAGGAAAAACCGCCCTACGACGGGCCGCTAGTGGAAGACTCGCCGAAGCCATTTTTCTAGACAGGATGGGGGATGCCTCCGGCGGCTGGGGGCCTGAGGCCCCCAGCCCCCCCCACATGGTCTGCGGCCAGCGGTGCTTTCGCCGGCCGCCGGAGGCATCTTCTTCTTATTCTTGCTCTTTTCCCCGCCAATCTCCCCATTTCTCCACCAATTTCGCCAACGCCTGGCCGCGATGGCTGCGGGCGTTTTTTTCGGTGGGCGTGAGTTCAGCGGCGGTTTTGCCGGCAAGCGCGTCGAAAAAGAGCGGATCGTAGCCGAAACCGCCGTCGCCGGCGGGCGCGAAGGCCACCCGGCCTTCCCAGGCTCCTTCGGCTGTGAGTTCCCGGCCGTCGGGATCGGCCGCAACCACCACCGAGACGAACCGGCAGGTGCGGTCGCCCTCGGGCACGTGGGCCATGACGGTCAGCAGCTTGTCATTGTTGGCGGCGTCGGAGGCGTTTTCGCCGGCGTAGCGGGCCGAATAAACGCCGGGCGCGCCGGACAGGGCGTCCACGCACAGTCCGGAATCGTCGGCCAGGCTCACCAGTCCTGTGGCCTTGGCCACGGCCCAGGCCTTGATACGGGCGTTTTCCAGAAACGTCGTCCCGGTTTCGGGGATTTCGCCGATTTCCGGGAATTCCCCGAGTCCGACCACGGTGACGCCAAGTCCGGCCAGCAGAGCGTTTAATTCCTTGATCTTCCCGGCGTTGCGGGTGGCCAGCACGACCTTGAGGCTGTCTTCCTTTGTCTGGGTATCCATCGGGACTCCTGAAGCTTTTTGCCGCTCCGGCAGGGCTTTTGCCATCCGGGGCAAGCCATGGTAGCCCGGCCCCACATTGCCTGCAAGGATGGAACGAAACCCATGTCCAAGATATACCGCGTCCACACCATCAGCCTTGGCTGCCCCAAGAACCGTGTGGACACTGAAAACGTGCTGGGCGGCCTGCCCTTTGCCACGACCCCGGCGGCCACGCCCGAGGCGGCCGATCTGGTGGTCGTCAACACCTGTTCGTTTATTGCCCCGGCCGTCGAGGAGTCCGTGGCCGCCATCTTGGAAGCCTCCGAGGCCATCCGCGAGCTGTCGCCGCGCCCGGTGTTGGCCGTGCTCGGCTGCCTGCCCTCGCGTTTCGGCCAGGAACTGCGCGACGGTCTGCCCGAAGTCGACATCTGGGGCCTGCCCTCGGAGCTGGACCTCATCCCGGGCCGGCTGGCCAAGGCGCTGTCGGCCGAATCGGCCGCGCCCACCGGCCGTCTGGCCAGCACCCCGCCGTCCTATGCCTACCTCAAAATCGCCGAAGGCTGCGACCACGCCTGCCGCTACTGCACCATCCCGTCGATTCGCGGGCCGCTTGTGAGCAAGCCTCTGGACGCCCTGGTGGAGGAGTCCCGGGGGCTTCTGGACAAGGGCGCGTCGGAGCTCGTTGTGGTGGCCCAGGACGTGGCCGCCTACGGCCGCGATCTGGGGATGAAGGAAGGCCTCAAGGCCCTGCTGGGCAAGCTCCTGCCCCTTTCGGGCCTCAAGTGGCTGCGCCTGCTCTATCTGTACCCGTCCGGGGTGACGGACGATCTGCTTGCTTTCCTGGCCGGGGCCGGCCGGCCCTTCGTGCCGTATTTCGACATCCCGTTCCAGCACGTCCAACCGGACATGCTGGCCGCCATGGGCCGGCCCAAGGCGGCCTCGGCCGAGACGGTGGTGGCCCGGGTGCGCCGCCATTTTTCGGACGCCGCCCTGCGCTCGACCTTCATCGTGGGGCTTCCTGGCGAAAAGAAAGAACATTTCGAGACGCTGCTGCGGTTTGTCAATGAAGCCAGGCTCAACCATGTTGGCGTGTTCCCCTACCACCGCGAGGAAGGCACCCCGGCGGCGGCCATGGCCGGACAGGTGCGCAGCGACGTCAAGGCCCGGCGGGTGGAGGCGGTCATGGCCGCCCAGCGGGAAATCAGCGCCGATTTGCTGGAAGACTGGGTCGGCCGCGACACGGAAGTGCTGGTGGACAGCGTTCATCCCGAATGGCCGGGGCTGCATGTCGGTCGCACCTGGTTCCAGGCCCCGGAGATCGACGGGGTGACGTATGTCAGCGGCCCGGGCGTCGCGCCGGGCAACATGGTCACGGCCACCATCGAAGACTCCAAGGATTACGATCTGGTCGGCTTGGCATAAGCCGGAGGGCGACGCCCTTTTGGGTTGTGTGTTCGCGGGCTTTCTGCTATTAGCACAAATCCTTTTTGAAGGGATAGATCGCGTTGGAGGTCAACTCATGGACAAAACTCAGGAAATGCAGAACAATTCTAACATGGATATGGAAGTCAACTTCGAAGACGCGCTGGAAAATTACCTCAATGAGGATTTCGGCGACCTGGAAGAAGGCTCCATTACCCCGGGCGTCGTGGTCCGAATCGGCAAGGAGCACGTCCTGGTGGACGTCAACTTCAAGTCCGAAGGCCAGATTCCCGTCAGCGAATTCATGGACGCGCTCGGCGAGCTGGAAGTCAAAGTCGGCGACCAGATCGACGTGTACGTCGTCTCCAAGAACGAATCCGAAGGCACCATCATCATGTCCCGCGAGCGGGCCAAGAGGATGCAGCTTTTTGATAAGCTCGAGGAAATCCAGGAAAAAGATGACGTCATCAGCGGTAAGATCGTGCGTCGCATCAAAGGCGGCTACACGGTCGATCTCGGCGGCGTCGAAGCCTTTCTGCCCGGTTCCCACGTCGATCTGCGCCCCGTGCCCGACATGGATGCCCTGGTCGGCCAGGAATTCGAATTCCGCGTGCTCAAGATCAACCGTCGCCGCAGCAACGTCATCGTTTCCCGCCGCGTGCTCCTGGAAGAGCGCCGGGATTCCATGCGCAAAGACCTCCTCAAGACCCTCGAAGAGGGCCAGACCGTTACCGGTCGGGTCAAGAACATCACCGAGTACGGCGTTTTCGTCGACCTCGGCGGCCTCGACGGCCTCATGCACATCACCGACATGTCCTGGAAGCGCATCAAGCATCCCAAAGAGCTGGTGCATCTGGGAGACGAACTGGAACTGAAGGTCCTTTCCTTCGACCAGGACAAGCAGAAAGTGTCCCTGGGCATGAAGCAGCTCATCGCCGATCCCTGGGAAAACATCGCCGGCAAGTATCCCGAAGACACCCGCATGTCCGGCAAGGTCACCAACCTTGTCGACTACGGCGCCTTCGTCGAGCTTGAGCCCGGCGTCGAAGGGCTGGTCCACATCTCCGAGATGTCCTGGACCCGCAAGCTGCGCCACCCGAGCCAGATGGTCCACGTCGGCGACGAAGTCGAAGTGGTCGTGCTGTCCGTTGATCCGGACAAGAAGCGCATCTCGCTGGGCATGAAGCAGGTTCGCCCGAATCCGTGGGATATTGTGGCCGAGAAGTACCCCGAGGGCACCATCCTTGAGGGTTCGGTCAAAAACATCACCGAGTTCGGCATCTTCATCGGCATCGAGGACGGCATTGACGGCCTGATCCACGTCTCCGACATCTCCTGGACCAAAAAGGTCCGCCACCCCGGCGAGATGTTCAAGAGCGGCGACATCGTCATGGCCAAGGTCCTTACCGTCGACAAAGAGAACGAGAAGTTCACCCTGGGCATCAAGCAGCTCTCCGAAGATCCCTGGACCCGCGTGCCCGACACCTACCCGGTCGGCGCCATGGTCAAGGGCACGGTGACCAACATCACCGACTTCGGCCTGTTCGTGGAAGTGGAAGAAGGCATCGAAGGCCTGGTCCACGTCTCCGAAATCAGCCGCAAGAAGGTCAAGACGCCTGCCGAGATCTACAAGGAAGGCGACGAGATCGAAGCCAAGGTCATCCACGTCTCCGCCGACGAGCGCCGCCTGGGCCTGTCCATCAAGTCCATCAAGGACGAAGAGGACAAGAAAAAGGCCAAGGAATTCCGCACCGCCGGTCCTTCCGACACCGGAAGCAATCTGGGCGAGCTCCTGCGCCAGAAACTGGAAGAGGATGCCCAGCGCTAATCAACCGCTCTCTGTCAGACGTCCGGCTCTGTTCGGATGCCTGATTGCCGTCGCGGCCGTGATCCTGGTTTTCGGGATCGCGGCCGCGTTCGGCGTTTTCGGCCATGACGAGGAGGGCGAATCCCTGCTCGGGCTGGCTGAGGCCCGCATCGGCGTGGTGCGCGTCGAAGGCCCGATAAACGACGCCGAAGAGGTCGTGGCCTTTATCCGCAAACTGCGCGAGGACGACACCGTCAAGGGCGTCATTTTACGCATCAATTCCCCTGGCGGAGCCTTTGGGCCGTCCCAGGAAATGTACATGGCCGTCAAACGCCTGCGGGCCAAAAAGCCCGTCGTGGCCTCCTTTTCCGCCGTGGCCGCCTCGGGCGGGTATTACGCCGCCTGCGCGGCTGACCGCATCTTTTCCAACCCCGGCTCCATCACCGGCAGCATCGGCGTCATCACCCAGCTGGCCAACGCCCGGGAGCTCATGCAAAAGCTGGGGCTGAGCATGGATTCGCTCACCACCGGCAAGCTCAAGGACGCCGGCAGTCCTTTCAAGCAGCTGTCCGACGAGCAGCGCGCCTACCTTGAAGGCCTCATCAACGACCTCAACGCCCAGTTCAGCGGCGACGTGGCCAAGGAGCGGAAGTTGACTCCCGAAGCCGTGGCGCTCATCGCCGACGGCCGGGCCATGACCGGGGCGCGTGCCCAGGCCATCGGCCTTGTGGACGAACTCGGCGGCCAGGAAGATGCCGTGGGTTACTTGAAAAAAGAGCTTGGCCTCAAGGGCGAGGTGCCGCTTTTCAAGGGGCCAAAGAAAAAGAACAGTTTCTTCGAAAAGCTGTCTTCCTCCCTGCCCCTGGTCGATCCGCGCGGCGCGGCTGCGCTTGCCGCCCTGGCCGACGCCCTGGAAGGCCGTCAGAGCCTGCCCGAACTTCGTTGACCTCGCCCCGCGAGGCTGGTTTACCTAGACTCCAAGCCAAGTTACGGCCTCCTGCTTCCGGCGTATGAGAACCTTCATGCGGCCCTCGCCAGCGCCGTGTCTTGACGATAAAGCGCCTGTGCTCCTAGGGTTGTCGTCGTAGCAACCAAGGAGTGCCCATGCGTCTCGTTTCCTTCGCCCAAAACGACGGACCTCGCCTGGGCGTACGCCTGGGCGATGTGCTCATCGATCTTTCCCAGCTTGACGACAGCCTTCCGCGCGACATGATCGCCTTCCTGGCCGGCGGCCAGGAAGCGTTCGACGCCGTACGGACGGCCGCTGATAATGCGCCTCCGGCCGCCCAAATGCGCTTTTCGTCGGCCAAACTGCTGCCCGTCGTGCCGCGCCCCGGCAAGATCATCTGCGTGGGGCTCAATTACGTGGACCACGCCGTGGAAATAAGCCCCCGCAACCTGCCTGACCACCCGACCTTCTTCGCCCGCCTGGCTTCGACCCTTGTCGCCCACAACGAACCGCTCCTGCGCCCTATGGTTTCGACCAAACTCGATTTCGAGGGCGAGCTGGCCGTCATCATCGGCAAGCCCGGCCGACTGATCCCCAAAAACCAGGCCCTGGCCCACGTGGGCGGTTACGCGCTGTTTAACGAAGGTTCCGTGCGCGACTACCAGTTTCGCACCTCCCAGTGGTTTCTCGGCAAGAATTTCGACGGCACCGGCGCGTTCGGCCCGGAGCTGTGCACTCCCGACGAACTGCCGCCTGGAGCAAGCGGCCTGCTTTTGTGCACCCGCGTCAATGGCGAACTGGTCCAGGAAGCCACCACCACGGACATGCTCTTTCCCGTTCCCGCGCTCATTGCCGCCTTGTCCGAGGCCATGACCCTGCAGCCCGGCGACGTCATCGTCACCGGCACGCCCTCCGGCGTGGGCTTTGCCCGTAAACCGCCACGCTACCTCAAACCCGGCGACGTCTGCGAAATCGAACTGGAAAGCTACGGCGTGCTGCGCAATCCCGTGGCCGACGCCCTCGGCGAGTAGGAAACGGCAAGAAGGGGTGAGGCCGCCTGGGGCTGGGCCGAACGCTCGCAGGTCCGACCATTTGGGCAACGACGACGGCCGGATGGCCTCGGTGGAAGTGCTATGCTGTTGCAAGGAGGCTTTTGATGCAGACGCAACGCCCGGCTTCCGAGGGGCTGATCAACGTGCCCGGCGGTCGAGTCTTCTACCGCATTGTCGGCCAGGACGCGCCCGGCACGCCCCTTCTCGTCGTCCACGGCGGCCCGGGCCTGCCCCACGACTACCTGGAGCCTCTGGAAGCCCTGGCCAACGCCCGGCCGGTGGTTCTCTACGACCAGCTCGGCTGCGGCCGCTCCGACCGGCCAGACGACCTGTCGCTTTTTGCCCTGCCGCGTTACGTCGAAGAACTTGACGCCGTGCGCCAAGCCTTGGGGCTTATGCAGCTGGCTCTTTTGGGGCAATCCTTTGGCGCGCTGCTCAGCGTAGAATATCTGCTGCGGCGCGGCCAGGAAGGGGTTGAGCGGCTCGTGCTCTCCGGGCCGTGCCTGAGCGCCGCCCGGTTCGCCGCCGATCAGCGGGCGTATCTCACCGCCATGCCCCAAGGGGTGCAAGACGCCGTGGCCGCCGCCGAAGCGGCCGGCGATTACGACAGCGACGCCTATCAGGCGGCCATGGGCGCGTTTTACGCCAAACATGTCTGCCGTCTCGATCCCTGGCCGGACTGCCTCATGCGCGCCATCGAGGGCATGGGCCTGCCCAGCTACCTGCACCTGTGGGGGCCAAGCGAATTCACCCTGACCGGGACCCTGGCCGGCTACGACGCCACCCCGGAGCTGGGGACGATCACCGTGCCGACGCTATTGACCTGCGGCCGCTACGACGAAGCCACGCCCGAGACCACGGCGGACTTCGCCGGCCGCATCCCGGGGGCGCGGCTCACCGTCATCGAGGACGCCAGCCACAGCCACCACTTGGAGCAGCCGGCCCGCTACCTGGAAACCGTCGAGGCGTTTCTCGCCTAGGGCCGCGACTTACCCGCCGACCGACTGGGACGCGGCCATGGCCGTCACCGCTGCGTCCCAGTCGGCCGGGTCGCAGACGTCTTTTTCGATGATCTCGAAAAATTCGCCCTCGGCCAGACGCAGCGCGGCCATGTCCGGGTGTTTGCGCTTAAGCCAGGTGGGCGCTTCCCGGGCTTCGTCCACGTTGTCGGCGGTGAACGTCGCCAGTGGCGTGCGCCCCGTCGCCCCGCACTTGAAGAGCAGATAGGATTTCGTCATGCCAGCCTCCCGTCCGTAAACGGTTCGCCCCCGCAACGCCACCGCTCATCCACCCCGATGGGGGGTCCGGGGGCCTCAGGCCCCCGGCCGCCGGAGGCATCTTCCTCTCTCTTCTTCTCTCAATGATTCCGGCCGAATATCTCGGTCATCCCCCTCAACCGCGCGGCAATGGCCGCGTCGAAGTGGTTGTCCACGGCCCGCCAGGACCAGTTGCCCTTGGCCACAGACGGCATGTTCATGCGCGCGCCTTCGCCCAGGCACAGGATATCCTGCATGGGCGCGATGACCTTGGAGGCGGCGCTTTGCATGATCAGGCGCAGCAGTTCCCAGGGCACCTCCTCATGAGGCACGCGCCGGCCGAGGTAGGCGTAGAGCGATTCCAGGGCCTCGCCGCCGGATTCGCCGCGCGCCCAGCCGAGGGTCGTGTTGTTGTCGTGGGTGCCGGTGTAGGCCACATGGTTGTGTTCGTAGTTGTGGGGCGCGTCGCGGTTTTCGGCGATGCCCGGGCCGAAGGCGAACTGGAGCACGCGCATGCCGGGGAAGTTGAAGGCGGCCATGAGTTCGCGCACTTCGGCGGTAATCACGCCCAAATCCTCGGCGATGATGGGCAGGGCCGGGAAGCGGCGCGTCAGCGTGGTGAAAAGCGCCTGGCCCGGGGCCTTGACCCAGGTGCCGTTTATGGCTGTTGCTTCGCTGGCCGCGATTTCCCAGTAGGCCTCAAAGCCCCGGAAATGGTCCAGGCGCACGATGTCGTAGAGGGCCAGCGTCCGTTCCATGCGCCGCAGCCACCAGGCAAAACCCTCGGCCTCGTGGGCCGGCCAGTCGTAGACCGGATTGCCCCAGCGCTGGCCGGTTTTGCTGAAATAGTCCGGCGGCACCCCGGCCACCCAGACCGGCCGCTTGTCCGGGCCGAGCTTGAACAGCTCCGGGTTGGCCCAGACGTCGGCGCTGTCCTCGGTGACGTAGATGGGCATGTCGCCGATGACCTGGATGTCGGCCTGCCGCAGCTGCGCCCGCAGGGCCGTCCACTGGCTGTGGGCCAGGTACTGCACGAACCGGGCGTATTCGATCTCGTCGGCCATGCGGATTTTCAGCGCATCCAGGGCCGCCGGCTCGCGGTCGCGCAGCCCGGCCGGCCACGAGGCGAAGCCGGCCTCGTGCTGTTCGCGCTTGGCCGCCCGGAATAGGGCGTAATCGTCCAGCCAGCCGGCCGCCTCGCGGCAAAAGACGACATAGGCGGCGTCGCCGGCCAGTCGCTGGCGGCCAGCGGCAAAGGCTGCCCGAAAAAGCGCCTCTTTCTTGGCCTGCGCCTGCTCGAAATCCGCCACGGCCGGATCGCCTTCCACCACGGCCGCCTCCAGGGTTGCCGCGTCCAGCCAGCCGTCCTCGACCATGGCCTCGGGGCTAATGAGCAACGGACTCACGGCAAAGGCCGAATCGCTGCTGTAGGGCGAGTTGCCGATAAAGGTCGACGTCGGCGACAGGGGCAGGATCTGCCAATAGGACTGGGAAGCCTGGCGCAGAAACCGGGCGAAGCGCCGCGCGCCGGGGCCGAAATCGCCGATGCCGAACCGGGAGGGAAGCGAGGTGACGTGCATGAGCACGCCGCTGGCTCTGCGCAGCATGGAAGCTCCTTGCGGGGTGGAAGGGAGGAATGTGGGGGGAGGAAACCCCTTTTTGAAAAAAGGGGTTTCCTCCCCCCACGCCCCCCACCTTCCCCAAAAACTTTTCTCTGGATAGGGATGCCATGGAAGGATGGCAGGGGCAAGGGGGCCAACAGGGCACACACCCCACTCCGCCTGCTTGTGGCTCCCCCGCCCGCCACAGACGGCCAGGGGGTCCGGGGGGATAATCCCCCCGGCAGGTGCAGGGCAGCGCCCTGCCGGGTCACGGGCAGCGCCCGTGCGGGTGCAGGGCAGCGCCCTGCAATTAGGCCGGCCGCAAGAACACGGCGCCAAGGGGCGGCAGGGTCAGCGTCAGGGAATAGGGGCGGTCAAAGCTCTCGACGGCTTCGGCCATGACCGCGCCGGCGTTGCCCAGGCCCGAGCCGCCGTAGGGGCGGGCGTCGCTGTTGAGCAGCTCCCGCCACATGCCGGGCCTGGGCACGCCGACCCGGTAGAACTCGCGCGGCACGGGCGTGAAGTTGAGCACCACCAGCACCATGTCGTCCGGGTCCTTGCCGCGCCGCAAAAAGGCCAGCACGCTGGCTTCGGCGTCGCGGAAATCGACCCATTCGAAGCCTTCGGCCTTGAAATCGCGCTGATGCAGGGCCGGTTCGGACCGGTAGACGGCGTTTAAGTCGGCCACCCATTGCAGCACGCCCTGGTGCGGCGGCGAGTCGAGCAGCTCCCATTGCAGCTCGGCGTCGTGGTTCCATTCCTGCCACTGGGCGAATTCGCCGCCCATGAACAGCAGCTTCTTGCCCGGATGGCCGAACATGAAGCCGTAGAGCAGGCGCAGGTTGGCGAAACGCCGCCAGTCGTCGCCGGGCATTTTGCGGATGAGGCTGCCTTTGCCGTAGACGACCTCGTCGTGGGACAGGGCCAGGACGAAATTTTCGGTAAAGGCGTACCAGATGCCGAAGGTGAGTTCGCCATGGTGGTATTTGCGGAAGATCGGGTCGCGGGAAAAGTAGCGCAACACGTCGTGCATCCAGCCCATGTTCCACTTCATGCCGAACCCCAGGCCGCCGAGGTAGGGCGGGCGCGAGACCATGGGCCAGGATGTGGATTCCTCGGCAATGGTCTCGGTGTCCGGGAAGCGGGCGTAGGTCATTTCATTGAGGCGGCGCAAAAAGTCGATGTTGTCGAGGTTTTCCCGGCCGCCGTGGATGTTGGGAATCCATTCGCCGTCGCGGCGGGAGTAGTCGAGGTAGAGCATGGAGGCCACGGCGTCCACGCGCAGGGCGTCGGCATGGTAGCGGCCCAGCCAGAAAAGCGCGCTGGAGATGAGAAAGGCGCGCACTTCGTAGCGGCCGGTGTTGAAAATGTAGCAGTTCCAGTCCGGGTGGTAGCCCCGGCGCGGATCGGCGTGCTCGTAAAGGTGGGTGCCGTCGAAATAGGACAGGCCGTGGCCGTCGGCCGGGAAATGGGAGGGCACCCAGTCCAGCACCACGCCGACGCCGTTTTGGTGGAGCCGGTCAATAAGGGCCATGAAGTCTTGGGGCGTGCCGTAGCGGCTGGTGGGGGCGAAGTAGCCCAGGGTCTGATAGCCCCAGGAGCCGAAGAAGGGGTGTTCCATGACCGGCAGGAACTCCACGTGGGTGAATCCGGCCCGCAGCACGTGGTCGGTCAGGTGGTCGGCCAGTTCCCGGTAGGACAGGGAACGGTAGCGGTCCTGGTGGACGCGGCGAAACGAGCCCAGGTGCAGTTCGTAGATGGAGATGGGCGAGGCAAAGCCGTTTTTGTCACGGCGGTTTTCCATCCAGGCGGCGTCGTTCCACTGGTAGTCGAGGTCCCAGACGATGGAGGCGGTATGGGGCGAGGTCTCCCAGTAAAAGGCGAAGGGATCGGCCTTGTCGGCCTTGTAGCCGCCGATCTGGGAGTTGATGTGGTATTTGTAGCGCGTGCCCTTGGGCACGCCGGGGATGAAGCATTCGTGGACGCCCGAGGCGTCGTGGCGCACGGCCATGGGGTGGCTGTCGGGGTCCCAGTCGTTGAAGTCGCCGATGACCGAGACGGTGCGGGCGTTGGGAGCCCAGACGGCGAAGTGGACGCCGGGTTCGCCCTCGACCTCCATCATGGCCGAACCGAGCTTGTCGGGCAGATCGAAGTGGTTGCCCTGTTTGAAGAGATAGATGTCTTCCTCGGTCAGGCGTGAAACGTCGTGGCGTATGGGGCTATTCTCCCGCATGCAAGGCTCCTTGGCCGGCCCTGGGGCCGTGCGGGGTTGATAAGCGAAAGGCGGGCGCGGGGCAACGCGCCAGGTACGGGCGGCGCGAGGACGATCAGGAGAAACTCAGGCGCAGGCCGCAGCCAACTTCGTGGACGGGCAGGGTGCGGGACAGGGCGATCTTGGCGGCAAGCGACGTGCAGTGCCCGGGGTAGAGGGCGGCCAGACCGATGCGGCGGAAATAGTCGGCCGTGGCCTCGAAACGGGCCGGATCGGGCTTGCGCAGATGCAGGCCGCCCACCACGGCGGCCACCCGGCGCTGGCCAGTGGTGCGGCGGGCGTGCTCCACGATGTTGCAGATGCCGGCGTGGGAGCAGCCGGTGATGACCACCAGACCGTCGTCACCGTGGTAAGCCAGAGCGGTGTCGTCGGGCAGGTCGTCGGGCACAAGGCCGTCGGGGTCCAGGCGCTGCCCGATGGGCGTGATGTTTTCAAAGGGAAACAGCCGCGGGATTTCGCCAAGAAACAGCAGCCGGTCGGTGATGGGGACCGGCTCGCGCGAAAGGACCAAGTCAAAACACTGGGCCAGGGCGTCGTAGCCAAGGAGCGAACCGATGGGTTCGCCGTGCTCCAGGCGGCGCGGGGTCAGCGCCTGGGGATGGGCGGTGAGCTTTGGCCGATGCGTCCTGCCGGCGTTGGCGGCGTGCTCGGCCAGACAAGCCATGAGCGGCACGATCCCCCAGGTGTGGTCGTTGTGGCCGTGGGAGAGCACCACCTGGTCCAGGTCGGCCAGATCAAGGCCCAGCGTGGCCGCGTTGCGGCGCAACACGTCGGAATAGCCGCAGTCGAAGAGCACCTGCGTGTCGCCGTCCCGCAGATGGAGCGACAGCCCGGGTTCAGCCAGCAGGTAGCAGTCGATGAGGGTGTTGTTGTCCACCAGGACGGTTACTTCCATGATGCAGTTTGTGCCCTGGGGCGAACAAAAGTCAAGGAATTCCTAGACAGTCAGGTCCTGGGCAGGCATATTGGACCCCAAAAAGGCTTTCAAGGGGGAGACCATGAACAAGCGCCTGCTGCCAGCGTTGACCCTGCTGCTCCTGCTCGCCGCCGCCATCGGCGGCTGCAGCGTGTCCATCGGCGTGCCGCCGCCGCCGCCGCCGGCCGGCTACGTCCGGGTGACCGCCGTCGAATCCGTGTATATCCGGGCGTGTCCGTCCACCTCCTGCGACGTGCGCACCGTGGCCTACCGGGGCCAGGCCGTGCGGGTGTGGGAATACGACGCCAACGGCTGGGCCCGCGTGACCCTGGTCGACAGCGGGGCCACGGGCTGGATGTACGCCCGCTATCTGGCCTTGCCGCGCTAACTGCGCCCATGCTGCAAAAAAGCGCCGGACGGCCGAGGGGGCCGTCCGGCGCTTTTGCGTTATGGGAGGCGCGACAGCTTCCAGAACTACAGAACGTCGAGGCGGGCCAGGCCGGGCACGGACGCGCCCAGGGCATCCAGGGAGGCCGACGGCCCCAGGACCACCACGGCCGCGTCGGCGGCGGCCGCGTCCAGAGCCTCGCCGTAAGCCCGGAACCGGGCCGGGCCGGCGGCCAGCACTTCGGCCCGCAGTTTGGCCCGCCGCTCGGCCGTGTCGCCGGTCAGCCGCCTGGCCAGGGCGACATGGCCCTTGGCGTCGGGCAGCATGTGGGCGTCGATGTCGCCGATGGCCCCGATGACGGCCCGGGTCATCTCCTCGTCCGAGAAGCTCGTGTCCATCAGATAGTGGCCCGCCTTGCGGAAGGCCTCGATGGTGGCCTCGGTGTTGGGGTCGCGGTAGGACACGAACACGGCCTGGCCGGCGATGCGGTCCAGGGAGCAAAACGCGCCATACGCCCCACCGCGCACCCGCACCCGGTCCCAGAGATAGGCCATGCGCAGATAGCGGCTGGCCACCAGATCCGCGCCGTCAAAGCTCCAGCCGGTGGTGGTCAGGTCCAGTCCCAGGCCGACGTAGTGAACCTGGGCCGGGATGGCCAGGCCTTCGGCGGCGGGCAGGCCGGGGCGGGACCAGGCCTGGGGCGCGGGGGCGGCCCCGGGCAGGCCGGTGAGGAAATCGGCCAGGGCCGTTTCCTGGGAGGCCATGGCCGCCTCGGACACGGTCAGCCCGGCCAGGGTTCCGGCCCGGGTCAGGACGAGATCGCGCAGGGTTTCCAGGTCGGCCCGCACGCCGTCGTAGTCGGCTTCCAGGCGCGTGGCGAGTTCGCGCAGATACAGCAGCTGGGACACGCCGCGCAGGCGTTCGGCGGTGGCCCCGGACAGGGTGTAGCGGGCGCGCAGGCGCGAGCCGGCCGTGGCATGGCCGGCCGGAGCCAGCCGGCGCTCCAGGCGCGAGCGGGCCTCGGTGGCCATCTGGACAAACCGTTCGCGGTTGCCGAAATCGGTTTTAGTAAGGATTTCACCCAAGATTTCATAGAGATCGGGCATCTTGTCCAGGGTCGCCTTGGCCCGCAGCACGAGTTTGGCCGCCACAGCGTCCGGGCCGGCGTCCACCACCCCGGCCACCATGGCCTCGCGGGTGATGCCGCCGGTCTTGGCCGCGATGCGCCGGGTCAGGGTCACGGCGTCGAAACGCGGCGTGCCCAGTTCCAAAAGCGCCCGGCCAAACAGCGGCACCAGCGGAACAAGGCGGTCGGGCAGGCCGGCCAGGGGAAAGGCCAGATCGACATAGGCGATGCCGGCGGTTTCGATGGGATGGAGCAGCAGCTCGGCTTGGCCGGCTTGGGCGGCGCGCTCGGGAATGGGCGTTTCGTCGCGGGGCAGATCGGCCAGGGCCAGGGACGGGATGCGGGCCAGATCCTCGGGCGTGTCCGGGGTGTCCTGGAACTGGCGCAGGATGTCGAGATCCGCGGCGATGGCGGCCTTGGCGGCCTCGTCCAGGGCGGCGGCCACGGCGGCCAGCTCGGCTTTTTCCTCGGCGACGCGCCGGGCGTCCAGCTCGGTGTCCGGGGTGAGCGTCAAGGTCACGCGGTGGGGATTATCCAGCATCCACAGCCGCATGGCGTCTTCGAGAACCTGCTCGCCGGCAGCCAGCCGGGCCTTGAGCCGGCCCAGGGGACCGGAAAAACGCAAAGGGGACAAGGGGTCGCCGTCGTGCAGCCAGGTAGTCAGAGAGCGCAGCCACAAGGACAGCCCGCGCGGGAACGAGCCGGTGTTGTTTTCGCGCAGGGAAAATTCCAGGGCGTTGACCCCGGCTTCCACGGCGTCGGCCGGCAGGCCCTCGGCAGCCAGCCGGGTCAGGGTTTCGAGGATGAGCGTCTCCACCTGCCCCGTAGCCTCGGGAGCCACGCCCTTGAGGCCCACCGAGAAAAACATCTGGCGCAGTTCGCTCTCCAGCCCACCGCCGGCGAGATCCTCGCCCAGGCCGCTGTCGAGGAGCGCCTTGCGCAGGGGCGAGGTGGGCAGGCCGATGAGCACATGCTCCAGCACGTCGAAAACCATGACCAGATCCTGGTCGGCCACGTCGGGCAGCAGCCAGTTGCAGGCGACAAAGGCGCGCCCGGCCTGGCCCGGGGCGGCGGCGTAGGGCATCTCGATTTTTTTCGGCGCGGCAAAGGGCTGCTGCCGAGCCACGGACGAGGCGGCCGGCCGGGCCTCGAACCGATCGAGGTAGGCCCCAAGCAGGCGCAGGCGCTCATCGGGATCGTCGTTGCCGGCAAAGAAGAAACGGCCGTTGCCGGGATGGTAGTAGGTCTCGTGGAAATTCTTGAAGGCGTCATAGGTCAGCGTCGGGATCACCTTGGGGTCGCCGCCGGAGTCCACGCCGTAGGTAGTGTCGGGAAACAGGGTGCGCTGGCAGAATTCGCCGAGCACGGAATCGGGCGAGGAGTAGACGCCCTTCATTTCATTGAAGACCACGCCGCTGCGGATCAGCTCGCCGCCGTCATTCCATTCAAAATGCCAGCCTTCCTGGAGGAAGACGGCCCGGGGGATGCGGGGGAAGAACACGGCGTCGAGATAGACGTCAACCAGATTATAGAAGTCGCGCAGGTTGGTGGAGGCCACCGGGTAGCAGGTCTTGTCGGGGTAGGTGAAGGCGTTGAGAAAGGTGTTGAGCGACCCTTTGAGGAGTTCGACAAAGGGTTCCTTGACTGGGTATTTTTGCGATCCGCACAGGACCGAGTGTTCGAGGATATGGGGCACGCCGGTGGAGCAGGCGGGCGGGGTGCGGAAGGCCGCGCCGAAAACCTTGTTCTCGTCGTCAGAAATCAGGGAAAGGAGTTCGGCTCCGGTGCGGTCGTGGCGGTAGAGGATGGCCCTGGCGGCGTATTCTTCAACGATTTCGTCGCGAAGGACGGAAAAACCGTATTTCTTGGACATCAGCGCTCCTGCGTTGGCGTTAGGCTGGCGGGCATGGCCGGCCAGGTTTTTTGTACACATTCAGAAGAAATATGCTATAGGCAGCCCAAGGGCTTGGCGCAAGGCGGCCCGAGGCTGGGGAATGGGGGCGCATCCACTTGCGCTGCCTGGCAAAAAGAACTATATGTTAAACCGGAGAACAGAGGGAAGCACCCTGGAAGGTCGTTATTTCAAGAGGTTACGACACGACAGGGGGCTTGGGGTTCTTCCGCCCGCGGGCGGGAAAATCCCGTTTCAGGCTAATGAGGGTGGTTTTTTTTAGGCAAGGGTGAATCTCATTCACTACTCCGAGGAGGGAGTTATGAACAAGAAACTGCAAGTCGTGTTGGTGGCTCTGGTCGCCCTGCTGCTGGGATTCAGCGGTCCGGCCATGGCCAAGAAGCAGGTCCCGAAGGTCGACAACTTCATTTACTTCATCGACCATTCCAGCTCCATGGCGTTCTCCTACAAGGGACAGCGCTATGTGCAGTTTGGCGGCGTCTCCAAGATCATGATGGCCAAGTCCCTGGCCCGTGAACTGAACAAGATGACCCCCGAACTGGGCTACAAGGCCGGTCTGTACACCTTCGCTCCGTACAAGGAGTACGCTGCGATGGCTCCGTACAAGCAGGCCACCATGGCTGCCGCTGTTGAAAAGATCAACACCGACTACACCGTTTACGGCCGCATGACCCCCATGGGCAAGGGCCTGGAAGATCTGGACAAGCTGCCCGTCTCGACCCTTAGCGGCAAGACCGGCGTGTTCATCTTCTCCGACGGCGACTCCAACTGCGGCGTCGATCCCGTGGCCGTGGCCCAGTCCCTGAAGGCCAAGTACGGCGACAACCTGTGCTTCTACATTGTCGATCTGTCCGACAACAAGCACGGCCAGCAGGTCCTCAAGGCCATCGCCGCCCTGGGCAAGTGCAACTGCATCGAGCTCGGCGAAGAGCTGCTCCGCAACGAGGCCGCCCGCGAGAAGTTCCTCGAGTGCGCCCTGTACGAGTGGATCGAAGACGAAATCGTCGTCTTCCGCAGCATCTACTTCGACTTCGACAAGTACAACATCAAGCCCGAGTTCGTGCCCGTCCTTGAAGAAGGCACCGCCATCATCAAGTCCAAGACTGGCATGAAGGTCATCCTCGAAGGCCACACCGACTCCATCGGCACCGAGCAGTACAACATGAAGCTCGGCCAGCGCCGCGCCGACTCGGTCAAGGCCTTCTTCGTGAAGAAGGGCATCGACGCCTCCCGCATCGAGACCATCAGCTTCGGCGAGTCCGATCCGGTGGCCACCAACAAGACCGCTCAGGGCCGCGCTCTGAACCGTCGCTGCGTGATCAAGTTCAAGTCCATGTAGTGAGACTTCCAAGTCTCGCCGGCCAGACGCCCCGCCAGGGGCGTCTGGCTTTTTGATCGGAGAACACCCCATGCCCACCGCTCGAAGCATCTTCGCCGCCCTCGCTCTCCTTCTTTTTGCTGCCTCCGCCGCCTTTGCCGGCCTCCACGTTTACCCCGCTTCCGGCCCGGCTCCGACCGTCGTTGTCGATACGCCAAAGCCCCTGACCTACAAGGTCGAAAAGGGCGACACCGTGGCCGTCATCGCCAAGAAGTTCGGCGTGGACGGCAAGGCGCTGCTCGCCGCCAACAATCTGGCCGACGCCAAAAAGCTCAAGGCCGGACAAACCCTGACCATTCCCGGCAAGACCGCCGCGCCGGCCCCTGTGGCCGCCGTGCCGGCCAAGGCCGAGACCAAGCCTGCCGTTGCGGCTCCGGCCCCTGTGGCCGTTGCGCCGGCTCCGGTGGTGGCGGAAAAGCCCGACGCCACGGCCCGCAAGGCCGGGGGCAAGGAAGCCCTGGACCCGGGCGTGGTCGAGGAAAAGCCCGTCAAGGGCAAGAAAGGCAAGAAGGGCGCGGAACCGGCCCCTGTTCCGGCCCCAACGGTGGAGCTCACCGACAAGATGCGGGCGTCGTTTGGCAAGACCGGCGTGATTGGCAACGCCACCGACGTGCCCCAGCCCATCCGCGACGAATTCTGGCGCTATGCCCAGAAGTGGGTGGACGAGCTGGACCGCCTGGGCGTCGGCACCATGGCCAACAAGAAGATCAAGCAGGTCGGCAGCCAGTGGGAGGCCACCTACCGCATCATCATCCGCGAATCCTTGGGCGCCGAGGTCAAGCGCGTGGAGTACGACCACACGCCCTACGTCGGCCACATCACCTACATGCAACGGGTGTACACCAGCGTCGGACCGACCAAGGAAGCCGCCTTGCGTGGTCCCTGGACCGAGAAGGACGAAGCCATCCGCGAGATCTTTAGCTACTCCGGCAAGACCAAGGCCTGGCGCTAACAAGACGGCCAGGAAACGATTTCGCCCCCCGAAGCGTCGCTTCGGGGGGCTTTTTCATGGCCTGGGGAAGCTGCCGCCACCGTGCAGCAGCTGATCCAAAACGCCTTCTCCGCGCGGCTCAAGGGCCTGGAGCAGGCGGATCCCCCTCGGAAAACCAGGAAAGACTCCTAACCTTCCTACCGGTCGGTCAAACATCCCCTACGGCTCCCCTGTCAATCTTTCCTCCATTCGGTGGGGCGGGGGCCTCAGGCCCCCGGCCACCGGAGGCACTCTCCGTCTTGCCCTCTTCTCCTTATCCCTCTTCCTTCCAAACCTCGCGGCTGCGGGCGATCTTTTTCTGAACGCCGGCCCAGGTCTTGGTGGCCAGGAACGCTTCGGGCCAGCGGGTGAGGAGCTGTTCGTAGAGGGTCGAGGGCACGGTGAAGGTCATTTCGTCGGGTTTCAGGAATTTGCGCGCCGACGGGTCGCCGCAGCCAAGCACGGCCCGGGGCCGGCTCCTGGCCAGATAGTGCAGCGGCCAGGTGGTCATGAAGCTGCAGCCGGCCCCGAAGGGCGCGGCCGTGACCTCGAAATCGTCGGTAACGAAGGCGGCCAGGTTGGCCAGGCCGGTGAGCGTCTCGCCCCGGGCAAAGAAGGTGACTGTTTCGGGCGTTTCGTGCGGGGCGAAGCGGGTGACGGGCTTGAAGACGCAGTATTTGGCCGGAGCCGGGCGCGGGGCGATCTCGGTGAAAAAGCGGCGGGCCGAGGCCGGTGAGGGCAGATAGCGTTCGCCGGCCACGGGCGTGCCGGGGATGCCGGTGGAGATGTAGCAGGCGATGAAATCGAGCTGGGGCTGGTGGAAGCCGAGGTAGAACGAGCCGCCCGGGCAACCGTAGCGGTCTGCGGCGAACCAGGCTGCCTCGCCTTTGCGCCGGGCCAGCCAGAGCTTGCCCAGGACGCAGGAGAACGATCCCCAGACCGCGCCCCAGTCAATGGTTCCGGCCTGTTCTGCCTCGATGGACAGAGGCGGGCCGGCCTCTGGAGCGAAGCCGGAAGCCGGCGCGTCGTTGGTGTAGAACATGCCGTAGGGCGTTTCGGACAGGCCTAGGGCGTCGAGCAGTCCGGCCAGGGCGTCGTGAGAGGCGGTTTCGAACATGGCGGGTTCTCCGGTGGCGGTATGCGCCGGGGCCGCTTAGGGGCGCGGCCGGCGCGGGCGGCGAAAGGCCAGGAAGCTTCCCTTGAGAAACCGGGGGGCGAGCAGTCGCCAGGGGGCGTTGGTCGTCCCTTGAGGCAGCAGATGATACCAGGCAAAGCCCCGGGAGCGGTAGTGGGCTTTGGCCTTGTCGATGCAGCCGGCCTGGCGGGCGGCGTGCAGGGCGGCATCGCGCTGGCAGCGGGAGCGGGCCATGGCGTCGAAAACCCGGGGATCAAAGCCCCGCCGGGCCAGGATGTGGCGCACCCGGCGCGCTTCGGCCAGCCGGGACAGGGCGTCGCAGACTGATAGCATGGCTCCGCCGGCCGAAGCGCCGGCCATGGCCAGGGCGGCCCGGATGGAGGCCGTGCAGAAAAGCCCCAGCCACAAGGCGGAGAGAAGCCCCAGGGCGACGGCCACGGTCATGGGCAGGGGCGCGGCGGCGAGCAGGCGTACGACTTGGATGGACACGGCTGTTTTTTGGTGGCCGAGGAAGCCCGGGGCTGTCAAGGCCCCCCTTGACAAGCGAGGGGATTTTCGGTGCAAGCAAATCATGACCCCCCGGAGGTGAGGCCATGAATCGTTGGGGAATGGGAACCATGCTCTACCGCGCCACCATCTGCTACGGCCTGCTCGCCATCGTCTACGACGCCATCCTGATCGAATCCTTTTGCGACCGCCTTATCCCCGAACGCTTGGCTCTGGCCGTGGGCGGAGTGCTTCTCGCCCTGGGCTTTGTGGTTTACGCCCTGGGCACGTTTTCGGTGTACAAAGCCATCGACGCCGGACAGCTCGCCACGCGCGGCATTTTCGCCGTGGTGCGCCATCCGCTTTACGCTGCCTGGATCTGGTGCATCGTGCCCGGACTGGCGCTCATGCAAGGCACGCTGCTGGCCCTTTTGACGCCGGTGGTGGCGGGGGTGTTCTACTGGCTGTGCATTCCCCATGAAGAAGTCTGGTTGTTGTCGCGTTTCGGCGAGCAGTACCGGCAGTATTGCCACTGCGTGGGCGGCATCGTGCCCAGGTTGTCGCGCGGGAGACTGCCTCAGGCAGGTTGACGGCCACTCGCTGCGTCGGCGCGCCCGATGTGGCGGCGTGGACACAGGGCAGGCCGGAAACTCTCGGGACGGGTCGTGTCGGCGGGGGAAAAGTCAGACCCGCAGCGACAGCATGGTCGGGCCGGAGGCGGTCTGGGGCGTGACGGCGGCGGCCGTGGCGTAGCCGGCCAGGGCCTGGCGGCGGGTGTAGGCGTTGGGCGGCGGCGCTTGGCCCAGGGCCGGCGTTTCGGCCAAAAGCGCGCTGGCTGCTGCGGCGTCCAGGGCGTCGACGAAGCTGGTCTGGGGAGGCGTGCCCGAGAGGTCGAATTCGTAGTCCGTGGCCGAGTAGCGCAGGGAAAAGGGGCCAAACGACAGTCCGGCCTCGCGGCTGATGACCTTGCCGGGCACGCGCGGCGCGGCGGGCGTCAATCGAGACGCCTCGCGCTGATAGGCCCCAATGGGCGATGCGGCGGCAATGGCGGCCATGGGCGGACTCCGGGCGCAAAAGCGCCACGCGACGGGGACACGAGCGTGCCTGCCCTCGCGGCCCCGTGCTTCGGGGACCGGCTCCGTCCATGGAGAAAGGTACCGTAACTGTAAGGCCCTTTGGCCGTCGTGGCAAGGGGTGAGATCGCGGTAGCGGGTTGCCGGCTGGCGTCTCCGCCCGGCTACAGGCCGCAGGATCCGGCGGGCAGACGGCCCTTGGCCGCTTCCAGGTAGAGCGCGGCGCGCGGGTCGCCAGGCAGGGCCTCGGCCCAGTGGAGATAGAGCAGCCGCAGGGAGGCGGGAAGTTCCCGGGACGCCTCCAGCCGTTGGCGGATCAGGGCTTGGGCCGGCTGGGCCGTGACAAAGCCGGCGAACCGCTCGGCCCGGGCCGCCGGGCTGTGCCGGGCGCGCATGGCTTCCAGGCCTTGCCGGGCCACGCGCTCGCGCCTGGCCGGGTCGGGCAGCAGTTCGCGGACCAGGGCGGCCAGGCTGTCCAGGTCCTCCGGCGGATAGGTGAAGAGCTGCTCGCCCGGGGTGAACAGCTCGGTCAGGCCGTGGCCGATCTCGGGGGTCAGCAGGCAGGAGCCGACGGAAAGCGCCTCGAAGACCCGGAAGTTGAGGTCGCCGTGTTCGGCGATATTGAGCACGAGGCGCGCCCGGGGGAACAGTTTACGCCAGTTCCCCTGGGTGACGACAAGGCCCGGGAATAGGGCGGCGAGCTGCTCCAGCAGGACCGCCCGGCCGGGGGTCAGATCGGCGTCCACCTTGCCGACGAACAGCAGATCAATGTCCTTGTCTTCCTCCCGGGGCAGGGATTCGGCGGCCACGGCTTCGGCCGCGGGCGGCAGCCAGATGGCCCGGTCCGGGGACAGGTTTTCCTGAAAGGCCGACAGATGGTCGCGCAGGCTCACCGTGCACAGGTCAAAGGCCTGGGCATAGGTCGGATACCAATGGTGGATGTGGCTGTCCACGCAGCCAAAGACGGTGAGGCAGGGGAAATGCTCCACTCCGGGCAGGGGCGGGGGCGCACTGTAGTCAAAGTACGCCACGATGTCGGGCGACCGGCCGCAGGCGGCCCGGATAGCCTCCCAGGTGCGGCATTGGAGAGCGGGCGGCGTGACGGACACGACGGCAAACGCGTCCTTGGGCAGGCAGCCGAGGAAATTGGTCGATCCGACGCAGGCCATGGTCAGCATAGGGCTTCTCCGTGACGGCGCGGCATGGTCCGTTTGGCGACCATGCCGCGCCGTCACGATAGCCAAAGCGCGGGGAAAAACCAATGGCTTCGGGCCTCAGGCTCAAAGTCCTCGTCATACCCCTTGTCGGGCGGCCTGTTCCGCCATAAGGCAACCGTATTCAACAAAGGGCAAGGGGATGTATTGAGCCATGGGCGAAAAGGCTTTTCGGGGAGCCGTCGAGGCCGGGGGAACGAAGTTTGTCTGCGCCGTCGGGGCCGGCCTTGACGACATCCGGCGACCGGAGAACCGGGCCGTTTTTCCCACGGGCGACGATCCCGCCGCCACCCTGGCCGCCGTGGCCGGCTGGCTCAAGTCCCGCGAGGACCGGCGCGGCGCGCCCCTTGCCGCCCTGGGCGTGGCCTCCTTTGGCCCGGTCTGCCTGGACAAGGCCCTGCCCGACTACGGCCGGGTCATGACCACGCCCAAACCGGGCTGGAGCGGCTTTGATCTCCTGGGCGCCCTTGGCCGGGCTTTCCCGGGCCGGCCCATCGGTTTCGACACCGACGTCAACGGCGCGGCCCTGGGCGAGCGGGAATGGGGCGCGGCCCGGGGGCTGGACGATTTCCTCTACGTCACCATCGGCACGGGCATCGGCGTGGGCGGACTGGCCGGCGGCCGGCTGCTCCATGGGCTGACCCACCCGGAAATGGGCCATATCGGCTTGCGGCGTCTGGCCGGGGACGTGTTTCCCGGGGTCTGTCCGTTCCACGGCGACTGCTGGGAGGGGCTTTGCAGCGGTCCGGCCATGGCGGCCCGGACCGGGACGGCGGCCGAGGACCTGTCTGCCGATCATCCGGCCTGGGAGCATGAGGCGGCCTACGTGGCCGAGGCCTTGGCGACCGTCACCTACGCCTTGTCGCCGCGCCGTATCATCCTCGGCGGCAGCGTGCCCAAGGGCGGCCGGCTCGGCGAGGAAGGTTTTTTCGCCAAGGTCCGGGAGCGGTTCGTGGCGACCTTGGGCGGGTATCTGCCCGACGAGCGGCTGACGGCCCGAGTGGCCGAGTACATCGTGCCCCCGGGACTGGGGGAGCTCGCCGGGGTGGCCGGGGCGTATTGTTTGGCTTGCGCCGCGCCCGGCGGCCGGGAAGGCGAAACACGCCCCAAGCCTTGACCCCGGCCGCTTCCCGGGTATGGTCGTTACCATACACCCCTCCCGGAGACGCCCTGTGGAACACTGCGATCTGCCCCGCCGCCCGTCGCGATTCGAGCCGCTGCTGCGGCTTTTGCCGCGCCTTTTCCCCTTTCTTTCCTGGTGGCCCCGGGTGGGGCGGCGCACGCTCACGGCCGACCTGTGGGCCGGACTCACCGGCGCGGTCATCGTGCTGCCCCAGGGCGTGGCCTTTGCCGCCATCGCCGGGCTGCCGCCCCAGTACGGCCTCTACGCCGCCATGGTCCCGGTCATCGTGGCCGCCCTTTACGGCTCGTCCTGGCACCTCATCTCCGGCCCCACCACGGCCATCTCCCTGGTCGTTTTCGCCAACGTCAGCCAGCTCGCCCCGCCCGGCTCGCCGGACTACATCCGGCTCGTGCTGGCGCTGACCGTCCTGGCCGGCCTGGTCCAGTTCGGCCTGGGCCTGGCCCGTCTGGGCGGGGTGGTCAATTTCGTGTCCCATTCGGTGGTCACGGGCTTCACCGCCGGCGCGGCCATCCTCATCGCCACCAGCCAGCTGGGGCATTTTTTCGGCGTCACCCTGCCGCGCGGCGGCTCCTTTCTCGAAACCTGGCTGGCCTTTTTCCAGCAGCTGCCGGCCGTCAACGGCCACGTGGCCCTCATCGCCGGGGCCACGCTGCTTGTCGCCCTGGTGTTGCGGCGGCTGTGGCCGCGCTGCCCCGCCCTGTTGCTGTCGCTTATTGCCGGCAGCCTGTTGTGCCATGTCCTTAACGGAGCCGGCCACGGGGCCAAGCTGGTGGGCGCGCTGCCGGCCAGCCTGCCGCCGCTGTCGCTGCCGGAAATCGACCTCGACACCTTCCGGGTGCTGTTCCCGGGCGCTTTGGCCGTGGCCATGCTCGGGCTGGCCGAGGCCGTGTCCATTGCCCGGGCCGTGGCCGTGCGCTCGGAGCAGCATATCGACAACAGCCAGGAGTTCATCGGCCAGGGACTGGCCAATATCGCCGGCGGATTTTTTTCGGGCTACGCCTCGTCGGGGTCGTTCACCCGCACCGGCGTCAATTTCGACGCCGGGGCCAAGACGCCGCTGGCCGCCGTGTTCTCGGCCGTGCTGCTGGCCCTGGTCGTGCTTTTGGTCGCGCCGGCCACGGCTTACCTGCCCATCGCGGCCATGGCCGGGGTCATCGTGCTGGTGGCGGCCGGGCTGGTCAACGCCAAGGCCATCCGCCACATCCTGCGCACCGACCGGTCCGAGGCCGGGGTGCTGGCGGCCACGTTCTTGTCCACGCTGTTCGTCGGGTTGGAATTCGCCATCTACGCCGGGGTCATGCTGTCGCTTCTGCTCTATCTGCGTCGCACCAGCCACCCCCACTTCATCACCCTGGCCCCGGACCCTGCCTCCTCCCGGCACGCCCTGGTCAACGTGCGCCGCAAGAAGCTGGCTGAATGCCCCCAGCTCAAGATCCTGCGCCTGGACGGCTCCATCTTTTTCGGGGCCGTCAACCACATCGCCGAAGAGCTCCATCGTATCGTGGAGAAAAGCCCGGAACAGTGCCACATCCTCATCATCGGCTCGGGCATCAACTTCATCGACGCCGGCGGCTGCCACATGCTGTTTCACGAAGCCGGGGCCATGAAGCTCTCGGGCCGGGAGATCTTTTTTTGTTCGCTCAAGGGCGAGGTCATGGAGCTCTTGACGCGCGGCGGCTGTCTGGCCCGCATCGGGGCGGAGAACGTCTTTCGCGACAAGGAATCGGCCATTGCCGGCATCGTGGCCCGGCTGGACCCCGAACGCTGCGCCTGCTGCCCCAGCCGGGTGTTCGCCGAATGCGCCGGCCGTCCCGGGGGCTGGGCCGAGGGACTGGCGGCGGCCGGACTGGCCGAGCTTGGCGACGGCCCGGCCCTGGCCGAGGGCGACGATGACGAGAACGACGACGCGCCGGAAGAGGGCTAAGCGGCCGCGTCTTGGCGACGCAAAAAAACGGCGGCCCCGGACAGGGGCCGCCGCGCTGGTTTTCTGAGCCAAAGAGCCGGGCTAGGCGCGCTTTTTGCGGCACTCCGGGCACAGCCCGTAAAGATACAGCTTGTGGGCGGTCAGGGTGAAGCCATGGCGGCGGGCCACCTCTTCCTGCAGCTGTTCGATGGCCGGGTCCACCACCTCGACGTTGACGCCGCAGGCTTCGCAGATGAGATGGTCGTGGTGGGTCTGGCCGTAGAGAATCTCGTAGCGCATGGCCCCGTCGCCGAACTCCACGCCCTTGGCCAGACCGGAGTCGGCCAGGAGCTTGAGCGTGCGGTAGACCGTGGCCTGGCCGATGCCGGGATGGTCGGCCTTGACCTTCTGGTAGAGTTCCTCGGAGGTGAGGTGCCCTTCCTCGGCCAGGAACACGTCGAGAATCTGCCGCCGCTGGGGCGTCATCTTGAGTTTTTTGCGGGCCACGAAATCGGCGAACAGGGCATACGGGTCGTTGGACATGCGATGGTGTTCCTCATCCTGTCAATTTGGCCGAGTGTAGCGGCCCGGGGGCGCGTGGTCAATGCGGCGCGCGCGTTTGGCGTCCTCGTCTCGCGCGCGGAGCGTATTGGGTACGATGGTTTCCGCTGCGGCGGCGAAGCGCGACGCAACGTGGCGGCAGCCAGACTGCAAAATCGGCCTCAGGCTGCCGAACGCTTCACGGAAGCCACAAGTGACGGCACATCGAGAATAAGCGACATGGTGCCATCGCCGTTTATGGTTGCCCCGGAGATGCCGGACACCGAGCCGATGTAGTTGCCAAGGCTCTTGATGACCGTCTGTTGCTGGCCAAGCACCTGATCCACGGCAATGCCGGCCCGCTCGCCCTCGAATCGCGTCACCACCACCTGCTCGATGGCCGGGGGCAGTCCTTCCATTTCAAACGCTTCGCGCAGCCGGATGTAGGGCACGATTTCGCCGCGCAGCTGGATGGTGCGGCCGCGGCGGGTCCCGTCGCCGCCGTCGCGTGAGAGTTCCACGCATTCTTCCACCAGGGACAGCGGAATGATGTACTGGTCCTCGCCGGCCTTGATCTGCAACCCGTCGATGATGGCCAGGGTCAGGGGCAACCGGATGGTGATGCGCGTGCCCTTGCCCGGTTCGCTTTGCACGTCGATCTTGCCGCGCAGCGCGTCCATGGAGCGCTTGACCACGTCCATGCCCACGCCCCGGCCCGAGATGCTGGTGACCTTGTCCGCCGTGGAAAAGCCAGGCAGGAAAATCAGGTTGAAGCATTCGCCGTCGGTTAGGCGCGCGTCCGGGGGAATAAGCCCCTTTTCCACGGCCTTGGCCCGGATGCGCTCGGCCTGCATGCCCTTGCCGTCGTCGATGATGGTCAGCACCACCTCGCCGCCGGCGTGTTCGGCCGACAGGATGATGGTCCCGGCCTCGGGCTTGCCGGCGGCCAGCCGGTCCTGGGGGGATTCGATACCGTGGTCGATGCTGTTGCGCAGCAGATGCACCAGTGGATCGTTGAGCTGCTCGATGACGGTCTTGTCGAGTTCCGTCTCGCCGCCCTCGGTGACGAGTTCGATGGATTTGCGCATCTCCGAGGACAGGTCGCGCACCAGCCGCCGAAACCGGCTGAATGTCGTGCCGATGGGCAGCATGCGGATGCCCAGCGTATTGTCGCGCAGCTCGTTGGACAGCCGTTCGATCTCCTCGGCCACGCTGGTCAGCGCCGGCTGGCCCAGGCTCCCGGCCAGCTGGGTGAGCCGGGCCTGGGCGATGACCAGTTCGCCGACGAGATTGACCAGATCGTCGAGCTTGCCGGCGTCCACCCGCAGGCTCTGCATGGCGTCTTTTTTGGCCGTCTGGGGCGCGGCCTTGGCCTCGGCGCTGGGCGCGGTTTGCGGCGCAGCAGCGGCCTCGGGTTTGGTGGCCGGGGCCGAAGCCGTCTGGGCTGTGGCCGGGGCCGGCGGCGTGGCAGCCACGGCCGCAGCAGGCTGGGGCGATGCGGCCGGCGGTGCGGCCTGGGGTGCGGCAGCCGGCTGCGGGGCCTGGGCCGAGGGGCGAGGCGCGGCCGCGGCCGGAACCGGCAAGTTCCTGGGGGCGTCGGCCTCGGCCGGGGTGATGGTCACATCGCCGGGGTTGTCCAGGAACAGGAATACGTCGCGCAGGGCGTTGGCGTTGGCGTCAGGTCCGGTGGTCAGGCGCAGGAAAAACCGCATCCGGCAGTCGGTCGGGTCGAGGGCTTCCAGGTCCGGTACGGCGTTTATGTCGCAGCGCGTCTCCACCTGCCCAAGGCTTCGCAGCTCGTCGAGCAGGGCCAGGGGGTCGCTGCAGGAAAGATGGCCAGGGTCGGAGGGGGCGAAGACGATGTCCCAGACATGGGGGGCCTGGGGAGCTTCCGGCAGGATGCCGGCCAGGACGGCGGCCAGTTCGGCGTCGTCCTGGCTGTTGTCGGCAGCGGGCGTGGCCGGGCCGGGAGCCGGCCCGGCCGGTTCCTCGTCGGGCATGTCCGTGGTGCGCAGCAGCGTCTTGAGGCGTTGGGCCAGGGCCGGGTCGGCCTCGGCCTCGGGGTCGGCCCCTTCGGCCAGCATGGCGGCGAAGCGGTCCTTGGCGGCAAAGGCGGCGTCGAGGAGTTCCTTGCTCACCCGTCGCCAGCCGCCCCGGACATGGTCGAAAAGCGATTCCAGGTCATGGGCCAGGGCCACCACCTGGACCAGGCCGAACATGTCGCAGGCTCCCTTGAGGGTATGCACGGCCCGAAAGATCCGATCGATCAGATCGTGGTCGCGGGGATTTTTTTCCAGTTCCAGCAGCGCCCCGTCGAGTTCGGCGAGGTTTTCGGCCACTTCTTCTTGAAACAGGGCGCGGGTCTCGGCGTCAAAAGCCATCCGTTCCTCCGTTGGGCCTGCCTTGTTTCCGGCGCGCCAGAGGCGGCGAAGGCAGTCAAAGGCGTGTTATGCGGCCATGCCGGGCAGCCTGTGGTTACTGGAACGACGTGGCGAACAGCTCGCCGGGCAGTCCGGCGTCGGCCAGATCCTGCGGGACGAGGCCGGCCCGTCGGACGGTTTCGGCCAGGGCCGGAGGCGGGGCGTCGCCATGGGACAGGGCCAGGCCCCGGGCGGCGAAGCTGCGCACGGCGGCGATCAGGACTTGCAGCAGGGCCAGATCGCAAGCCGGGGCCTGGGGCCACACGAGCAGCGTGTCGCGCCCGGCGGCCAGGGCGGCGAGCAGGGCCTCCCGGGCGGCGGCGGCCTCCGGGAGCTGTCCCGGGGCCAGGCGCACCTCGGCGGCCTGCCGGCCGTCGGTCAGCAGCCAGGGGCCAAATTCCCGGGCCGGGGCCAGGGCGGGGGCGTCCGGGACCGCGGCGGCGGCCGGCGGCAGCAGGGCGTCCAGATCCACAGGGTGGATGCGGCTGACGTCCAGGGCGAACAGGTAGCCCACGATGTCGGGTTCGACGATGCTGGCGTAGAGCACGTAAAAGGGGATGCGGTTGACCGGCGGCGCGTCGAGGTCGCCCACGGCCGCGAGTTCCATGCGGCAGTCCACGATAAGCCCGCTCGACTCCATGGTGGTGATGACGTCAAGGGGTGTTTTGCCCCGAGCCTGGACGTCGTGGATAAGGTCGTACTCCACGAGATAGAGGTTTTTGCCGCCATGCACCGCCTGGCGCAGGCTCAGTTCGTCGGCCTCGAAGGCAGCCGCGCTGCCGGGCAGGGCAATGATGGCCTTGGCCGCGGCCTGGGCGCGTTGCTCGGTGGTGAAATGCTCCTCGGCCACCCCGGACAGGGCGGCCAGCAGTTCGCCGATGTCCTCGGCGTCGCTTTGGGGACCCAGCTCCACCAGGGCCAGCAGGCGGTCGAAGCCGGTCAGGAGCTGGTTGATGATCCGGGTGTCCGGGGCCAGTTCGCGGCTGCGGATCATGTGCAGGAGGTTTTCCAGGCGGTGGGCCAGCTCCCGGATGTTGGCCAAGTTTAAAAAGCCGGCTCCGCCCTTGATGGAATGGGCGGCCCGGAACACCGTGTTGACCAGCTCCTCGTCGATGTCGGCCCCGTGGCGCTCCATGTCCATGAGCGCCGTCTCGATGTTCCCGAGATGCTCCCGGGAGTCCTCGATGAACATGACCAGGATTTCGTCGTCCAGCTGGTCCATGGCAGTTCCTTGGCGATCAGGCCGGTTGGATGGAGAAATGCTTGTCCAGGCGCATGGTGCGAAGTAGCGCCGCCAGGTCCGGGCTGACGTGGTCCAGGGCCAGACGGCCGCCTTTTTTGGACAGGGAGTTGTGGACGGCGATGAGTAGGCCGATGCCCACGGAATCAATGAGCTCCACCTTGGAGAGGTCCATGGCGAAGGGGCCGTCGAGGCCCGGCAGCAGGTCCTTGACGGCGTTTCGCAGCCCGTCGGCGGCCGAGGCCACGATGTCGCCGGCCGGGGTGAGAACGGTGCGGCCGTCTATGGTGCGGATGTCGTACATGGCAGGGCTCCGGTCGGTGTCGTCCCCGGGGGCTTCCGGGGCGGATGCGGGACCCGTCAGGCCCGGCACGGCCTTGACGAGGGTCACCTGGTTGCCGGCGGCGTTATAGCGCACGTCGTCGGCGTAAAGGGTCATGATGGTCAGTCCCCGGCCGCTTTCGGCGTCGGGCGAGGGCGGATCGTCGGCGGCGGCGCGCCAGTCAAAGCCCGGCCCCTGGTCGGCGACCACGGCGGTGAGCTGCCCATCGGCGCAGCCCAGGGTCAGGGTCACCTGGCGCAGAGGATCGGACCGGCTGCCGTGGAGCACGGCGTTTAAAAGCGCTTCGCGCAGCAGCAGCTTGACGTCGAAAAGGCTGCCCTGGGCCTGCCGGGAGGCCAAAAAAGCCACGGCCTCGTCCACGGCCCGGTCGAGCATGGCCAACGTGGCGGAAAAGCGCAGGGCGCGGCCGTCAGGAGAAGTTTGGGCCTCGAACATGGCCGTCAGACCTCGATGCCCATGAGGACCACATCGTCCTGGACCGGGCCGGCTTCGGGCAAAAGGGCGGCGCTTACGGCCGCCACGGCCTCGGCCAGGGGCAGGACAGCGGCCTGTCGGCAGGCGTCCTGCAGGGCGGCTATGCCCTGCTCCCGGCCCCGGGAGCTGGGGCCGAAGCGTTCGATGAGGCCGTCGGTGTAGAGGTAGAGCCGGTCGCCGGGGGAGACCGCGCACTCGATCTGGCCGCACTGGACGGACTCGAACACGCCCAGCACGTCGCCTTCGCAGGCCAGGGTCTCGACCGTGCCATCCGGGCCGACCTTGATGGCTGCGGGGTGGCCGGCGCTGACCAGGGTCAGGCGGGAACGGGTCCGGTTGAGGAATATCAGGCTGGCGGTGAGGTGCATCCCGTCGCGCAGAAACGACGTGAGCACGCTGTTCATATTCTTGAGCGTCTCGACGGGGGTGTAGAGCGGGTTGGCGTTTTGGCGCACCAGGGCCTTGAGCGAGGAGGTGACAAACGATGCGCCCAGGTCGTGGCCCGAGATGTCGGCCACGAAATAGACCATGACCGTCTCGCTCCAGGGAAAGACGTCGTAGAAGTCGCCGCCGGCTTCCAGGGCCGGCACGTAGCGCACGGCGAAGCGGGCTTCGGGGATGTCGTCCGGGCACACGAGGATGGCTTGCTGGGCGTCGCGGATCTGGGCCAGCTTGGCCGCCTGTTCGGCCAGAAGGGCGCGCAGCCCCCGGCGCAGGCGGATGTGGATCTTGACCCGGGCCAGGACTTCCTCCCGGGCGAAGGGCTTGGTGATGTAGTCCACGGCCCCGAGCTTGAGCCCTCGGACCTTGTTTTCCACGTCGTCGAGGCCCGAGATGAAGATGATGGGGATGTCGGTGGTGGCCGGGTCGGCGGTGAGCTTGGCGCAGGTCTCGAAACCGGATTCGCCGGGCATCATGATGTCGAGGATGATGAGCTCGGGCTGTTCGTCGGCGGCCATGCGCCGTCCGGCCGGCCCTGACGCGGCGCGTAGCGGCGTGAACCCGGCTTCCTTAAGCATCCAGGCCAGGGTTTCGACGTTGATCGTTTCGTCGTCGACGATAAGGATGCGCGGCGGCCGGGCATCGGTCCGCACGTCGTCGGGAGCGTTTTCCATGGGTGTCCGGGCGCGGGGGAGGGAGGGCCGGTTTGTGCAAAACGCATTGCCTCCCACGCTTGCAGCCAGTATGACGTTTTCCACGCCGCTTGACAACGCGGCCGGCGTGCTTTTTGTTTGTGCCCCGCCCTATCCGGCGGGGCAGGCCGGCCCGAGCGGCCGTTTTTACACGAGGCGGACCATGCGAGAGCGTTTGGATGCGATCTGGAAAAAGGCCCTGCGACACCATCAGGGGCTTGGCATCATCGGCCTGTGGCTGCTTGGCCTCATGCCCGGGATCATCGTCTCCCTGCGCAAGGGCGACCCCTGGCACGCCACCATGGTGGCCATGGCCATCCAGCTACTGGCCTCGTTCGGGTCCATCACCCTGTTTGGCGTGGTGGCCCAGATTATCTGCTACAAGTACATCGAGTCCGTCGAGGTCCACGACCGGATGATGGACGGGCTGTTCTTCGGCTTTCACGCCGGCATGATCATCTGGATCTGTTACGGGTTTTTCCACATCCTGTTTGGCCGCAAGATCATCGGCGACGTCAACGATCTGGTGGCCATCTTCGGCATCAGCTGCATCGGCAGCTGCATCCTCGGCATCGCCATCGGCTTTCTGGTCGGCAAGCTGCGCGACGGCAAATCCACCATCGTCTAGGCGGTCGCCAGTCCAGCATTCATGGAAAAAGACCGGCCGGCTCCCGTTTCCGTGGAGCCGGCCTTGTCGTGCGTGCGGGGGCTGCCCCCTGCCGGGCGGCGGATGCCCGAAAAGCTCCGCCCCTAGGCTTCCTCGGCCAAAAACAGCGTGATGATTTCGGCCGCCTGGCCCTCGGCCACGGCCAGGGCCTGGGCCAGGGCCTCGGGCGTCAGCCCGACGGTGGTCCAGGCCGCCGGGGACAGCGGCGGCGCGTAAACCTCGCCGCTGGAGCCGATGCACAGGGAGCCGGCCGCCGCGTCGGCCAGATGGATCATGGCCGGCAGCGTCCGGCCCATGGCGACCTGGCCGCCGTGATGGCCGCGCACGGCCTGTTCCAGGTTTTCCGGGAAACGCCAGCGCCGCAGCAACATGCCGCCCAGGGTGGCGTGGTCAAAGCCCAGCATGGCCCGCTCGGCCTGGCGCAAAAGGATGCCTTCGTCGCGGGCCATGGCCAGCACATGGGCTGTGTGCCGGGGCAGGTTACGGTAGAGCACCAGCCGGCCCACGTCGTGGAGCAGGCCGGCCACGAACAGCCGTTCCACCTCCACCGTTCCCCCGGTTCCGTTCGTTCCGGCCTGGGCCAGATTGGAGGCGATGACGCCGCAGCCGATGCTGTGCTTCCAGAAATCGCGCATGTTGACAAGCCCTTCGGGCAGGTCCTTGAACAGACCGATGACCGAGATGCCCAGGGCCAGGGTGGTGAGCTGGCGGCTGCCCACGATGGTGACGGCCCGGGACAGGGTGTCGACCTTTACCGGAAAGCCGTAAAAAGCGCTGTTGACAAGTTGCAGCAGCTTGGCCGACAGGCTGGTGTCCTTGCCGATGGCCTCGGCCGCTTCCTTGGCCGTGCTGTTGGGATCGTTTAAGGCCTCGCTGATGCGCACGAAGACGTCGGGCAGCGAGGTGAGCTTGGGATCGGCCTCGATGATGGCCATGGGCCCCGGCGGCGGGGAGGTGGGAGCCGGCGGCAGGGCTTCGGGGGCCACGGGGCCGGGCAGGTCCAGGCAATGCGGCCCCCTGGCCCGCAGCAGCCGGGCCGCCCGGGGCAGGGACTGGGCAAAAAGCGCCGCCTGGCCTAGTTCTTCCAGATCGCAGTGGACGAAGCGCGGCTCCAGGGCGGCGGCTGCCGCCGTCAGGTCCAGGGACTCGGCTTCGGGCTGGCAGGGCGGCTGGGGGCCTGTGCCCTGGCCCTGGGCCAGGACGCAGGTCGTCTGGTGGCGCACCGGCCAGGCGTGGAGCAGACTGATGAGGCGCTCGGTAAGCACGGTGCCGCGCGGCACGAGCAGGGCCCCGTCGTCGCGCACCACGTCTTCTTCTAGGACCATGCCTGGTTCGAGGGCGGCCAGGGAGATGCGGCGGGCGGGAGCCGGACCGGCGTCGGTCGGGGAAGTTTGTAAGGCCATAGGGATAAAAATAGTCCTGGGCGAGGCATGTCAAGCACTGTGTCGGCCTCGTAGCGACATTGAACGTAAGCAAAAGCCGTGCCTGGATATCGCTTGGCCGGCGCGCCCCGGAGGGACGTCGTGGGGAAAAAACCGCTTGCCGTGGTGGTCAGCCTGGATGTGGAGGAAGAGGGCCTGTTTTCCGGGAGCTATCCCCGGGAAGGGGCAGGGCTGTCCAACATCCCGGAGCTTCGCCGCCTGGAGTTCCTGCCGGCCGAGTTCGGGCTGCCGCTGACGCTTCTGTGCGACTACCCGGTGCTGCGTCACGGCCCGAGCCTTGAGGTGCTGGCCGGGGTCCTGTCCCGGGTCGGCGGGGAACTCGGTGCCCACCTGCACCCCTGGAACACGCCGCCCTTCCCGGACATGCCCTGGCCGGAACCTGTGAGCACTTCGGTCATGCCGGTGGCGGTCTTTAGGGACAAACTCCAAAATCTTCAGGCGGCCGTGGCCGATTTCACCGGTTCTCCGGCCCGATCGTTCCGTATGGGCCGCTGGAACCTTTTTCGCCGGGCCATGGCCGTGTTGCCCGAGGTCGGCTTCACCGTGGATTCCAGCGTGGCCCCCTTGCGCCACGTGCCGGGCGGGCCGGACCATTTCCTGGCCCCGGCCGATCCCTACTGGCTGCGTCTTGAGGGGCCGGACGGAAGCGGCGCGGGCCGGCTGCTCGAAGCGCCGACCACCCAGCTGCCGCTGGTTCCGGGCACGCCCCGTCTGGCCAAAAGGCTGGCCGAGGCCTTCCCGTCCCGGCACGACGCCGTGCTTGGCGGCTTCATGAAAACCCTGACGCTGGGGGTCAATCCGGTCTGGATGCCCGAGGCCACCATGCGGCTGGCCGCCCTGGCCCACGCCTGGCGGGGCGGGCGGGCGCTCACGCTTTTCTGGCATTCCTCGGAACTGTTGCCGGGGGCGAGTCCGCACTTCCCGGACAAAGCGGCGGTGGAGGCGTTTATCGCCAAGGTCCGCCGCTTTGCCGGCTGGCTGCGGCGGACCTTTGACGTGCGGGGGACAACCCTGGAAGGGCTGGCCGGGCCGGAATTTAGCTGGCCGGCGTGCAGCCCGGCGTCTCGTCCGAATAGTACTGCGGATTGGCGTTAGACAACCCACGGCCGTTCTTGTCGAAGATCGAATACTGCTTGTAGCCGAGCTTTTGCAGCCGGAACTGCATGGACGTCTGCAGGACGCCGATGCCGTAGGTGCAGCTGCGGCGGAAATTGATGGACGAGGCTTCGTCGAAGTACTTGGTGGGGCAGGATACTTCGCCAATGCGGAAGCCGAAGTACACGGACTGGGCCAGCATCTGGTTGTCGAAGACGAAGTCGTCGGAATTTTCCCACAGCGGCAGGGCTTCCAGCACCTCGCGGGTGAAGGCCCGGTAGCCGGTGTGGTACTCCGACAGCTTGGCCGACATGAGCAGGTTCTGGGACAGGGTCAGGAAGCGGTTGGCCACGTACTTGTAGACCGGCATGCCGCCGCGCAGGGCCGTGCCGCCGAGAATGCGCGAGGCGATGGCCACGTCGTATTCGCCGCAGGTGCACAGGTTGGCCATGGCCGGGATGATTTTGGGCGTATACTGGTAGTCGGGGTGCACCATGATGACCACGTCCGCGCCGGTCTTTAAGGCCTCGGCGTAGCAGGTCTTCTGGTTGCGGCCGTAGCCCCAGTTGCGCTCATGGCGGAAGCAGCGCAGTCCCAGGCGCTGGGCCTGCTTGATGGTGTCGTCCCGGCTGCAGTCGTCGACGAGGATGACCTCGTCCACGATGTCCTTGGGGACTTCGGCATAGGTGCGTTCCAGGGTGGAGGCCGCGTTGTAGGCGGGCATGACCACCACCACTTTTTTTCCGTTCATCATGGGCGTTCGCTCCAGGGGGGTCGCCGGATCGCGGGCGGGCCGGCGGAATGCGCCGCGCAAGGGAGAGTTCGCGGCCAAACGGGGAACTAATCCTGAAAACGGGGGTGCTGTCAACCATTGCGGCCCTGATGCCTGGGGAGCGCCCTTGTTTTCCTGCGCCGTCCGGTCGGCAGGCGTGACGGAGCGCCCAAGCCGAAGGACGAATCGTGTTGGCGGTGATGTGGAAATGATTACAATGGAATTAGTGTAGCAAAGATAACTTTTGTTTACTGATACAGGCTGGAATCCGGCTTGTAAAACGCAACGCCGTCGTGTAGACGGGGCAAATTTTATCGACATTTGCCGCCCTGTGCGGCGCAGGACGTATCGAGACGGCTCTTCATGCGGACGATCCCGTTTTACAAAACAATCTATTTTCGGTTCATGGCCGTCTTCCTCGTCGCCATTGGACCCCTCGTCGCCGTGGAGCACTGGCTGGCCCTCGCCATGTTTGACGATGCCCTGGCCCAGGGGCGCAGCCTGCTTGAGCGCGCCGCCTATCAGGCGGCCGCCGTCCAGGACGCCATGGCCGCCCAAGTGCGGCAAACGCTGGAAGCCGCCGCGTCCGACCCGGCGCTGCGCGACGGCCCTCCCGAGGCGGCCGACGCCGTGCTGGCCCGGCTGGCCGAGGCTCTGCCCTTCGCCGACAACATCCATGCCAGCGACGTCAGCGGCGAGATGCGGTTCTCGCTGGTCAAGCCCTTTGCCGGAACCCGGGTGGGCGGGCGGCGGTATTTCATCGAGGCCCTGCGGCGGGGGGACTTCGCCATGGGCGAATATGTCGTCGGCCAGATCACGGCCAAGCCGTCCATCCATTTCGCCCATTCCCTGCTGGACGCCTCGGGCACGCCGTCGGGGGTGTTGGGCGTGGCCGTGGGCCTGGATTGGTATCAGTCGCTGTTTCACCGTTGCGGCATGCCGCCCGGGGCCTTTCTGGCGTTTTTTGACCGTCAGGGCGTGTTGTTGACCCGGTATCCGCCAAGCCCGTCCCTGCGCCCCGGCGATCGGTTCGACGCGCTGTTTTCCGGCCAGTTCGCCTGGGGCCAGTCCTCGGGAGTGTTCATGGCCGCCAACCCGGACGGCGTGGAAACGCTGTACGCCTATAAAACCTTGTCCCTGGAGCGTGACGGCCGCGACCCGTACGGCGTCATGTTCGTGGGCATGGCCGCGCGCGACGCCCAGGAAGCGGCCCGGTCCCGGGCGCTGCTGGCCGCCGGCGTCTCGGCCGGGGCCGTGGCCCTGGCCGTGGCGGCGGCGGCGGTCTTGTGTCGCCTGGTGTTCGTCAAGCGGCTGCGGGTGTTGGCCGATTTCGCCGACTCCCTGGGCGGACGGGAGGCCTGCCTGCTGCCGCCGCGTTTTGGCGACGACGAGATCGGCGTCCTTGGCCGGCGTCTGGCCGACCTGTCCGAGGCGCTGCAGGATAAAAGCGAGCACCTGGGCGAGGCCATGGCCAAGCTGGCCCGGGAGCGCGACGCCATGGCCGAAACCGTGGAACAGTTGCGTCTGGCCGAGGAGGAACTCGTCCGGCGGGCCGACCATGACGCGCTGACGGGCCTGGAAAACCGAGGCTGCTTCGTGACGCGCCTTGGCGTCGAAATGGCCCGTCTGCGGCGTCAAGGCGAGCCGTTTACGCTGCTCATCCTGGACATTGACGATTTCAAGCACGTCAACGACCGCTTCGGCCATGGCCTGGGCGACGACGTGCTGCGGGCCGTGGCCGGGGCGCTTCGGGCCGGCCTGCGCGACATCGACGGCGCCTACCGGGTGGGGGGCGAGGAGTTTGCCGTGATCCTGCCGGCCACTGACGGCGTGTCGGCCCTGACGGCGGCCGAGCGGCTGCGCCGGGCCGTGGCCGCCCTGGACATTCCGCTGCCGGACGGCCTGGGGGCGGCCCGGGTGACGGTGAGCCTGGGCGCGGCCGAGGCGGACCCGGCCATGGACGCCGAAAAGGACCTCTTCGCCGCCGCCGACCGCGCGCTGTACGCGGCCAAGGCCGCCGGCAAGAACCGCTGCATCCTGGCCGGGCGGGAGAACGCCTGAGGCTTTACATCCGACCTCGCCTTCAGTACCGAGAGCGGGCCATGACGCATACCTCGACGCCCGCCGGGCCGGTCCCGGCCGCGCCGCCTGCCGCTCCCGAGGCGGCCGGCCGCCGTTTGGATTGGGGACTGGCCGCCGTGCTGGTCCTGGCCGCCTTTCTCCTATTTTACAACCTGGGCCAGCGCCCCTTCTGGCAGGACGAGGCCGAGACCGCCTGTCTGGCCAAAAACGTCCTGGTCCACGGCCTGCCCTATTCCTTTGACGGCCTAAACGTCGTCTCCCAGGAAGAGGAGCGGGAATTCGACAAGGTCGGGGGCTATCTCTGGCGCTGGTCGCCCTGGATGCAGATCTACCTGCAGGCCGCCGGCTTTGCCGTGGGCGGCTTGGACGCCGCCGCCGGCCGCGTGCCCTTCGCCTTGGCCGCCCTGGTCGCCGTCTACTGGCTGTATCGCCTCACGCGCCGCCACTTCGGCGACCGCGATCTGGCCCTTTTGGCCGCCATCCTTCTCACCACCTGCGTGCCCTTTCTGCTCATCGGCCGGCAGGCCCGCTACTACGCCCCGGGCACGCTGTTCGTCCTTTGGACCCTGGACGCCTTTTTGTCCGACTGGCAACGCAAGACCCTGCCGCTTTTGGCCATGTTCGCCGGCATGGCGCTACTCTTTCACGCCAACTACCTGCTCTTTTTGAGCTTCGCCCCAACGGCCCTGGCCGCCGCCTTTTTGGTCTATCCCGAGAAGTTCCACTGGAAGCGCCTGGGCTGGCTTGTGGCTGCCACCATCGCCCTGGTCATGGTCCCGGGCATCCTGCTCTACCGCATCGGCAGCCAAAGCGGCATGTTCGACGTGCTGCTCGTGCCCGAAAACCTCATGCTCTATTTCGCCGACCTGTGCATGTTCTGCCTGCCCTTGCCGGTGTCGGTCTATCTGGTCTGGCGCTGGCGGCGGTTTGCCCTGCGCGGCGAGCGTCCGGCCGATCCGGCCGAACGGTTCGCGCTGTTTGCCGCCGTGCTCATCGTGTTCAGCCTGCTGTTTCTGGGCCTGGTTCCCCAGCGGTTTTTCCGCTACATCGCCCATCTGCTGCCGCTGTGCGCCTTTTTGCTGGCCTTTTGCGTGCGCCGGCTGTGGAATTTCTCCAGGCTCTCGGCCGTCCTGCTCTTTTTTCTGCTGGCCGCCACCAACTGGCTGGCCGTTTATCCCATGGAGCGGCTCAAGATCGTCAACCGGCCCTGGCAAAACGATTTCCGGATGCTCACCTCCAACAATTTTCCGCTCAAGCTGTTCGTCACCGAACTGGTCTGCGGCTATCCCGACGTCAACGCCGCCATTGTGGGATTTTTTACGGCCAACGCCAAACCCGGCCAGACCATCGTGGCCGAATACGGCGACCTGCCCCTGCAATTCGCCCTGTCCGGGGTGCGGGTGCTGGGCGGCCTGCAAGGCCCCGTCCCCGAGGGGGTCAAACCCGACTGGGTGCTGCGCCGGCGGGTGGTGCGTGTCAACCGCGACCGGTTCCTGTTCGGGACCCGGGAATTCACCGACAGCCTGAACTTTGAGCGCGACTACGAGCGCGTGCCCGTGCCTTTCCCGGACGAGACCTTCGGCAACCGCACCGACGATCCCAACCATCATTATTTCATCGCCGTGGAACCGCCCCAAAAGGACCTCGAAATCTGGCGGCGGCGGGAGGGGGCGTCATGAAAACGCTGGTTTCCCGCGACAATATCATCCGCCTGCTGCTGCTGGTCGCCCTGGGGGGCACGCTCTACAAGGGCTTTCTCAAGACTCCCGAGGGGGCCACGCTTTTTGCCCGCCAGTCCTTTTACAACGGTCTGGTCAACGACGGCGAGAACACGTCCATCATGAAGGAACGCCACCGCGACGTGCTGGAAGCCACGGACAAGGCGATCAAGGTCCGCCTGGACGAGTTGCGCGCCGGCGTTTACAAGCCCGCGCCCGGGTCCCTGGTGTCCGAAGACTCCCTGGTGCGGGCCGTTCGTAAAAACCTGGCCACCCGGGCCAGGGCCATGGACGACGAGCTGCGCGCCGCCGAGAAACTGGAACGGGCCAGACGTCTGGAAGCCGCCGGCTGGCGCATGGGCTGGGCCTGCCCGCCGGTCGGGGAGGCCCAGCCGTGAGCGCCCGCCGTGTTTTGCGCTTCGGCTTGTGGGGCCTGGCCGGCGCGGTCTTGGCCGGGGTCGGCCTGCTCGTGTGGTTCGGGGCCTGGCACTATCCGGCCCTGGGCTTGTCCGGCATTCCCAAGGACGGCTACCGCCAGGCCATGGAGATCGCCGCCCGGGGCATGACCGCCGCCGACGGGCTGCGCTTTGAAGACTTCGATTTCCTCAAGTACCGGGAAGTGGAGCGCGGCGGCGAGGCCTACGCCTGGGGCGCGGCCCGTTGCCGCGCCGCCGACGGGGCCACGACGTTCTACTGGGTCTATCTGGAGTGGAGCAAGAAGCGCGGCCAGTGGCTGCGCAACTATTCCCTCGAACTGGCCGCCCCGGACGACGAGATCTACTTCACCCGCTTGAGTCCGGGCCAGCTCGGTCGGGCCAAACTGGCCGCCGGCAAGCTCCTTGGGCAGCTGGCCTCCCGGGTCCGCGAGGCCCTGGCCGCGGCCAAGTGAACACGTGTTTATTTTCCGGGTGGCCCGGAGGCCCCCAGACTTGCAAAGGCCTCGCCTTTGGCGTATTGGCCGTTGTTCCCAACCGATATTCGGGGACCGGCAAGGCCCTTCGGCCGCCCCGGCGGCCGGCGATTCCAGCCATATTTGACGCCGCCGTTTCCTAACCACGCGAGGAATCAACGAACGCCATGAGACTGCGCCAACGCTGCGAGCACTTCAATGCCCTGCATTCCCAGATTTCGGCCCAGGGCATCAATCCGTATTTCCGCCCCATCGCCAAGACCTGGGGCACCGAGGTCGAGGTCGGCGGCAAGCGCCTCATCATGATCGGCTCCAACGACTACCTGGGCCTGAGCCACGACCCCCGGGTCATGGACGCCTCGGCCCAGGCCGTCTACCACTGGGGCACCGGCCCCGGCGGCTCGCGCTTTTTAAGCGGCAACATGGTGCTGCACCACCACCTCGAAGAGCGCTTGGCCGATTTCGTGGGCAAGCGCCATGTGGTGGTCCACGTCACCGGCTTTAGCGCCAACCTGGGCGCTTTGGGCGTGCTCATCACCCCGGCTGACACCGTGCTGTGCGACCGGGAAAACCATGCCAGCATCTTCGAGGGCGTCAAAAACACCAAGGCCCGTCTGGCCACCTTCGCCCACAACGACGCCGCCCACGCTTTGAAGCGCGTGGAGGACGCCAAGGCCGCCCGCCCCGACGGCGACGTGTTCCTCGTCACCGAGGGCGTGTTCAGCATGTCCGGCGAACTGGCTCCCCTGGACGAGATCGCGGCCATCAAGGACGCCCACCCCGACGTGGTCTTCTACCTCGACGACGCCCATGGCCTGGGCGTGTTCGGCCGGGGCGGACGCGGCAGCGCCGACCATTTCCGCATCACGGACAAGGTCGATTTCATCATGGGCACCTTCAGCAAGTCCATGGCCTCCATCGGCGGGTTCATCGCCTCCGACGACGAGGACATGCTGCGCTACCTGCGCTACCAGTCGCGCACCCAGATCTTTTCCGCCGCCCTGCCGGCCGCCAACACCGTGGCCGTGCTCACCTGTCTGGACATCCTGGCCAAGGAGCCCGAACGCGTGGACCGGCTCCACGAGGTCACGGGGCGCATGCGCCAGGCCTACCGTGACATCGGCCTGCGCATCGGCAACTCGTCCTCCCCCATCATTCCCATCATCATCGGCTCGGACGAAAAGGCCTTTTTCTTCTCCCGCGCCCTGTTCGAGGCCGGGATATTCGCCCTGCCGGCCGTGTATCCGGCCGTGCCGCGCGGCCAGGCGCTCATTCGCACCGCCTACATGAGCACCCACCAGGACCGCCAGCTCGACGTCGTGCTGTCCGTGCTGGAGAAGCTGGCCAAGGAATTCCGCATCCGGGAGTGCGATCTGGACGAGGAACCGCAGTCCGCCGCCGGTGAGGAAAACGGCGATGCGCCCCGGGGCAAGCTGTCCTACCTGTAGGGCGGCTAGGCGAAATCCAAAGGGTCCGCAGCGGAACTATCCGGCATGGCCATAGGCAAACGTAAGAAAATCACCGTCGCCGAGCTTGACAGCATTCGTCGGCGCGGCGCTGGTCCCATGCGCTATTACGACCTCGTGCGCGTCAGCGTGCGCGAGGTCATGCGCAAGCGTCGTCGCTATATCGGCGTCCTTGCCTCCATTGCCCTGGGCATGGCGGGTTTCATCGTCATCATCACCATGGGCAACGACCTCAAAAAGAATTTCAACAACGATCTCGACCTGCTCGGCGGCGCGACCATCATCAACGTCATGTTCGAGCCCCAAAACCTTGAACGCCAGGAATGGTTCCGCGACCGCACCCTGGAGGCCATCGCCCGCATTCCGGGGGTGCTCGACATCACCACCGTGGCCCTCAAGACCAGTGCCGTGACCACCTGGCACGACCGGCTCTTCGGCTTCAATCTGGTCGGCTGCGAGGCCAACTACTGGAAGGTCTTCTCGTTTAACGCCAAGGCCGGCCGGCTGTTCGACCAGCGCGACATCGAGGAAGGGGCGCGGGTGTGCGTGGTCGGGGCCGATCTGGCCCGCCAGATTTTCGGCAGCGAGGACGCGGGCATCGGCCAGACGTTGTCCATTGACGACAACCTCTACACCGTGGTCGGCATCCTCGGCGGCGTGCGGGCCGGCGACCGGGCGCTTTTTGTCTTTTTGCCCATCACCACGGCCAAGGCCCGGGTGGTCGGCATCTCCCAGCCCTACAGCGCCTATGTGCGCTGCGCCACCTGGGACGACGTCGGCTCGGTGGCCAAGGCCGTGCCCGGCGTGGTCAAGGCCAACCAGATCGACCGGGGGCTGCGGGTCAACGTGGCCTGGGAGCCGCTCAAACAGGTGCAGCGCATTTTCTGGTGGGTGGAGCTTTTCATCTACAGCTCCATCGTCGCCACCATGATTCTCGGCGGATTCGGCATCTGGAACATCATGATGGCCACGGTCACCAGCCGGACCCGGGAAATCGGCCTGAAAAAGGCCATGGGCGCGCTGGATTCCGACATCCTCTACCAGTTCCTGTTCGAGGCCCTGTGCGTCACCCTGTCCTCGTCGGTCTTCGGCGTGATCCTTGGCCGCGTGGGCATCGAATACATGAGCCGGATGCTCGGTTCGCGTCCGCCCGAGGGGCTTTTCGTCTTCTGTCTGCTCATGGGCCTGGGATTCGCCGCGATTCTCGGCGTCGGCGCGGGCCTTTATCCCTCCATCCGGGCCAGCCGGATGCAGGTCGTGGACGCCATGCGCTATGAGTAACCGCTACGACATCAACGACGACAACGCCCTTGTCATCGACATCAACCACCTGACGAAAAACTACGTCACGGCGGCCGGGCAGATCACCGTCTTAAAAGACGTCAATCTCCATGTGCGCCGGGGCGAGATGGTGGCGGTTATGGGACCTTCGGGCTCGGGCAAGTCCACGCTGCTGTTCGTGCTGGGACTGTTTCAACCGCCAAGCACCGGCGAATATCAAGTGGCCGGCGTGGACGTCCTGTCCCTTAGCCGCGACCAGCAGGCCATTTTTCGCCGGGAGATGCTCGGGTTCGTTTTTCAGACTTGTGACCTGCTCGAAAACTCCACGGTGTACGAAAACCTGGAGTTGCCGCTGATCTATGCTGGCGTGCCCCGTCGGGAGCGGCCAGACCGGATCCGCGAGGCCCTAAGTATGGTCAACCTTGACCACCGGGTCCACCAGCCGTCCAACCGGCTGTCCGGCGGCGAGCGCCAGCGCGTGTCCATCGCCCGGGCTCTGGTCAACGAGCCGGAATTTATTTTGGCCGACGAGCCCACCGGACAGCTTGACCGGGAAAACAGCCTCCGTGTACTGGAGTATTTTACAAAGATCACCGAAGAAGCGAGAACGGCCATGGTCGTGGTCACCCACGACGCCATGACTGCGGAACATTGCACGAGAAAATGCGTCCTGACGGACGGCTATCTAAACGGGTAACGCTCGACGGGGAGGAGCGCATGGCCAGGAAACTGACCTGTTGGCTGGGGATGGCGGCGTCCGGGGGGAACGCGCCTTTGGGGGGGAAACGGCTTCTGACCGTGGCCCTTGCCTGTCTTTTGGGGCTGTGCCTGGCCATGCCGGCCATGGCCGCTCCCGGTGACCGCTACACCAAGGACAAGACCAAGGGGGCGACGACCCAGCCCGCGCCGACGCCGGCTCCGGCTCCGGTCGCCAAGGCTGCTTCGCAGCCCGCCGAGCCTGCCTCCGACGATCCCGCGCCGAGTTTTTCCAAGGCTGCAGGGGCCCTGGCCCTGGGTTCCACCACCTTGCGTTCGCCCGCCGATTTCGACGAGTGCGTGCGCGTGGCCCTGGCCCAGTCGCCGCTTTTGACCAAAAGCGCCATCGAGATCGAATCCAAGCGCCTGGACGTGGGAGATGCCTACTCGCAGTACATCCCCACCATCGTCATGAGCACGACGTTCTATCTGCGTCTGCCGGAGTATAAAAACACCGCCGCGTCCACGGCTTATGCCACGGCCCTGGACAACCCCTCCAGCGACCCGACCCAGAACCTGTACAATACCATCAACGCTTCCAATGCGGTCTATGCCGGCAACTCGGCCAACCGCAACCGCAAGAAATACGATCTGAGCTTTTCCACCGGGGCCTGGAACCCGCTGTTGACCGCCTTTGACGTCCAGGCCAAGAAGGAAATGGCCAACATCGCCGTGCTGTCCCACCTTAAGGTCATCGACGGCGGCCTCAAGCGCCTGGGCGTCACCTACCTCCAGCTTGGCATGGTCGAGACCATGATCGCCATGGCCAAGGAAAAGGAAGAGCTGGCCCAGAAGAACCTGGAATACGTCAAGACCCGGGCCGGCCTGGGACAGGGCGCCCAGCTCGACGTGCGCATCGCCGAGACCAAGATCAACATGGCCCGCACCGAAGCCGAGAAGATGCGCACCACCAAATCGGTGCTGCTTGACGAAATGAAGTTCATCATGGGCATCCCCTTTGTCCAGAAGATCGAACTGTCCCTCAAGGACGCTCCCCGCCAGGTGCTGGAAGACTTCAACCCGGCCGGCGTCACCGACGAAAAGCTCAAAAAGCATTCTTTCGCCCTGCGTATCCACGAATACGAGAAGGCGCTCCAGAAAAAGAACATCGCCCTGTCCTACATCCATTTCCTGCCGACCTTCTCGTTTGGCTTCACTTCGGTGTCCACCCTCAACAACACGAGCTACAAGGACGACACGTCGACCCTGCCGTTCATGTATCCCAACCTGACGCTCAATTTCCCCTTCGACTGGTGGACCAAGGGACGCGACGTCAGCCGCCAGTACAAGAAGATGACCCAGCTGAGCGTGGAAGGCCGCAATCAGGAGTTTACCCTGATGAGCACCTTCCAGCAGGCCCTGGCCAAGCTGCGCGCCGCCACCTCGGAAGTGAAGTTCGCCGAATCGTCCATGGAGCTGCAAAAGCTCACCGTGCAACAGGCCCAGTTCCGGTTCGATTCCGGCCAGGCGGAATACGACGCCATCGTCAAGGCCATGGGCGATTATCTCGACAGCAAGCAGAACATGCTGGTCAAACAATACGACCGTGATTCCGCCATGCTGGAGGTTCGTTCCATTTCCGGCGACTTCCAGGATCGCTACATCAACGCGACCATGATCGACAGCCTCTAGGCTTTGAGGATAGGCGTTCCCCTCAAGGAATGCATGACACTTCCGGCGGACTCTGTGCAAAGGGTCCGCCTGAACCTTACTGCAAGGAAAACATGCGCATGATACGTCGCGCCGTGCTGCTGGCGGTTGGGATATCGATCTTTGCCGCCACGGTCGCTTTTGCCCAGACTCCGGCCGCGCCGGCCGAAAGCCCGGAACGCTCCTCTTTCCGCCCGGCCGACATCTCCTTTTCCGGCAAGCTCTACAGCCCGGTCAAACTCTCGGTCTTTTTGCCGTTTAACGCCAAGATCCTGACCCTTTCCGGACAGATTGGGCAGCATGTCAAACGTGGCGACGTGCTGGCTTCCTACGAGATTCCCTTGGAAACGCGCATGGACGAGAAAACCAAGCTCTCGCCGGCCAACATCAAGGAACTCGAACACAAGTTGGCCGTGGCCGACAAAGAGATCGACCGCCTTTCCGCCAAGGGACGTGAGCTTGAGGCCATGAGTCAGCGTAACATGACCTCCCAGCAGGCCATTTCCATGAACGCCAAGGAAATCGAGGTGGTTCGCAAGGAGAAATCGGCCGTTTTGGAGCAGCTTTCCCTGGCCCGGGATCTCCTCACCGATCGGGTCGAGCTGGCCGAAGACCACTTCGGTAAGGGCGTGGGCATCGGCAAGGTGCCCAAGGACGGCATCATCAAGGCTCCAGTCGACGGCTACGTCATGTGGATGAACCCCGAGCTGCGCGCCGGAGTCAAGCTGGCCAAGGAAGCGGAACTGTTTCAGGTGGGCCTGCTCAATCCCATGATCATCCGGGCCCA